>JBBTRP010000056.1:0-1229 GCA_038065125.1 Patescibacteria group bacterium
AGCAGGGCCGGCGCTTCCGTCTCCACCTACTGGCGCCGGCGGGGTATATACCGGGGGTTGCGCGTCTCCACTTCTACCCGACTCGCTTCCAGGCGGAGGCACGGGCACGAGACCTGGATTGATAGATGGCACAATGATTTGGCGACCAGCGTCGAGACTTGAGGTCCCCTCCCCGGTGATAAACCCGGTGCCCGGCACGGCGGCTTTGTGGACGAGGAACGCTGCCGGGTCGGCAAATTGGGTGGAGGTGCCGATTACGAAGGAGCCATCGGAAGAGATTACGGCTCGCAATGTGGAGGAGGTGAAAAAGGCGAGGTCGTGTTTTGACTGGACCTCGATCTCTGCGCGGTTTGCCGCGGTGCTTTCCCGCGCACCCACGGTGAAGCGTACGGCGTTTGCGGGGGTTCCCGCTCCTGCGGTGCGAAACCCGAGGAAGGGTGCGGTCGCATGATCGATCTGGAGGGGAAGTTCGGGAGTGGCGATGCCAATGCCAACGTACCCGTTCGGGAGGATGGTGAGACGGGTTGAGCCGCCTCCTGCCGTCGTACTGTCGTAGCCGGCGCCCCAGATGTTGAAACTATTGAGGCTTGCGCCCGGAGCTTTGTCGACAAAGAGAGACCAGTGCCAGTTCTTTTCTGTGCCGGAAGCAGTTGTGGTTGCGTATTGGAATTGAAGCTCGGGATTATTTGGTGTTGCTGCGGCGTACGGGTCGGGATCGGAGATAAGGAGACGAGCAGAGAGGGCGTCGTTGCCTTGTGCGGAGACCTGCAAGATCTCTGTGGGAGCCGCGGCGATGGAAAAGCCGGTGCCGACACCCACCTTGGGACCATCAAAGTTAAAGACTGCTGCGGTCTTTTCCCATTTGGCGCCGTTGTATCGGAGGGTTTGTCCTTTGATGTCACCGGTAGGAAGATTGCCTCCGACGGGAGGAGTGCAGCCGACTTCAAGAACTCGCGTGTAGCGTTTTGGAGAAGTGCTTGCGATCTCTGTTTTTGTCTTTACGGTACCGGTTACACCACTAACGACATAGGTGGTTGTTCCTACTGCGCCTTCGTCGTTGCTATCCGCTTCGCAGTTGAACGTCTCCGTTTGTTCGAGGGTTTGCTTACTTGTCGAGTCATCGCAGGTGCTCCAAGAAGTATTGGTCCAAACATCTTTACTGCACGTTGTGCAGGTGCGGGTCTTTGAAGGGTTTACAAGTGGTTTGCAGGCGACAGAGGGGTTTATGG
>JBBTRP010000057.1:0-2659 GCA_038065125.1 Patescibacteria group bacterium
TCGAGGTGGAAAAACTTTGCCAGCGAGTTCAGCGTTTCCTGGCCGTGTGTTGCCGTGTGGACCGCTCCACCGATTGCCTGGGCAAACTTTCCGCTTCCCACAAACCATCCACCGGCAGCGGCAGTTAATAGTCGCGCAACAACGCCGCCCATTTGTTGGAACGCCTTTCCGCCTTTGCGGTCGGAAACCTCCTTGATCATTCGATCAAGCGAACCGTTCAGTGCGCGATCAAGGCGCAGTTTTTCTTGCTCCGGAGAGAGCGCTTGCGCTTTGATCACCACCTCTTCTTGCTGATAGGTTTCTTGGGCAAAGGATTTGAGACGATCTTGAAGTCCGAGGTAGGTCGTCCCCAGGTTGGTCTCGTACTCATCGCCCATCTGGGCTTTGAAATTTTTGGAGAGCCACTTCTCGATGTCGACGTTTTTGATCTTGCGGTCGATCTCGATTGTGGCCATGTGCTCAAATACCTGCTCACGGGTGAGCGCGGTAATTTCTTCCGGCGTCATGGTACGAAGGAGCCCCTTTGCACCGCGCTGTTTTTTTTCGGCACCGCGCTGCATGAGGTCAAAGAGCGAGAGGAAGGTGACCGGACCAGCGATAAATTGACGAAACGCCGCGATCGCTCCGCCGATCGCGCCTGCCGCCGCAAATCCGGGGAAGAGAACGCCCGCAGCCGTAATCCCGAGTGAGGCGCCCAGCGCGCCAAGACTTACCACAGTCGTCCATTTTGCGTGGCGGCGGTACCCGGTAAAAAAGTCGGAAATCTGTTTGATGACGGGAAGGTTTCTGACGATTTCAATTCCGCGCGCCTCGCGTTTTGCGGCCGATATCCGCTGAGTAATGCGAGCGTCGAACTTGCCTGCGGTTGTCTCGGCACGCGCTTGGGATTCGGCCGCTGCCGGAGTCGGCGCGGTACGCGACTCGAAGTCGGCAAGAGCTTTCTGAACGATTTGCTCCACGACATACTCAAGCATCCGGTTCCGCTTGTCCAAGTATCTCACCTGCTGCTCTGCGGGAATCGGCACTCCTTTTTTTCGAAGATCAGCAAGTTGAGTATGCAGCTCAAGAAACGACGTTTGTGTTGCAATCGAGACCGGCCCGCCTGCAGCGCCAACACCGATCACGTCGACTTCATTTTTTGCCGCATCCAGGAAAAACCCCGCGCGTCCCGGTGTGGAAAACGCCTGGAGCTCTTTAAGCGCAGTCGCGCGACGTGCTGTGTCCTTTTGTAAATCTTCAGAGAGAGCGATTTTTTTTGTCGCGCCCTCGACCGTTTGTTCCAGCTCTTCCCCTTTTGCGCGGAACGAGAAGCCTGCCGCGAGTACTTGCGCAAGTTCGGTGCGTTTTTCGGTACCGGCAGCCTGCTGCTGTCTGCGTGGCGTGCCGGTCGGGTTGAGTTCAATTGCTTTTTTGAGAAGCCGTTCGAGCCGTTCGGCGATCAGGCCATTGCGTTCGATGTGTGCGCTTCGCTCCTGCGCTTCGGTCGGCGTTTCTTGCGGCAGCGCGTTTGTGTTGCCGGTGCGCTTGAGGAGTGAGAGAAGCGTGCTGTAATCCCCCGGGATTGGATTTTCCCCGGACACGTCTCGCAGCTCTCGGTCGGCGCGGCGGCGGAAACGAAGATTGATGGAGGGGCTTTTTCCGATTTTAAAATCAAACTCGATCGACTCGATCAACGTCTGGATGCGTTCAACGAATTGTAGCCGCTCCTGTTGAGAAAGCGCCTCCGGGTAGGGAAGGGTAAACTCCTCATCTTCACCAACCGTAACCGCGACAACAGCCTGTTCCGGCGTGACGCGGACACTCGGCCGCCGATTGATCTCTTCAGTAATACGCGCATACCGCTCCGCTTGCGTCTCCGCCTGCTCAGCACGCGGCTGGGCGGCCGGAGCGGCTGGTGCGCCGGCAGGGGGTTGCTCGGCACGAGCGGGACGACCGGCGGCAGCTCCAGCCGCGGCAGGGTCTGCTTGTGGTGCAGGCGCTCTTGCGGCAGCTTCTGGCGGGACCCCGGCCAGCACCTGTTCAGACTGCGCCGCTATTCTATCCAAAAGAGCCCTGTGCCCGGGAGTTAAGCGAGGATTCACAGCAGGGACGGGAGCAGCTGCTGGAACGACGACGACGGGCGGTGGAACGTCAACGGGAAGGGGGAGGGTAGGATCCGCGGGCGGGGGGACGGGAGCAGCATCGCCGAGGACGGGAACACGACCTCCCGAAAGGCGATTCAGGAGAGCTCGTTTTTGAGCAGCCTCATCATCAGGCGGCGCAGGAGTGACGGTCTCATCTGCGCCCCCTCCTTCCGGCGGCTCTATCGATGGGCCGGTGTTTGGGTCGTGCGGTTGTTGGGGATCACCCGCCATAGAGGTTTATTATTTGACAGTTTCCCACGCATTTTGCAGTAGGGAGTCGATGGCGTCGTCGTCAAAGCTTTTGTCGTCTGAGTGAGCCCACTTGAGAAGAGTCCTGAGTCGTTTTACATCCGGATCCTCTTTCTGACCCATCGCCGCTTTCCGCTCCGCGTTATAGTCTCGAATCTGATTCGGACTCATGGAACTAGATTTCTCGATAGTAAGTGGCGGAGAAACTTCCTTTGGTTTCGTCTGGGTTTTTATTTGTTGAAGGACCCTTCTTGCCAGCTCTCGTCCATAGTGTTTTGACCACTTTC
>JBBTRP010000057.1:2759-15540 GCA_038065125.1 Patescibacteria group bacterium
TGCGCGTACGAGGACTCGAACCTCGGACCTTCACAATGTCAATGTGACGCTCTAACCAACTGAGCTATACGCGCGCGTTGTCTTCATGTCGCTTAGGATCCTGGTGGACCCTAGGAGATCGCCTACAACTCTCGGCTCGCCGTCGCTCGCCTCGGTCGCAGGCCGCCCCTCGCGGTCTGGCCTGGTGGCCAGACATCGCTGCGGTCTTCGATTCTCCACGCGACACAACCGTTTGTGTCGCTTAGGATCCTGGTGGACCCTAGGAGAATCGAACTCCTATTTCCCGGATGCAAACCGGGTGCTCTACCATTAAGCTAAGGGCCCCTGACATGGAGTCTATCCTAAACCACCTTGCCGCTTTTTGCAAACCAGCCATACTACACAATATGCTACCGACCAAGTCGTTTACCGTACTTAAACGGGCAGGCGAGGCACTTCTTCAAAGGAAGGAGTTTTTTTTCTGCGGCACAATCCTTGAGGCATTCTCGGGAAGCGAGCTCTATCTTGTCGGCGGGACAGTGCGCGATCTTCTTCTTAAGAGACCCATGAAAGACTACGACCTCGTAGTGCGCGGCGTGTCACTTTCAAAATTACAGACACTCTTAAAAGATTTGGGCA
Organism: Patescibacteria group bacterium; assembly: GCA_038065125.1. Lineage (GTDB taxonomy): Bacteria > Patescibacteriota > Patescibacteriia > JACQRZ01 > JACQRZ01 > JBBTRP01. The sequence goes on from JBBTRP010000057.1 coordinate 3,378, forward strand.
CCGTCAACCTCGTCGGAAAAAAATTCGGTGTACTCAAATTCACTCCGCGGGAATCAAACATGATTATCGATATCGCCCTTCCACGGACAGAGTTTTCGCTAACCAACACCGGGCAGTACCGCGACTTCGCGATTCAAAGCGACTATCGCATGAGTATTGAAAACGACCTTGCGCGCCGCGACTTTACGATCAACGCACTTGCATACGACCTGCGCGCTGGCAAACTCCTCGATCCCTGGGGCGGCATGAATGATCTTTCCAGTCGCACAATCCGTGCGGTCGGCGATCCGCACACGAGATTCCAAGAAGATTATACTCGCGTGTTGCGCGCGGTGCGTTTCTCGTGTCAACTCGGCTTTGTAATCGCACCGCACACCCTCCGTGCCGTAAAAGAATATGTCGGCCGCCTGAACGACGAAATTAAAGGAGAGCGGGTCGTTCCCTACGAACTGGTGTCTCGCGAGATGATCAAAGCCCTTGTGTCAGATACCGTTGTCGCATTCGATTACTTCGACACGCTTGGAATTTTTGAATGCTTCATGCCGGAGCTTACTATAATGAAGCGCTGTCCTCAACCAAAACAATGGCACAGCGAGGGCGACGTATGGACGCATACACGCCTTGCCCTTCAAAGTCTTTCGAGCAAAGCATTCGTAAAAGAGTTCGACTCGACACCACCTTCCGCACTCCTCATCCTCGCGGTTTTATTGCATGACATCGGAAAGCCGCTGACAATCAAAACGCCTAAAAAAGATCACGTGTCGCGCATTCGCTTCGACGGCCACGATCGGGTCGGCGCCGTGTCCGCGCGCAGTATCTGCGAGCGACTGCGCACCTCAAGCGTCGAGGGATATGGAGTCGACCCCGAGCACATCCACTGGCTTGTGAAGAACCATCTCCTTATTCTCAATGCAGACCTTTCTACGCTTAAAAATACGACCATAGAGCGGTATTTCTTTCGGGATGCTATCCTTGGATCCGCCCTATTGCAACTCTCCTACGCTGACGGAGCAGGTTCGATCACTCAGCGAGGAGTGAAAGGACTCGACCGGTACCGGACATTCAAAAAGCGATTGGTACTCTTCAAGAAAACAGCCGGTATGAAACGCGCGCTTCCAAAGTCAATCCTTGACGGGGACGAGATCATGAAGATTACAAAACTGAACCCCGGACCCGACATTGGCCGCCTTCTGACCGTACTGCGCGAAGAGCAGCTGGCGGGAAGGATCAAAACAAAGGGGAAGGCAAAAAAATTTATCACTGCAACTCAAAACTCAAATGTCAAAACTCAATAATCAAAATCATATTACCGTCAAAGAAGTCGATGACGGAAAGCGGCTTGATGTATATCTCGCGGAAGAACTTCGTGTGACCCGCTCGCAAGTGCAAAAGATGATCGGCCGCGGCGACGTGCTCGTGAACGGGGCGCCCCCCAAAAAAACCGGCATCAAACTTTCAGTCGGCGACGCGATTAGAATTATCGAATCTTCCACTAACCCCTATACCCTAACCCCTATACCCTTCCCCAAGATTCTCGTCGAAACCCCTGACTATCTCATCGTCGACAAACCCGCGGGGCTCATCGTCCATGCCGCGCCGTCAAAAGAGCAGATCACGCTCGTGGATCTCTTGCTCGAGCAGTATCCCGAACTTAAAGGGATTGGTGACGACCCCTTGCGGCCGGGCATCGTCCATCGACTCGACAAGGATGCCTCCGGCATCATGGTGGTCGCGCGTACGCAGGATAGTTTTGACTCTCTCAAGCGGCAGTTCAAACTCAGACGTGTTCACAAGGAGTACAGTATTCTTGTGCGGGGCATCGTGACACCGTCGGAGGGCAGGATCGACCTTCCCATCGCGCGATGCGCATCGCACTCGACTCGGTTTGTCGGTAATGCCGCAGCCGGCCGGCAGGCGATCACGAACTATTCCGTTGAGAAGTTTGTTGATGGCTGTTCTCTCGTGCGCGTGACGCCCGAGACGGGACGAACTCATCAGATTCGTGTGCATTTCATGAGTCGCGGATACCCACTCGTTGGCGATACGGTCTATAAAAGAAAGCAAACCGCGAAAAATTCTGAGGTTTTTGAGAGTGCAGCCAGTCGTCTTATGCTTCACGCGAGCGTCCTGGAATTCCGGGATCTTTCCGGCTCCCCCAAGCAGTATGAGTGCCCACCCGGCAAAGACTTTCTTGAGATAGTCAGTCGTATTGACAAAAACCCAGATACCCTCTAACCTATAACCTACCAACTCTAACCTATCACTATGCCTGAAACAGTACTTCAAAATGCATTCACCGACGTCATCCCCGGTATGACGGTCCGCGTTCATCAAAAAATCAAAGAAACAAACCCGAAGGGCGAAGAGAAGGAGCGGGTACAGATTTTTGAGGGCATCGTTATTAAGCGAAAGGGAAAGAATTCGACCGGAGCGACCATCACAGTCCGCAAGATTTCCGACGGTGTCGGAGTCGAAAAGATTTTTCCGGTCGCGCTTCCCTCGATTGTTAAGGTCGAGAAAAAGAAGCAGGCAGTCGTACGGCGAGCAAAACTCTATTATCTGCGAACCTCAAAAAAGAAGCTCAAAGAGAAAACGCTCGCCTAACTCGGCGAGCGTTTTACGGGTCGCTTGAAGATTCAAAAGGGGTGATATACCATTACGGAATCAGTGCGCGCGGGTGGCGAAACTGGTAGACGCATCAGCTTGAGGGGCTGACGCTCGCAAGAGTGTGGAGGTTCGAATCCTCTCCCGCGCATTTGAGAATTAGTGGACATATTATGTCAGACTCTCGCGAGGAGCTGAATAAAAGAGAGATTACCCATGAGACGTGCGGTAAGCGTCATATCGACATGGGTACGTATGCTGAGAAAAATCATACACGGCATCTCTGTTACTATTGCGAAGAATTTTTTGAAGACACCGAGCCGGGCATCGGAGTATAGCGGGCAGTTAGCTCAGCTGGTTAGAGCATGCGGTTTACATCCGCAGGGTCAGAGGTTCGAATCCTCTACTGCCCATTTTGATAGTATGGGCCGTTAGCTCATTTGGTAGAGCGCCGCCATGGCATGGCGGAGGTGACCGGTTCGAGCCCGGTACGGTCCAAAATTTTGAAACCTTGTTACTCGTACATGATTCACGAAGGAACCGACACGACTCGCGTTGAGCCTCGCATTCGGGGCGCCCAGAGGATTGGGCGACAGATTCCGGCAACGATGGCGACGCAGCATCCCGACCACGCGAGGAAACCTTCGTGGCTCGAGAATCCATTCATCAATATCCAGCAGGAGATCGAAGAGGTTTTTCGGATGTACTCCGAGTTTGGTATCACCGAATACAAGTGGGACTGGGAGGGTAAATACGTGGATGAGGCCGTGATTGAGCGGTTACTGCAAGAGCATTTTCTTTTTTTTAAAGACCGCCCGCTCGGCAAGGATTTTTTTCTTACTTTCCGTCTTCCTAATCCGAAGGTCGAAACGGAGTTCCGTCTCGGCCGGGCATTTATGGGGCTTGTCTCGGCCGCGGGCCTAGCCAAGAGTCTCGGCTTTCACTCTCCGCCGCTCTTTGAAGTCATTCTTCCCATGACGGAGTCCGCAAGCGAGATGATCGCCATTCACGAGGCGTTCATGGAGGTTGCCGCGCTCACGCACCCGCTTTTACGCAGGAACTCATCTGGCCACCATGCATTGCAGGTAATTCCGCTTTTTGAGCAGGTGGACGTGATCATGTCTGCCGATCGTATTGTTCAAGACTATGTCGATCTTCACCGCACCGCATTTGGCGAGGGCATCCCCTATATTCGTCCCTACCTTGCGCGCTCTGATCCTGCTCTCAATTCTGGTTTGATCTCTGCGGTCCTCGCGGTCAAAGTTGCTTTGAGTCGGCTGGCCGCATGGTCGAGTCGGTCCGGAATCCCCTCGTTTCCGCTCGTCGGAGTTGCGGCACTCCCTTTTCGTGGCGGCTTGACGCCGGCAAGCACGAGTCAGTTCATCGACCAGTATGCGGGCACAAAAACAGTCATCATCCAAAGCGCATTTCGTTACGACTTCCCCGAGCAGGAGGTGCGTAGTGCAATCACCACGCTCAACGAAAGGCTTCCTGCAACCGATGCGGTCGCCATTTCCCCTCATGACGAGGAGTGTTTGCGGGAGATAGTCAGAATGTGTGAGGCACCCTACCGAAAAACGATCGAATCGGATGGGTTTGCGGCGCTCGTGAACGCGGTCGCGTCCGATCTGCCACGGCGAAGAGAGCGCGTGCAGCATACGGGTCTGTTCGGATATTCCCGCGGAGTTGGTCGCGTTCATCTTCCCCGCGCGATCGCCTACACCGGGGCGCTCTACTCTCTTGGCGTGCCGCCGGAACTGATCGGAACGGGACGAGGAGTGAAAGCGATTATCAAGGCCGGTTTTGGCGAGACTTTCGAGCGGTTTTATCCGATGTTTCGATATGACATTACCCGCGCCAGTCGTTTTCTCCATAAGGGTGTACTCGGACGTCTTGCTCGCGAGTCAGCAGTCTGGCACGGGGTAGAGGACGACGTCTCAGCGCTTGAAGAATATCTTGGCGTTGAGTTTGGCCCCCAGACGTCGGAAGAGCACGAACACGCTCGCCTCGTGCAGGTCGCCGATCGCGTTCGCGTTGACGGCCGGCGGGACGCAGAGCTTTACGAGCTCCTCGCGCTCATCCGAAAAAGCATTGGATAACCCGTATTTCCATGGGATTTAATAAGCCTGGAGAAGACATAGGCGATAGAGACCAAGTCATTTTTCTCTCTGAGGAACCTGGCATGTCCGAGTTTTCCCAACAGGAAATTGCAGCCGAGCGACAGCGCATCGCCCGGGCCCTGTATGATTTACGCTATGCGCATCGGGGCTATCCTGACCTGGGAAAGGAGATGTCCCGCAAAGACGCGATCGAATTTCAAAAGCACCTGCGAGAAGTTGGGATTGCAAGCCTCTCACCGGAGATGAGGAGTCGTTTTGATGCGGAGTATGGAAGGCTCTCTGCCGAAGAGCAACGGGAGGAGTGGGATGTGATCATCGAGCGTACGGCCGTTGCGCATTTTTCCCAAGACGATTTGAGAAAATTCGAAATGTATCAGAGAAAATTCAAGAACAAGTTTGGAGATAACTGGTGTATGAAAGTTGCGGCCGAACTCATGCGCTTTACCGGGGACGGAATCGACATTCGACAGGAGCAGCTCTCACAAGCGATCTTCTCTGCGGTGTTCCTCAAAAAGATCGAGCGCACGAAGAGTAAGCTCCTCAACAGTCTTGGTAGTATGGATAAGCGCCAGCCGAATGACATCGGAGAGATTAACGGGTACATTGACGAGGTGATCGTCAAGCTTTTTCCGGAATTAAAAAATAGAGGAGATGCGTTTGTTCGCAATCGCCTCGAAGAGATCCTTGGTATCGAACGTCAGCGTCCCACTCCTTCGTAGGTGAATCCGGCCGCCTCAACTTGTGCGCGGTCAAAGATATTTCGCCCGTCGACAATCAGCCCATGGGACATTTTGTTTTTGAGTTCGTTCAGATCAAGCTCTCTAAATTCGCGCCAGGCTGTTAGGATAACGAGCGCGTCGGCATCGCGCGCCGCTTGGTGCGGATCGGCCTCATACGTAATATCGCCGTTTCTGGAAAATACGACTTTGAATTTTTCCAGGGCAACCGGATCGGATACGGTGACAGTCGCGCCCGCATCGAGAAGCTCGTGCACGATCCGCAAAGACGGCGAGTCGCGCACGTCATCCGTTTTTGGTTTGAACGAGAGTCCTAAAACCGCGATGCGTTTTCCTTTGAGTTCGCCAAGGTGTTTTTTGAGTTTTTTGAGAATGATGTGATACCGCAAGTCATTGACCGTCGAGAGGGCTTTTACAATTTTGAACTCGTATCCGTGCTCTTCACCTGATCGGTCTAAAGCTTTGACGTCTTTGCCAAAACAGCTGCCCCCATATCCAATGCCCGCTTCCAAAAAAAGAGGGCCGATCCGCGGGTCAAGGCCGATCCCTTTAGCAATGTCGGTAATATCGGCGCCAACATGCTCAGCAAAGTCGGCAATCTCGTTGATGAATGAGATCTTCAGCGCAAGAAACGAGTTTGCGGCGTATTTGATGAGTTCAGCACTCTCGATGCTCGTTGCAAGAAAGGGAACACCCCGGTCGATGAGCGGATGGTAGCACTCGTGAAGCACCTCGTGCGCTCGCGCGTCCGTGACACCGACAACAATGCGGTCCGGCTGTAAGAAATTTTTGACCGCACTCCCCTCCTGCAAGAATTCCGGATTTGATGCCACGCTAAACGGGGTGTTTGGCGCTATTTTGCGGATCGTCTCGGCTAACAGGGCGGCGGTGCCAACCGGTGAGGTCGACTTGTTTACGAACACGACCGGTCGATCCGACAAACACTCGGCACAGGAGCGTGCGGCCGCAAGAAGGTTCCTAAGATTTGCCTTGCCGTACTCTCCGGGCGGGGTGTCGACACAAAAAAAGACAACGGAAGCAGCGCGCACGCCTTCAGATAATTTTGTCGTGAAGCGGATCGCGCCCGCAGCGAGATTTTTTGCCAGAAGCTCGGGAAGCTCCTCCTCAAAAATCGGACAGACTCCACTTGAAAGCTGTTCGATTTTTTCCACGTCGATGTCCACGCACGTGACCTCGTGCCCAAGTTCCGCAAAGCAGACTCCCGAGGTGAGGCCCACATACCCCGTTCCAATGATGGTGATGTTCATAACGATTCCGTGAATTTATCATCGACTGCGGTTCTGGTCAACACAATAAAATTAAGAATAATGCCCCTTGATCAAATGTTAAAAATTGGTATACTAAAAAGCATCTTATAGACCATTTGCAATGCAATTATGATCCTGACCTGGTATGGGCATGCATGTTTTAAAATCGTGGGAAGCCAGTCGGACGCAAGTCTGATAATCGATCCGTTCGAACCGTCAATCGGTTTGAAGCTCCCCCGCTTTTCTGCCGATATTCTCATTGAAACCAAAGACACTCCCGAGTACGCAAACCGCGAAGCGGTAAAGGGCACTCGCGTGCAAAAACCTTTTCTCATCGCTAATCCCGGCGAGTACGAGGTTGGCGGTGTTTGCGTCACCGCCGTGCTCGCGGAGAAAAAACAGAAGAACAAAAAGGGTTCGCCCGATCGGACGCTCCTGGTCTCCGTGCGGCTTGACGACCTCACGGTGTGCCATCTCTCCGACATCGACCGGCCACTCGACGAGCGCGAGCTTGATGCGCTTGGAAGAATCGACATCCTTCTCTTGCCGGTCGGCGGTGGATCCACGCTTGACGGCGTGCTTGCGACCGAAGTCCTCAATCAGATCGAACCCAGGATTGTAATCCCCATGCAGTATGCCCTTTCCGGCCTCAAGACGACCTCGGCAGGCGTGGAGGGTTTTCTCAAAGAGTACGGCATCAAGAATCCGGAAAAAATGGATAAGCTCAAAATTCAAAAACGCGACCTTCCTTCGGAAGAGACCCGCGTCACTCTTTTGGACCCCGCATAAAAGGTATGCAGCATCCACACCACAAGAACACGCTTCTGGTTACGCTGGTTACTCTTTCGTTTTTGACCGTGCTTGCGTTCTGGCTTCCGCAACTCAAAGCAGATGTTGAAGGTTTTGCGGGCGGCGTACAGAAGTCGGCGCAGGGACTCTCAACAATTGACGACCAATGGCGCGACGCTCAAGAGAAAATAAAAGAATTGATTCCCCAGCCGTTCAAAAAGGAGGGCGTGACACCGCCGCCACCCCAGCAAGAGCAGCAAGCGTCACCAGAGATGCAACAAGCGCTTTCCACGGCAGTGCAAGAAGCGGCACGCGAAGAGGAGGGTGAAGTAAAAAAAGAATCTCAGTTGGATCCGCGTTTCCGCAGTCACTGCACGCGGCGCGCGGGGTTCTTCCAGGAGCGGCAGGGTCCCAACACACTGAGGTATGGCGTGTGCGTGTTTGCAAACGGCAGCGAGTGTGAGGCGGAAATGTTCTTCCGCGACAAGTGCGACATCGGTCAGTACACGGTCGCCGAAGACGGCATACCAAAAAAACCCGACCTCGTGATCCTCTCCGCACAAGTAGACCGTTGCGTCCATCGGACCCAAGTCTGCTTTTCGTCTATTGTGGTCGCTAATCGCGGCTGGGTGCGTTCACAAGAAGCGACTCTTGCGGGAGGAGCGGTGTCAGCGCCCATCCCGGCACTCAAGTCCGGCGACGCGACGTCTCTTGACATGACCATCCCTGTTACGAAAAATCCGGAAGGCCAGGCACGTATCACCGTCGACCCCCAAGACGTCCTCAAAGAGATTCACGAAGATAACAACGTTTTTACATCAGAAAAACAGACCCCCTAACGAGATTATGAAAGAACAACAGAAATTGACCGGCATGAACGATGCCGACCCAACCATTGGAACTGTCATACAACGCAACATCACCGATGAGATGCAAGAGTCGTACCTTGACTACGCCATGTCGGTGATCATTTCCCGTGCTTTGCCGGATGTCCGCGACGGCCTCAAGCCCGTGCATCGCAGGATTCTCTATGCGATGTGGGATATTGGCCTGAAAGCGGGGGGAAAATTCAGAAAATCCGCAACGGTCGTTGGTGAGGTGCTGGGTAAGTACCATCCGCACGGCGACTCGCCGGTGTACGACGCGATGGTTCGCATGGCGCAGGAGTTTGCCATGCGTTATCAGCTCGTGAACGGTCAAGGAAATTTTGGGAGCATGGACGGGGACTCTGCGGCTGCCATGCGGTATACGGAGGCGAAACTTCAGCGTATTGCCGAGGAGCTCCTCGCTGACATCGACAAGGAAACTGTGGCGTTTGTTCCCAATTATGACGGGTCAACCACCGAACCGCAGGTACTGCCCGCAAAAATTCCAAATCTTTTACTGAATGGCACGGTCGGAATCGCCGTGGGTATGGCAACCAACATTCCCCCTCACAACCTTCGGGAGCTGTGCGGCGCGCTTTTATACCTAATCGACAATCACGATTGCACCATCGACGACCTTCTCGAATTCGTGAAGGGCCCCGATTTTCCGACCGGCGGCATTATCTATGACGCACAGGCGATGAAGCAGGCGTACCAGACCGGCCGCGGCGGAATCGTAGTGCGTGCAAAGACCGACATTGTCGAACAGAAGAATGGCACATTTTCTATTATCGTGACCGAGATGCCATATCAGGTGAACAAGGCCTCGGTCCTGGAGAAAATCGCCGACCTCGTCCGCGAAAAGCGCGTTGAGGGCATTAGAGACTTGCGTGACGAGTCAAACAAGGACGGCGTGCGCATGGTCATCGAGCTCAAAAAAGACGCGTACCCCAAAAAGGTTCTTAACCAGCTTTTCAAATTCACTCAGCTGCAGGACGCGTTCCACTTTAATATGCTGGCGCTGGTGGACGGCATTCAACCGCGCGTCCTCAATCTCAAGATGGTACTTGAGGAGTTCATTAAACACCGCAAGGACGTCGTGACGCGCCGCACGCAGTACGACCTCACACGCGCGCGGGAACGCGCACATATTCTCGAGGGTCTCAAGATCGCATTAGATAACATCGATGCCGTCATCAAGACGATCAAACAATCGAAGGATCGGGATGAGGCGCGGGATAGTCTCGTTAAGCGATTCAAGCTCTCTGAGCGTCAGGCGACCGCCATTCTGGAAATGCGCCTTGCCCAGCTTGCCAACCTCGAACGGCTCAAGATCGAAAATGAACTCAAAGAAAAGCAGGCACTCATTAAAGAGCTTGAGGCGATCCTCTCCTCCCCCAAAAAAATCCTCGGCGTCATCAAACAGGAAATTGAAGAAATTGGTGCCGCTCATGGCGACGAACGGAAAACGACAATCGTAAAGTCCGCAGTATCGGCAATCCAACAAGAGGATCTGATTCCCAACGAGCCTGCACTCGTCCTCCTGACGCGTGATGGGTATATCAAACGCCTCACGCCGGACACATTCAAGCTGCAGGCGCGCGGTGGTAAGGGTATCATCGGGCTCACCACCAAAGAAGAAGACACCGTGGACACGATGTTTACCTGTATGACGCACAACGATCTCCTGTTCTTTACGACCAAGGGCCGCGTATTCCAGCTCAAGGCCTACGACGTGCCGGTCGCCTCGCGCACCTCAAAAGGTCAAGCACTCGTGAACTTCCTCCAGCTCGCGCAGGCAGAGAAGGTCACGACGGTGCTCTCGACCGCGGACATTTCGACCATGAAGTACCTCACCATGGCCACGCGCGAAGGACTTATCAAAAAAACGGACATTGCGGATTTTTCCAACGTGCGCAGGTCAGGGCTCATCGCGCTCAAGCTCAAAGGGTCGGATATCCTTGAGTGGGTCAAGCCCACTACCGGCAAGGACGAAGTTTTCTTGGTAACGGCGCTCGGACAGTCCATCCGCTTTAAGGAGACCAACGTTCGCCCGATGGGGCGGACCGCGGCCGGCGTTCGGGGTATTCGCCTGAAGAAGAATGATTATATCGTGAGCATGGACGTCGTTTCGGGCGGCGCAAAAGACGCAGAGCTCCTTATTGTGACGCAAAAAGGCTTCGGCAAACGCTCGAAACTGTCCGGGTATAAAATTCAGAATCGCGGGGGGTCGGGCATCAAGACCGGACACATCACGCCAAAAACCGGAGACATCGTCATGTCCCGCGTGGTGAACGCTCACGCGCTCCCAGAAGGCTCCTCGGGCGACCTCCTCATCATTTCCGAACAGGGCCAGGTGATTCGCATCACACTCAAAACGGTATCAGTCCTCGGGCGCGCAACTCAAGGCGTGCGGCTTATGCGCTTCAAAGAAGGCGGCGACTCCGTCGCGTCAGTCACCCTGGTTTGACGGATAGCGTACATATTGATAGGATCCAAATCCCGGCCAAGAGAGCAAGATGCCGGGATTTTCGTAATCGGAGGAGAATTACGTATTATGGAAAGTCTTTCGAAGTACGGCGCGATGAAGCTCTTACGGATTCCTGAGGAGTCCGAGGTGCGAGACGCCGTCTTCCCGCCTACCGGCGGCCCGAGGCAGTTAAGTCTCCAGATTCATTGGATGGAGCCGGCGATGACGGACGGTGTGCCCGACCACGTCAAAGATCCGGTCCGCAAGAGCGACACGATTGCCGTCGCGATCGAGTCGTTGCACTTCGAGCCCGGGCCGAATGACGCCGAGACGCGGAAGGTGCGCGGCCGCCACAACGGACGGCGCATCACGATCGGCTGGATTCCGTCGACGCACGAATCGAGCGTCGAGTACGAGGAGGTCTGGTAGAGGCCTCTCGCTCCCATTCCCGACCCGCGGCGCCTTCATCAGGCACTCCCGCGGGTCATTTTATTTTAGCACCCCATTACCTTAATTTCTGACCCGCAATACCTATGCCTTTCCGGCTGCAAACAACAAATCGCTTCTTGATGAATTCCCGATTCACCTCGTCGCGCTTCGCTGTTTTCGCTCGGAAATTCATAGGTCTATCGGGATCAAAACTAAGGTAATGGGGTACTAGGGAAAGCGCATCGGGGGCGCGAGCTGGACCGGTGTCCCGCGGGGCGGCGACGGGCTTCGTGATGGTGTCGCGCCGAGGGCTGTCTCTTTTTTCTGCTTTTGCAATTTTTGTTGTTCCGCACTCCGTGCTTTCACGCGCTGCATCGCCTCGGTATGCTGGGCGAGCGCCGCGCCCTTTTCCCTTGCCGAGATCAGACTGGTTGCGCGCGCAAGAAGAAACCGCGCATTTCCCGAGTAGTGTTTTTGGATCTTACCGATTTTGTCGAGCGCATCGAGGGCGCGTATTGCTTTGTCGTGCGTGAGGTGCTGATGGTGTGGTAATCGGAGCAGATTGTAGGCATTATCGCGGTCGACTTTATCGACGCCCGCCTTATCCATTTTTTCCTTCAGAGAAGACACGTTGGTGGGATGGAGTACGATCTTATGATCGCGCAATACATCATGCAGGTTTTGTCCGTAGTTCATCATAGTGCATTTAGCATATCATCATTGACGGAATAGCGGAAAGTTTTCTATACTGTTTTTCGTATCCGCAATACGTCCAAACTCGTAAAGGAGGACACAACGAGTGGCGACCGAGATCTTAACGAGCGTGGAGCACTCGCTTCACGGTCAAATTCCTCAGGAGGCGTTCGATGGGCAGCTTCCC
>JBBTRP010000058.1:0-34218 GCA_038065125.1 Patescibacteria group bacterium
AAAGTTTGCATGCTTTTCTGAAAAGTGCGCGCCGCCACATCGAGTCCCTTTTACGCCCGCTCGATCCAGGAGCCACGCTGCGTGGATACGATCTTTCCCTTTATACTCCGGCGGGATGAGCGAGGCGGGAAGACCGGCAGTGAGGATATTTTTAAACACACAGCCTGCGCACCGTGCGCCAAGCGGTTGGGTGTCTTTTTTCGTGGCAAGCAGCTCATCAAGGCGCTTTTTGCATTCAGCGGACGTTGATGAGGTGAGGAGGAATACCGCGCGCATAATTACGCCACGCTTCTCGGCAAGAATACTCCACCGATAAGTATATGCAAAATCGGCGCGCGTCATTCGGGTCACGACGCCGGTATCGGGATTACAGACATCGGCGTACTCAAGCACGTCGGCAGTTTGGCCACCGAACGCGCCGGCATTGCCCCGCACCGCACCCCCTACCGTACCCGGAATACCGAACGCCCACTCCATCCCGGTGAGCCCCGCAGTGACGGCCGTATGTACGAGAACAGCAAAGGAGGCGCCGGCGGCGGCACTGATGCAACTACCCTCAATTGAGATCGTGCGATCTGCAATGGCTACCACCAACCCATCAAAACCCTCATCTCCGGGTAACGTATTGGTTCCCCCGCCGAGCACATACCAGGGTATACCGAGACGCCCAATCTCGCGAAAAAGCTCGGGAAGTATACTGACATCGGACACTCGTGCAAACCATCGCGCCTCTCCGCCAATGGCGTAGGACGTGTGTTTGGAAAGCGGTTCGTGCTCACTGATGTGCAGGTTCGGTAACGAGATGATCGGCAATTTTGTAGACATCGCCTGCTCCCATGGTTATGAGTATATCGATTTCATTCTCATGTTCGAGAAGTTCCTTGAGCGCATCGGCATGAGTGTGCGTAAGCTGTGCGTTTCCGGACGCGCGATTGATCGCGGTTACGAGATCCTCAGCCGTTACACTCGCCTCGCGTTCCCGCGCAGAGGTGTAAATGTCCAATACCAAGACGCGATCGACGTGGTGGAAGCTGTCGCCGAACTGATCCAAAAATGTCTGGGTGCGGGAATAGGTATGCGACCCGAACACGCACCAGATTTTTTTATCCGGATACTGATGGCGCGCTGCGTGCAGCGTTGCCCGGATTTCAGTCGGATGATGTCCGTAGTCATCAATGATCTCCAGAGAACCCCGCGTCCCCTTATATTCAAACCGTCGTGCCGTTCCCGTGAACTCTCCCAGAATTTCTGCAGCGCGGGAGAGCGGCGCGAGTTTCAACGTATCACACACCGCGAGTGCGGCAAGCGCATTGCTCGCGTTATACTTACCGATCAGCGAAAGTGAGTAGTCGCCCACCGGGATTCCTCGTTTTGCGATCGTGAACGCGCGACGACCGTTCTCAATGCGATAGTTCGACGCGGAATAATCAAAGGATGGGTCCCATCCATAGGTAATGAGATTTTTTGCGTCAAACGAGATAAGGGCCTTCTTCACTCCCGGGTCGTCCCAGCACGCAATGAGTTTGCGGTCGATAATCTTGCCCGCAAATTCGGCAAAGGTCTGACGATACGTCTCTTCGTCAGGAAAAAAATCAGGGTGGTCGTAATCGACCGTCGTCATGACGATCATTTTCGGATCGTAGAGTGATAATTTATTCTGATACTCGTCCGCTTCGAGCACAAAGTAGGGTGAGTTCCCGATGATGGCGTTCGAACCGAGTTGATGGATCTGCGATCCGACAACGGCTGTCGGATCCAATCCGAGATGAACGAACAGATACGTGATCATGGCGGAGGTGGTGGTCTTTCCGTGCGACCCACACACGGCGATTCCGAACGCGGCGTTGAAGAGAAGCGAGAGTGCTTGGGGGTACGTGAGAATCGGGATTCCGGCCTCACGCGCAGCGCAAAGCTCGGGATGCGACTCGGGGTATGCGGTCGAGGTGATCACGCAATCAAGGGAGGGAGTGATGTGAGAGGGCGAGAACGACTCGACCGAAATGCCACTTTTTGCAAGGAGCGCGTCTGTAAAAAACTCCTCATTCGTATCCGATCCGCACACGTCGATGCCGCGCGCGTGCAAAAGTTGCGCAAGACCCGCCATACCGGCGCCTTTTATTCCAATGAGGTGGGTAGCTCGAATTGAAGAAAAATCCGTAATCACAGTTAAAATTTATTGATGAGATGGAGTTCGGTTCGTACGAGTTGACTGATCATGACGAGACGACGAAAGAGTCCTCTTCCTAGTCCGTACTTGCGCTCCTTGATCACGTGCGACACGCCCTTCATCGGAATCAATGTGACTCGTAAACCTTTTGCGCGCGCATACGCATTGATCGTACTCTCGATTCCAAAATCAGTACAGTCACTACTGCACTCCAGAAAAGCTCTACGAGACATCGCACGCTCCCCGCCGATGAGTGGCAAGATATGACGCATCATCCAATTCCAAAACGGTCCCCGGTCCCGTAATCCGATACTCATGTCTGAATTATTCCAAACGAGTGGCGCAACGAGAGAGTCAAGGATCGAGGGAGTTATGCCGACCAAATCAGCGTCCAGAAATAGAAGAACTTCCGCATCGGTTGCAAGCGCACCTGCACGCATCGCTGCACCCTTTCCGGTATGGTCGCGGCTCAGCACGCGCGCGTCGCGTGCTCGGGCGACCTCGGCGGTCCGATCGGTCGAGCCGTCATCAACGACGATCGTCTCCGTGACGCATCCAGCCTCATTGAGCGCACCAAGGATGTGTGCGATATTTTTTTCCTCGTTGAACGCCGGGACGATGGCGGCAACGCGTACCTTATTTCTTTTTTTCATACTGCGACAGGAGCGCGGCGATCTTACTCACGCTTTCGGGACGGTCGAGCTTCTCCATGCCGCGCGCAAGGAGTGCTCGTCGATCCGCATCATACAAAAGGTCACGCGCCACCGACAGAAAACAGTCAGGCGTGCACTGATCTTGTTGCAGAACTCGGGCGGCATGATTTTTTTCAAAAAAACGCGCATTGGCTTCCTGATGTGAGCCGGGAATCGGAATGATCACGATTGGTTTCTGTAATGCGCAGAGTTCCGCAAGTGTCCCCATGCCTGCCCGCGTCGCGACCGCGTCCGCACGGGCCATAACCAGAGGAAGCTCGTGCTCCAAGAGCTCAACTTCAGTGTACCCGGCGTGGACGATGGGGGGCACTGACCCCTTGCCTTTTCCCGTCACAAGAAGCACGTGCGCACCCGTGCAGAGTTGCGAGAGAGTCGAGCGCACAAGCGTGTTAAGAAACTCTGCGCCCGTTCCACCGCCCAGCACAAGGAGTAGTGGAAAATCCTTTCGGATTCCATACCGTCTCAGCAGCTCGCTTTTTGCACGAGTGATAAGCGTTGAGTCCCGATAGGCAGCCCTCACGGGAATTCCGATCGTGCGGGTTTTTTTGGGCGAGAATGCGCCGGCAGACTCATCGTACCCCGCAAGAATCGCATCAACGAATCCGGCGGCAAGCTGGTTGGAGAGACTCGGCACCAAATCGAGTTGCAGTACAACCCCGCGTGATCCCAGGAGCGATCCGGCAATGAGTACCGGCACGCCGATATAACTGCCCGCATTCACGATAACGTCAGGCTTGAATCGCCGAATCACCCGAGCAGACTGAATAATTCCCATGACCAACAGAAATGGATCGCTAAAATTTCGCAGATCGAAGTACCGACGGAATTTTGCTGAGACGATCGAAGAAAAAGGGATGCCCGCAGCTTCCACGAGTGCACGTTCGGGGCCCGCGCTCGTGCCGATCCATATGAACTCGAGATCGCCCCCGCGTGCGCGCAACTCTTCGGCGATCGCAAGAAGCGGTGTGACCGATCCAAGCGTGCCGCCTCCGGTAAAAAGAATTTTCATGATCGAGAGATGTTAGCAACAATTCCCGCCGCTGCCATCAAAATAATGAGTGACGACCCTCCGTAACTGATGAACGGCAACGGGATACCCGTGAGTGGAAGCACCGAAAGCATTGCGCCGATATTAATGAATGACTGGAACGCAATCCAAGACATCACGCCGACGACCACCAGCCGACCGAACACATCCGGTGTCCGTCGCGCAATGGCAAGCCCGCGGAATACCAAAAACATAATCAGACTGATCAGGACGATCGAAAGCACAAAGCCGAGCTCTTCCGCAATGATTGCAAAAATAGAGTCGCCGGTGACTTCAGGAAGGTACGCAAACTTTTGCCGCGAGTGCCCAAAACCCCGACCCAGCGCTCCGCCCGACCCGACCGCGAGGAGCGCTTGATTAATATGATAGCCGAGCCCCTGCGGGTCCTGCTGGGGATGTAAGAACGTAGTAAATCGCTCAAAGCGATACGACGCCGTGTTCACCAATACCATTGCGACAATGAGCCCTCCAAAAACCGCGAGTGTGACGTGAGAAAATTTCGCGCCACCGACCGCAAACATGGTAAAGGCGATCAACACGATAATTCCCATTGTGCCCATATCCGGCTGCGCTATAACCAGAAGCGCAATCGTGCCCAAAAGCGCAAGAAACGGCAGGAATCCATAGGAGAAATTCTGCACATGCTTTTCTCCTTTTTTGGAAAGCCAGGTCGCAAGATAGAGAAGGAACGTGAGCTTTACGAATTCGGACGGCTGAAAGAGATAGGGTCCTGCATGAAGCCAGCGCCGCGCCCCGCCGTACTCATACCCGACTCCCGGAATAAACACCAACACCAAGAGAATAATCGAAGCGAGGAGGAAAAAGAATGCGTACTTCTGTAGATACTGGTAAGGAAAACGGGAGCAGAGCGCGAAGAGAAACAGTCCCGGGAGGAAACCGAACAAAATCTGATGGGTGATGTAATAGTACGCGCTCCCGTATTTCTGATAGGACACGACTGCCGATGCCGAAGAAAGCATGAGGAGTCCAAACGTGACCAATGCAAAAAGGGCGACCACAAACAGCGTATCTGGCTGCCCGTGTCCCCGCCCATACACGACGCGAGAGAGAATTGTGCGTACTCCGCCTTGTTTCATGCTCCTACTCTGTCCCGGAGTGCGGAGACGGCGGTGCAAAAAGCGCGTCCCCGATCGAACTCATGAACGAATTGCCCAAAACTTGCGCACCCGGGAGATAACACAATCCTATCACCATTTGCGCTCTCCTGCCACGCGAGTCGGACCGCGTCGTCCATGGTATTTGCATATCGAATCGGTCCCGAAAATCCCCCGTTCATAATTGCGTTCACAAGTTTGGGTGTCGCGGTTCCCGCGAGCGCGATGACGGCGCGCACCGATCGGCATACCGGTTTTGCAATATCGTCATACTCAAGGCGCTTATCCGCGCCGCCCGCAATCAAAATAAGGTTGGGTCCCGTGCCTTTCGCAAATGTGTTTACGGCAGCAGCGAGCGCAACGGGTGTCGTTGATGTCGTGTCGTTGATCCACTCGCGCCCTCCAAATGATGCGATCAGCTCCTGCCGGCCTGGGACTCCCGCGCCGCTTGTCAGCGCGGCTCGCATCGGCTCGGGTAAAACGCCCCCCGCAGTGGCAGCCGCGGCTGCCGCCAGGCAATTTTCCAGGTTATGTCGTCCGGAAAGCGCAAGATGGGATACTGCGCATATCTCGTGAGGTGTGCCTTTCGAGTCGGAAACAACGATGCAATCCTCACCATCCCGACACTCAACCCATGCTCCGCGCTTCACGGACTGACTCGCCGAAAACCAGAAAACCTCTCGGCACGACTGATATCGGTTTCCAATCGCCCGCGTGAGGTCGTTGTCGGCATTTACCACGAGAACGGCGCCCTCATTCTGGCTCGCAACAAGCTGCTCCTTTGCCGCACCATAGTGGTCGATGTCAGGATACCTATTGAGGTGGTCAGGGGTGATATTGGTAATCACAACTGTCTGTGCGGCAAGGTCGGGGCACGTGAAGAGCTCGCAATGCCAGCTTGAAAGCTCCAGGATCGCCGGAATGGGCGTGGTGTCACCGCTACGCACGGTGTCGATGATATCAAAAAATGCCGTGACTCCTTTTTCAGTTGCAACGCCTGCCGTGCGGACACGCATATTTCCTGCTGAAAAAATCCTGCCCAAAAGCATCACGACCGTAGATTTACCGCGCGTACCCGTAACGGCGATCTTGGGCACCCCGGTTGTGAGCCGGAAAAAAAGCGTTGCTTCGTTTTCGATCGGGATGCCACGCGAGCGCGCACAGGCAAGATACGGGGACTCGGACGGTACTCCGGGATTTTGAAGAACCAAATCGGCAGACTCGAAGTCGACCTCTCGATGTCCTCCCAAATGGTATTGGATACTGGTGACACCCCGATCAGGATGTGCAAGGCGCCACGAGCGACACCACGCGTCAAGGGCAAAGATGGATATCTCAAGCTCAGCTCGATTTTTGAGATCGGTCACAATCACTTCGGCTCCTTGTGAGAAGAGCCACTGAGCAAGCGAACGACCGCCGCCGTGCAGACCGAGACCCATCACAACTACCTTCTTGTCACTGAAAGTTTGCAGGTTCATAGGTTAGAAGGTTACTGACCTTTTCCCCTAATAGATTCCTCGTTCAATCAACATGAGTACGACACCGATCACGGCCGTCATTGCCGCAATAACCCAGAATCGCATCACAATCGTCGGCTCAGGCCAGCCCCGCGCCTCAAGATGGTGATGAAGAGGCGAAGAAAGGAATACTTTGCGGCCGAGAAATTTTTTTGAGAAGACTTGGATGATAACGGACAGGGTCTCAAGAACGAATAAAAATCCGATGATCGGCAAGAGGAGCGCGGTGTTGGTCAGCATCGCGACAATTCCCAGTGTGACCCCCAAAGACATTGCGCCGGTGTCGCCCATCATGAATCGAGCGGGATAAATATTGAGCCAGAGGAACGCCAATAGCGCCCCAATAATCGTTGCACAGAATGCCGCAAGGTCGTACTTTCCCTCAAGAAATGCGATCGCGCCGAATGCGCCGAATGCGGTCAGAAGCGTCCCGCCCGCAAGGCCATCGAGTCCATCGATCTCATTCACGGAAAAAGCCGTTGAGACGATGATGAAAATAAAAAACGGGACATACCACCATCCGATCGCAAAGTCGCCGACGAACGGGACGTGCAAGATGTCCCATCCGAGCTTAACTGCAAACCACCACGCGCCGACACTGGCAATCGCGGTATAGAGGAGAAACCGATGACGCATATCCAGTCCACCGCCAGCAGGTCCGATACGCTTCGCGTTGTAAATGTCGTCAATCGCCCCGACAATCGCTGACGCGATCAATGCTCCCAGTGGAAGCAGCACTTGCGAGCGGGAGAGAAAATTGAGATTTTGAAAAAAAGGAATGGGAATGGCGAGTGCGAGATAGGAGAAGAGGAGCGCGACTACCAGAACGGTTCCCCACACGATGATACCACCCATCGTCGGAGTACCCGCTTTTGCCTGATGGAGTTTTGCAAACACCGGAGCGGTTGCACCGTCGCGGATCTGCTTTCCCATACCGAGTCGCACGAGCGTCCGAAGGAGGAGCGGCGTTAACGCCCACGCGATCGCAAAGGAGAAAACCGCAAGAAAAGTAACTTTAAAAACGGCGGTGGGAAGCATGGGCTAAAACGTATTGACTTGAATAATGAGATACGTTGCCGCGATCACGGTCAACTGAATAACAGCGGCTCCTGATGAGAGTATCAGTCCAAGCGCGGGATTGGTGAGGATTGCATTGCGTGCATACGCCAGATTGCCAACGGCGACGGCAAATGCAAAAGCGAGGATCCCGAATATTCCGTACCAGGGTGCGACCAGGTCGGTACCGGAAAAGACCCGATAATGGAGCGTGATGAAATCTTTCCCCTCTTGGACCAGTACCTCGCGGTTCAAAAAAACCAACACCCAGAGTGCGCTGTGGAAAAGTAGTGTCAGCACCGTAGTGATCACAAAAAGCCGATTCCGAAAAAAGACGCTTGTATATGCGTCTTGTAGGCGCGAAGATAGTAGGTTCATAAGCCTTCAACAGGCTATCATATTGACAACTTTCCGTCCATGCGATAGTCTTTCTGGACTAATAAGAATTTTATGGCACATAAAAAAGCAGGCGGTTCAACATCGTGGGGGCGCGAATCCCAAAGCAAACGGCTGGGAATCAAAATTTTTGAAGGTGCAGTTGCCAAGAAAGGGTGTATTCTCGTGCGACAGCGCGGGACTCGCTATCACCCGGGGGTCAATGTGCGCCGCGGTGGAGATGATACGCTCTACTCATGTATTGACGGTTTCGTCTATTTTACCAGGCGTGCGATCAAGAAATTTGACGGGCACCTGAAAAAGACTCCGTTCATCCACGTCTCGACAGAAAAGAAAACCGCATAATCGAATACAAGAAAAAACCTTCAGTCACTTCTGAAGGTTTTTTCTGTTGTTATTTCTTCTCGTCCTTCTTGGGGATGGCGGAAGGATTTTTTAAGAGCTCCACTGCTTTCTCCAGTTGCGGGTCTCGCTTCTTCTCAAAATCTTCGTCGGAAAGCTCAATGGTCACATCAGGTTCGATACCGTTCTCATTGATCGTGCGTCCCGAGGGAGTGAGCCAGCGAGCAACCGTGAGCTTGATCGAGGATCCGTCACTGAGGTGCTTGAGATCTTGAACCGACCCTTTTCCAAATGTTTTTGCCCCCACCAGCGTTGCCTTGTGGTAGTCCTGAAGCGCGCCCGCGACAATCTCGGACGCAGAAGCGGATCCCTCATTTACCAGGACAATAGTCGGCATGTCGGAAAGGAGCGGCCGCGTCCGCGATGTGTACTCGTCTTTTTTCTTGTCGCCATACTCTTCGATCACAACGGTCTTGCCATCAACCCAATACCCTGCGAGCTGAACAGCCGTATCCAAATATCCTCCGGGGTTATTGCGAAGGTCAACGATGAGTCCCTTCACGCGGTGCTTGAGTACGTCTTTGACGGCATCACGGAATCTGTTCTCCGTATCCTGATTAAAATGCGAAACTTTAATTTCCGCAAACTGATCGTCACGCACCTTCCAGGTGACCGACGCGACCTCAATCGTCGAACGAACAATCGTCACGTCGCGCTCTTTGCGTTCGGTATCCCGAAAGATCGTGAGGATGACTTTCGTGCCGCCCTTTCCCCGGATGCGGTTGACCGCCTCGTCAACGGTCATGCTTGCGGTTGATTTTTTATCGATCTCAAGAATCTTGTCCCCCGCCCGCAGGCCCGCCTTTTCTGCCGGCGTCCCAGGAAGCGGTGCGATCACTTGGAGCTGTCGTTTCTTGATGCCAATTTCCGCGCCAATGCCTTCAAAGCTTCCTGAAAGGCTCTCGTCGAATTTTTTTGATGTTTCCGGATCGAGAAACACGGAGTACGGATCCTCAAGCGCCCCTACGATTCCTTCCAGCGCCCCATAGAACAGCTTCGTATCCGGCGTGTCCTTCGTAATGTAGTCTCGCTTCACTCGCTTCCATACATCCCAGAGAAGATCGAAGTCAACATCCTTTGAGAGGTACTTCGGCAACGGCTTGTCCGTATCGCGCAGCGACCCGCTTGCCGACGACTGCGCGGGAGTAGTTGGCGCAGTGCGCATACCAAAAAAATATCCGCCGGCAAAACCGCCACCGAGTAAGCTGATGGCGAGAACGGCGATGCCGATTCGCCGGATCGGTGTATTTGATTGTTCGATTTTTTGTGAGTCCATTCTTTTTACTGTTCTCTGATAATATCCGCGCCGATTTTTTTCAACCGCTCCTCGATTCGCTCATACCCCCGATCAATAAGCTGCGCGTCGTTTATGACCGTTGTTCCCTGTGCGATGAGTCCCGCAATGAGAAGCGAGATGCCTGCTCGCAAATCCAGCGACTTGATCGTGTGGCCGGCAAGCTCGGTAGGACCACTCACGAGCACGCGGTGCGGGTCGCACACGGTTGCCTTGGCGCCCATGGTCACCAACTCCTGGATGTAGCCCATGCGCCCTTCAAAAAGGGTGTCATGAATGAGCGAGGTCCCTTCGCATTGCGTGGCGAGAATCCCGAAAAGAGATTGAAGATCGGTGGGAATCCCAGGGTAGGGCCGCGTATCGATTTTAAAATTTTTAAGGCGCGTGGGTCGCTTTATTCTAATCGAGGTTTTACCGATGTCAAATTGTGCCCCCATACTTGCAAGCGTTGCGAGTACCACATCCAGATGATCGGGAGCACACCCAGTAATCGTCAGGGGGCTGCCCGTCGCAAGACCCATAATGAGAAAGGTCCCGGCCTCGATCGTGTCGGGGATGACTGAGTGCCGTGCGCCCGTATACTCCCGGACTCCTTGAACCGTAAGCGTCGAGGTGCCGATCCCCTCGATTGAGACGCCAAGTCGCGTCAAAAATAGTGCGAGATCCTGCACGTGCGGTTCGTACGCCGCGTTCTTGATGCGCGTCGTACCGTCAATGCCGCTTGCAAGCATCAAGATGTTTTCTGTCGCGGTCACGGACGCTTCCCGTAAAACGACCGTTCCGGCTTTCAATGCTCGCCGGGTAAGTCGGTATCCTTCGTTCGTTTTTTTGACTGCGGCTCCCAACTGCTCTAGTCCCTCAAAGTGGGCATCCAGAGGCCGATTTCCAATCAAGCACCCTCCCGGTTCAGGAATGGTGATTGTGCCGAATCGGGAAAGAAACGGTCCGAGTAGTAAAATAGATGCGCGAAAAGAGCGGATCAGATGACGGTCAACCTGATAACTTGAAGCGTCGCCCGCGCACGTCGTGACCTGATGCTCGCCGGTCCACCGAATGTCGCATCCCGCATTCTTGAGGAGTGACATCATGGACTCAACGTCTGTAATCCGGGGCACATTATCCAAAATACACGTCTCACGTGTCAGAAGCGTTGCAGCCAAGATAGGGAGTACCGCGTTTTTTGACCCGGAGACGCCAATCGACCCCGAAAGCGTCGCGCCGCCGCGAATAACAAATTTCACAGGCGAACTCTAATACGAGATCATCTTTGCAAGAATGGCGTTCATCTCGTCATCGGAGTAAAAGTCGATGATGATCGATCCATTCTTGCCCTTCTTTTTAATCGTCACACGTGTTCCAAAATGATCTCGCAGCACCGCCTCCTTGTGCGCAAGATCGGGATTGGTGTTGTAGCGGGTCGTCCTTTTTTTCTGTGAAATCTCCAATGCGCGCCGGTCTGCCCCCGCCGCATCAAGACCCTGTTCGATCGTCTCCTGAAAGAGCTTTCTCTGTCCTTCCACCGTGGGAATACTTAATATCGCACGAGAATGGGCTGAGGTAATAAGACCATCTCGAATCGCGTCCTGTATCTCGCTGGGAAGATTGAGAATGCGTAAGGTATTCGTAATGACAGGTCGTGACTTGCCTACTCGGCGAGCAAGCTCGTCTTGCTTGAGGCTAAACTCATCAATAAGTTTGCGATAGGAGTGCGCAAGTTCAATCGGATTAAGATCGACTCGCTGGATATTCTCGATGAGCGCGACGGCAAGCCGTTCGTGCTCGTCCGCCTCGCGGAATACGACCGGCACACTTTTCAGTCCGATTAGTTTTGACGCGCGCAGCCGCCGCTCACCCGCGATCAGTCGATAGCGATTACCATTCTTACTCACGACCAACGGCTGGATAATACCGTACTCTTTGATCGACTCCCCTAATTCCCGGAGTGCCTCCGCACCAAACTCCTTTCGGGGTTGCATGTCGTTTGAATCGATCAAGTCCACGGGGAGCTCCGTACTATCTTCGTCCCTGAGTCGATCGCGACTTGGGGCACTTGCGCGCGGCATGACAGGGTTTTGCGCCGGAGTTTTTTTTCGTGCAATCAACGCGTCAAGTCCGCGTCCAAGACCATACTGAGACATACGCTCGTGAAGGGGTTATGATTGGGAGATGTGGGCAACGTCCTGAGACTGTCGACTTCTCTCCATCTCAAGACTGAGGAGTTCGCGCATACACCGCTCGTATGCGCGCGCGCCGCGACTGGATGCGCTGTAGTGGAGAATCGTCTTGCCATGGCTTGGAGCCTCCGCAAGGCGGATATTTCGCGGGATGACGGTCCGAAAAATTTTCTTTGGAAAATGCCGGTAGAGCTCCAGGAGGATGTGTTCGGAGAGTTTGTAGCGTCGGTCATACATCGTAATCAGCGCCCCGAGAATCTCCAGGTCGTTCTTGAGGTGGTCTTTGACCAGCTGGATCGTTTCCATGAGCTGCCCGATTCCTTCCAGTGCAAAGTATTCTGCCTGCACCGGAATAAGCACCGCGTCTGACGCGACCAGACCATTGATGGTGAGGAGTCCCAGCGACGGAGGGCAGTCGATAAAAATATAGTCGAATGACTCGCGAAGCGGTTGGAGTGCTTTATATAGCTGGTGCTCTCGCTCTTCGACGTCCACCAATTCCACATTGGCACCAGCAAGCGCAACGGTTGCGGGAAGGATCTTGAACGGATGCGGCTCTATCTCATGTAGCGCGCCGAGCGCATCAATCGCGCCCGAGATCACCTCATACACTCCGTAGTGAAGCTGGCTTGGGTCAAGTCCGAGTCCCGAAGTCGCATTCGCCTGAGGATCGAGGTCCACCAGCACGCACGACTTCCCGCTCGACCCGACATATGCAGCAAGGTTCATCGCCGTGGTTGTCTTACCCACGCCGCCCTTTTGGTTCACGATCGCAATAGTCCGTGCTCTGGACATAGAATGAATGTTTCTATCCTGACAGTGTACCGTTGAAATCAAAGGCTGTCTATACTGATCTTTTTACACCATCTTAATTCTAAAACCTCTGCTTCTGGTCGCCTTCTCGCTCTTCGCCATAAAAAATTCTCATCGTATTTTTAATACGCTTGCGGTTTTTTAAGGCTCCAGAACTTCGAATCCGACTCATAATCAGTGGTTTTATCTCTTAAGATGCTGTAAAAAGATCAGTCACGAAATCCTTTGATGAGCTTGTACACGATGCTGACATTAATAAGAAGCGCGATGACTGCGATAATCCCATATCCGATGAGATGAAGCGGCAGTCGATCAACCGTCTCTTGCGGAACTATCTGCGTGATCGGGGGGAGCGGTCGATCTTTTGTGGCGATGGTACGGACGGTGAATTTGTCCTGTTGTACACGGTCATCAGCAAACACGACTTTCACATTCAGTGGATATGACCCGATCGCGGTCGGCATCAGAAGGTTTCCAGCATAGCACTTCCGCGTAAAGTCGTACATCAGAAAATACCGCGACGTGTCAAAGGTCATGGTCATAAACCGCACCGGCCGGGAAAAGAGCGTTGCGCTCACGCACATCTGCAGCGCCGTTCCCGCCTGCGCGACCAACTCACGACCGTTCACGGTGATAAACGAAGAGAGATCAAACACGCTTGTCGCGCGCAGCGGCGGCCCCTTCTGTTTTGTAATCTTCGTTTTTGATATGACTTTTAAGTTCAGGTGTTTCTGTTCATCGCTGCGTTGCCCGAATACGGAAAAAAGACTCGCGTGCTTGGTGGTCCCCTCAACGGTATTGTTTTCAGTATCCACCTTTGACGGAAGTGCGATCCACTCATTCATGAGCGCATCCCAGCTGTGCACACGCAAGGATGTCTCGACAATTCCGGACACGAGTTTTTTTGAATACTTGAATTGCAGCGTGATATCTTTTGAAAACCGGTGGGTCTCCTGATCATCCCGCTGGATACTAATCTTGTAAAATGTATCGCCAAGGACCGCTGTGTCCTTTGGCAACGCGACACCGCTATCGATGTCGCGAACCTGCTCATAGGTGATCGGGGCGACCGAGACTTCAAACGGTGTGGGAAGAGTCTGGGAGGGAATGGAGAGAGTGAGACCAGAAGTCTCTCCAGAAGACCCTGAATTTTTCGCTTCAAGGGTCGCCTCTTGCTGTGGTAAAAACGTCTTTGATGCTTCCGGGGCGAGCGTGAGCGTTACTGCCTGGACGACTGGTGCTGTTGGCGGAGCGGTGATTTCTCCCGATGGTGTCGCGACGGATGCCAGCGGCTGGTCTGCACGCTGTTCTTGGCCGATAGCGCTTGACGCTGCTGGCTTTTCAATTACCGGTGGGAGCACAAGAGGCGGCGGCCCTTTCGGAGTTACGGTAACCGCGGCGCCGCTCGATTGTTTTCCGTATTTGTTCACCGCAAATACGGTGTAATACGCCGGAATATCATTAGGAAGGTTCATGTCAGAAAAACTCGTCCCAAACTCTTTGTACACGGTCACGCCCTCATTGATGTCCTGGGGAAACCCCTTCTCGCTCCACTGAATTTGCACATAGAGCACCGTGGGATCGGGCGGATTTCCCCACGTGAGAGTAGCGCGGCCATCATCTCCTTTCGCTTCAAGATTCAACACATTTGTCGGCGACTCGATAACTGTCGACTTTGATGTCGTTTGCTCGTCTGTTGTTGACGTCTCTGCCGGAACAACGATCTTTCTGATGACCGGCTTGAGGCCGGGAATAAATCCCCCCAAAGGCGCCGAAGGGACTGCGAGTTTTATGGTCATGATCGCCCCAGACGTTGTATAGGTACTGAATGTGAGGTCGTTGTAGGAGCGGACGCGATACTGGAACTGCCGTTCGGGTGGAAGGTTGGTATCGCGGTAGGAGGTGCTATTTTGATCAAGAAGGGCGATCGCCTCATACGACTCCTCCCGTCCTTCTTTGACCTCACGCCGCTCCACGATGAACCCCCGCTCGATTCCCGAATTATCTCTCCAGGTCATTTCGATCACGCCTTCTTTTGTCGCTATGCTCCGCAGTTCTGATGGCGCAAAAATTCCACCCGACATACTCGTTGACTGGATACGATTTGCGGTCACGCCGACCCGATCATTGGTAACGATCGCAACAGCAAGCGCACCACTATCCTGCTCGGCCCCGACAACCATCACACGATTGGGGCCCACATCCCCATTGATCATCTGTCTGTTTTGCGGGATGGTCGTTTGCAGTGTTACCGAGGCGTTCCCTGAGTCGCTCCCGGCGGTGATAGCTAGGCTTTTCTGGCCGCTCACGTTCTGGTTGACGGGCCTGCCCAAACCTTGCGCCTGAAACGTCGCATGTGCTCCGATGCGAATCACCACCATGCTCCCCGCCGGAATCGGTGTCCCTCCGGTTGTCGGATAGGAAAACGTAATGGTTCGTGCACTCGTGTCGATCACCGCGCCCCAAACCCCGGCCCCTGCCGTCGTCGCAATCGTCGCTTGAGTCGCACCAAACATGAGATCGAGGTCGTCGCGCGTGAGCGCGGTGAGGTTCATCGACGCGTTTGTCAGGTTCAGAGAGATTGAACCGGATGCCATGCCGGATGCCGAACGAAACATAATCGTATAATCCGAAAACGACTCAACGATCGGCGTGGATACCCGAATCATGAGATCGGTAAGCGCAGCGGCATGAACATACTGACTACCGAAAAAAAATGTTGAGACCGCAATAACAACACCCGTACAAAGATACGTGATACGTGATACGTGATATGTGATACAAGTCATGATACTTCACTATTGAGACGCCTTCGCTCGCGTCTTCTTTTGCTGCTCGACGGCAGGTTGCTGGTACGTTTGTTCTGGCACCCCTTGCGGAGTCTGTTGAACGCTTTGCGGCGGCGCGGACTCGGCTATCCTCTCCATCGGAACGTCCAGTTTTACATATCCGCGATTGCGTTTTACTGCGATTTTTCCGCCAAGATACATATGCTTGAACCGACGTGTATGCGGGGCGTGCTGCGGCGGAAAGTGATACTGGTCCTTGGAGACGGTGAACACATACTCGCCCTGCGGAACCAAGAAGCTAAACCTGCCTTCATAGTCGGAGAGGCGGGTGCGCAGGAGCTTGCCGGCTTTTCCATCGATGATTCCGATTGCCGCAAGCGGCAGCGACTCCAGAGAGAGCGCGTCAAACACGGTGCCCCACGGCTTTTCCTTGCGGCTGATCACCGCAACTTTCCCGAGCATAAACAGACAGTTGAGGAATAAGAGGATGAGATTCATGCTTGTCGGAATGTATACTGCCAGCGCGACAGAGAGTCCGACGCTCAAGAAGAGCGAGACCATCGAATACTTGGAGAAGCTATGCAAGAATCCCTTCAACCCTACCCGGGTCTTTTTTATGAGCTCAGGATGCGGCGGGTCAAGAGGAATTGAAACCTCGATGAGATCCTCGTCGCGCGCAATGACAAACGCTTCCTGGTGGTACACATGAGCATAATCGCCGTCCAGCGCGCCCTTCACGATTGCCGAGGGAAATACATATTCTTGTTTTGACACGCCAAGGGTGTAATTCCCGGGTTTAACCAGAAAACTGAACCGTCCGTTCTTGTCGGTGACCTGCGTCTCGATGAGTTTTTTATCTCCGTCAAACAGACGGACAATCGCGAGGTCAATCGAATTTTTGGTGATCGCGTCATACACCACTCCCCATGGCCGGCGGCGCTTGCGCAGGCCGAGCGCAGAGAGGAGCGCAGAAATGAAATGGTTGAGGTAGTGATACCAGTTCACGGAGCTTGAGATCAGGCCGGGGTTGAGCGCCGCGGCAACCGGACCTGCGGCAATCGCGGTCGTTTGCAGTGCGGGCTGGCTTTCTTCAACCGCCTTTTTGACCTCCTTGCTCGCCGCTTCAACCGACTTTCTGATCGCGACCACCTGCGGCGCAACTGCAGAGATCAGCCGCACCTGAAGTGCCGGCAGAATGGACGCGCGATAACGGAGTAGTTGCACCTGGTCATCGACATACACCACCTTGAGAGCCATCTGCTTTGAACCGGTCTCAGACGGCGTGACCAGGGAGGTCGCATAACAACTTCTCTGTGAGTCAAGGGTGAATTGCGCGACACGATCCGCAAGGGTGAGCACGAGCCTCTTCACCGGTTTTTGAAAAATATCGCGTGGGACACAGAGGGAGACGCGCGCATTCGGCGTGGTCGAAAAGTCCCGCTCGCCCTGATAGAGCTGCTGCTCGGCACTACCCTGCTGCATACCGAAATCCGCGAGTGAAATGTCGGCTACAACCGGCACGAGCGAGATGAGCGAGCGCACGACAAACGTAAAGGGCGCCGCGCTGGTCTTGTTTCCGGCGAGCACGAATACGGTCATGTGATCGCTGGTCACCGTGACGGTGTTGTTTTCCGTGTCGATGACGGAACGTTCTTTGCGCATCGTGGTACCGTCGTACGAGTAGCCTTCCAGGCTTCCTTTCTCGATTCCCTGAATCTCTTCTTCAGTGAACCGAAAAACGTAAGTGATAGGGTTAAGAAATTGTTGGATCGGATCAACGCCCTCCTCACTCTCCTTGTATGCAGTGACGATATAGACCTGCGCGGGCGCGATGCGCTTGTCCTGGGGTGCTTCAAGCGATGACCATACCTTCGCCTGTTCAAGCGTCACGGGCTTTACGTTCACGGTGTACACCTCGCTGACCGAGCCGAGCCGGACGGTGTCATAGCGGGCGGCAGACCCCTGCCCAAGCGTTGCCTGCTGTGGCAGAAACACGTCGATACCCGCGCCGTCGTTACGCCGGAGCAGTAACGAGGTCTCCCGTTCGGGGTTGACGTTTGCGGTTTTCTCCGCAGGAAGAACGATTGAGGGAACTTCGCCCGCGGCAATCTGACGTTCCCGCTCAAGTCGTTGCTGTTCTTGTCGCTGCTGCTCTTCTTGCTGTTGGGTGATCGGTGTTTGCTGAGGAGCGATCACCTGCGGAGGAGGAACTGGTGCGGACGATGCGGCTGGAGGTTGCGCTCTTTGCACAACCGTACGAATACGAGAGAGCTGGTCGCGGATGAACTCTCGAACACGACCGAAATCGACCGCAACTTCAGCAGGAGCCTGCTCGCCCGGACGCTGCTGGTTTTGCGGTTGTCCCTCAACGACAATTTGTTCTGTTGGGACCTCAAGCTGTTGGACTTGTTGCTGTTGTTGCACCTGAAGTTGCTGCTGCCTGATGGTAGGAAGGTCCAACGTCGACGTGGTGGAAAAAGGAAAATTCGGCGTTGGGTCAACTCCCACGAGTACGACTCCTCGCCAGCCTGCCTGAATTGGCACTCCGCGAGCGGTTGGATAACTTAAGGTAAGGAGCTTGGTATTCTGGTCGAGTGCGGCCCCCCAAATGCCGTCCCCTGCCGCGGCAGCAACCGGATACTCGGCCTCCGAGCCGTCAGGCCCGTACATGAGCCGAATCGACTCATAGTCGACAGTATTTGTCGAGGAGACGACGTTTGCAAAGTTTACCGATATCGAACTGGTCGCGATGGTCTGAGACGTCGTGAATTGGATGATATGGTCCGCTTTCGTCTGCGCCTTGATCGAGGTCATCTTGTTCGAAAGACGCTGGAAGCCGTAACTGGGCGCGACGGCCGCGCCAATCAGAACACTGCACACTCCCAAAAGAAATAGAAATATCAAAAAACCACGACGACGCGGGGATATCAAAAAATTTCCACGATTGAGCATGGGCAGAAACATCACTAACTTACCCTGATAGCATACCAGAATGTAATCCTCCTGTGAACGAGAAAGAATCATCGCAAGATGATTCTTTCTCATAGCAGGGGAGGGGCTCGAACCCTCGACCTGACGCTTATGAAGCGCCCGCTCTAACCAGCTGAGCTACCCTGCCCAATACATTCCTAGCGACGATGGGAACAACCCATGACTCGACAGAACAGAGTCGATTATGCGGCAAATTCCTACATTTGTCCAGGTGTTTGCGGTGGGGTTTGGTCTTTTTCGCTGAACTTCTTATCCAGATCTCCCGAGAGCGGTGATGTGCTCTGTTGTGTCCCGACAACAGCCTCTTGAGCTGGCACCGAGGACCCTTTCTGAGATTTTCGTCGCTTCCACAAGAATGCGCCGATCGGCAACGCGAGTCCCAAGAGGACAAGAAATGCAGAGTATCCCGCATCCGGTTTTTGGTTCTTTTCTATATATACTGCGTCAGGATCAACCACTTCCGACAAAGACTCAACTTTGCTTTTGTCCTTAGAGCTGGGACTACTTATCCCAAACGAAACGGTGCCCTCAATCGGCCCTTGATAGAAGTACGCCGACTCATTCTTCTCGGCGACTTTTTTCGCCTCATCATCCGTCTTGGCATTCATGAGTTCTTTAAACTGCTTCACCAGCTCAATGTCTGTCGAGGTGAGCACAATATGCGCCCTCTCCTCTTCTTTTTGGTTTGCGCCCCACACCGGGATGAGCGCCTCGTCCAATCCCCGCTTTTCCTTGACAAGTGCGGTAAGGACCGAGTACTCGCAGTCGGTGAGTTTAACCCAAATATCTTTCGGCCGTTCCTTTATATACTGATCGCAACTCATCACGCGCTGAGTGCTCCCCTTCAGAGCGGTATACAGCCCTTGGCCCCCTGCAATCAGAATCCCGATGGAAATCGCGATAATGGCAATATTCATATTAAAAGGTGAACAATAATGAGTGTACTGTAGTGCGATTACTCGTCTAAGTCAATGATCGCCCCGACCCATTATCGGGCTTTTACTATAAGTTTTTCAAGAGCTTCTCGCAGGGATTCCATCTCAAACTCCTCGTCCTCTTCTGTCTGGTCGGCACAATATTTGCCGCTTGCGACAACAATATACAGGCACCGCATAGGGAAACCGGGGTCGACAGGATAGTGAATTGTGTTCGTGAGAATCACATCTCTCCTACCGCTCTCGATGATCACGTCGCCATCGGGTGGTGAGAGTGCGTACACGTCAAGCCAGTATGCCGGCAGACGGCCCCCATGCTTGGCAGCAAGATTTTTGTAAAACGAAGTATATATCTGCGCCACCTCATCTCGTGAGAGCAATCTTTCATCTTTCCCGGCAAGAGTGTTTCTCCGCACTTTTGCAGGATCAAGGTCCGGCTCAGCGGGAATAACAAACGCGGTGTCGTTTGCAAGGATCGGCAAGTCGGTTTTCTCCCGATATGCCGCACACTTTTGTTTCGCGTTTTCCTCAACATCGCTTCCCTCCTCGACCTCAGTCACCGCAAGTCCGAGATCGGAAGGTGTGATCCACTCAACATCAAGATGTCGCGTGAGTTTTCTCACACGCGCGACTTTTGCGGAATTTGTCGAGGCGATGAGTATGCGCATGGTATTCGTGTACATGAAAAACCTCTAATTTTTGAGTTTATAGAGTGATCGTCTTTCTTTGTATTGTACTGTTCGCCGTCAGCCATACTCCTGCGAGTGCGAGCGCAAGTCCTGCGATGAACGGGGGAGAAATCGTTTCTTTCAAAAATAGATACGCCCAAAAAATCGCCGCAAACGGCTGAATATAGAGCACCATTGACGCGAGGACAGGTTCCGTGCCACGAACAATAAGTTGGACTAGAAGGTAGTACAGGGCCGTACCCACGACACCTGCGTACACGACTCCAAACACTGCCGCAGCCGATACACTGCTCCACCACTGAGGACTCATCTTGAGATCAAAAAATGCCGGGATAAATAAAAGTGCGACGGCCATACTTGAGAAGAAGGTCGTAATCTCAATCGGGTGATACTTGTGCTGCAGCGGTTTTGAGTACATTGTGTGCAGCGTCATCGAGATGACCGCGAGAATGATGATCCCATTGCCGAGAAGTGTTGCGGAGCTTGTTCCCCGCCCGATAAGCGGCAACGCCGTAATAAGAAGAGCGCCCGCAAAACCGACTACAACACCAAACAACGTTCGGCGGCTGAATTCGAGCCGCAGTAGGAGAACTGAAAAAATAACTGTAAGGAGAGGGCTCAAAGTATAGAGCGCCTGCGCGATCCCGGCACCCGTCCGCTGGATGCCGAAGGAGAACAATACGACATTACCGACCGCGAAAAGCGAGATACACGCAACTTTTGGTAAGTCGCTGCCGATGCGCTGCCGCACGCGGAGATACAATGGCAACAGGATCAGGGTGGCCAGAACAAAACGAAAAAAAGTGAAACTTAACGGAGGAATCTCTGACAATGAAATCTTAGCAAAGACAGGAACCGCACCGCCCAAGAAGGCGGCAAGGAGAACAAATGAAATGGTTCGATGATGAGCGCTCATCTGAATGTGGAATGAGGTCTACCGATGCCGCTGAAAGGCAGCGAAAAGTTCCGCAAATACCGGATCGATAAAACTCTCCGGCTTAAGGCGCGCAATCGCTTCGGCATTTTGCCGGCAGTAGAGCAACTCGCGCTCGTTTTGTACTCGGGAGTAATAGGAAAAGCTATCGATGATATCCGCCGCCTTCACGATGAGCGCATCGTGCCCGTTTGCAACGCACCGGCCGATGAGCTCGTTAATCTTTTCGACGGGTTTCTTGATCGAGTCGTCTTTTGTGCACGCTGTCACGATACTGGCAACCCGCTCTCCGAACGCCTCTCGTACCGCGCGCTCGTGAATACCGGCCCACTCGACCGCATCATGCAAAAACCCCGCAAGGATAATCTCGCGCGAATACTCCCGCTGATACAGATACACGCCGACGCGAAGCGCATGGATTAACGCCGGCTTTCTGCTTTGCTCATCTGAGGGCGGCACATTCGCAACAAGCAAGCGGATAGCCTGTTCACACTCAAGGTCAAGTGATTGTTGAGAGTGCATGGTGGAATCAGTGTTACTCTCTTTCGAGATGTCTTCCAGTCCACCACTTCTTAATGACCGGCAAAGATTGTATAGAAAGAATATACCCGGCCGTGGCCACGAATGCGCTGAGGAAAAACTCCTTCACTCCCATTGAATAGAGAATCACCGCCGCGACAACATACGTGATCGCGGCAATGGTCATCGTGCGAAACACGCTCACCTCCCACGCCTTTTCCGCCTCGACGCGCGCATTACGATCTTTAAGTGCGCGGATTTCTTCCTCTAGTTTTTTGGAGTGTTCGTCCATAGAACTTTTTTATCAATGGATTATTCTGTTCAATCCTTGCTCCACTTCGTCTCGCGTTGGCATGGCTGATGCGGCGCCGAAGCGCTGTACGGATAGTGACGCGGCGACGTTTGCGTAGATGAGTGCGTCGTGTAGCGACTCACCGGCGGCTAATTGAGCGGCAAGCGCACCGATAAAGCAGTCGCCCGCTCCGGTCGTGTCAGTTACATCAACTTTCTGTCCCTCAATGCGGATGTGCTCTTCACCGCTTAAAGCGAAAACTCCCCGTTCCCCGAGAGTAACAATTACAATCTGCTCGGGATGCGTACGCAGTTTTCTGGCTGCAGATAGGACTCCGTCAGGCTTAGCGGGATCTACGGTCGCATCGGTCAAGAACGAGAGTTCCGTTTCATTGAGGACAAGAATGTCGCTTATGCGTAAAAGCAAATCGGAACAGCTCTTCGCCGGCGCAGGATTGAGAATGGTGGTCGCGCCTTTTTCTTTCCCTTTGACAAAAAAATACTCAATGACATTCTGGGGTATCTCAAAGTTGCTTATCAGAATATCGCCCGGCGATATGTCCACAGCATCGATATCATCTGGGGCAAGGTCGGCATTTGCACCCGCAACCACGACGATTGAGTTGTCGCGTGCCGCCGACACAATAAGAGCGGTACCGGTCGGGCTGCCTGAATGCTTGACGTGAGAGAGGTCGACTCCTTGCTCTGCGTAAAAGGTAAGGAGCTCTCCTCCGAAAGCATCGCTCCCCACCCGCCCGATCAACACGGTCGACGCGCCGGATTTTACAGCTGCAACCGCCTGATTTGCGCCCTTACCACCAGGTGAAAATACTACTCCGCTCCCGACGACCGTCTCGCCGATCTTGGGATGACGCTCGGCAGTAACCACAATATCCATGTTAATGCTTCCCGCGACGATGACCTTTTTTTTAATCATACATGCTCCCTCAATTCAGAGAAATTTCCGTCATAGAGATAGGTCTGCAGGCCGAAAGAACGGGCGGTGTCGATATCGACTGCGTCGTCATCAATGTAAAGAATATCGCTCTTCTGTACCGGGTGTTCTGCGTATATTGCATTGTATATCTGCTGCCAGAACTCTAAAGAATTCTTTCGGCACCCCAGTTCGGCGGAAAGGAAAATCCGATCGATGACCTTCCCCTCAAGCAGGGTGCGAAGGCGCTCGCCTCGATACTTCTCATTATCGGTTGCCATAAACGAGGGAACTCCCCGGTCATGGACCGCCTGAGCAAGCGACATCATCTCCGGGTCGAGTACGGTTCCTTCCGTCAGCCAGAATCGAATCAGCTCATCTACCGTCCCTCTCCACCCCCACTCGATCATGACCTTCTCCAGCTCTACTTTGAGGTCGGCGCGACCGACTCCGCACTCACGGAAAACGCCGGTGAAAAATGGGGTCATCTTTCGGACATCCAATCCATACTCATCACTCAGCCGCTGGGAAAAACGATGTTTATTCGTAATCAAAACCCCGTCCGCATCCCAGATGATTGCTTTGATGGTGTCCATATTTAATCTCTTATTGAATAGTGGATAGGCTTTACTGTGTACTCGCAGTATCGGCAACATCTTCGTCGTTCGCTTAAAAAATCCTCTGAGCATTCTCTGTGAAAATGATTTCCCTATTTCACGCTATAGCGTGAAATAGGGAAATAAGTAAAAAACTGACACTTCTCGATCATTAACCACCGAGCAGGGCGTGAAGACGCGTAGTCACAAGGAGGTTTTTTTCATATGCCGCTCGGCGAGAAAATGTGTCGCGCGTTTCAGTTTAACAGGAACGCGTAAGGAGTCGCCTAGAGATGCCACGTTTTTCCAATCCTCGGTTGTAAAATATCGCCACAACATACGTTGGATAAAACGACTATAGTATTGGCGCTTTTGCGCCTCGTTCCGCCAAGGGGGTTTGCACAGCAGGCCATCCCAATTCGTCAGCGCCTCGACTTCAGCTTTCGTATGGCGCTTCATAGTGTTGACTGCTCAATGAGGTGCGTGATCTGCTCGCGAACGAACGCTTTGTTCTTTTCGCCATCTCGTAAAAAAATTGCAGCGGGTACATCAAACTGCTCCCGTCTTGAAATGAGTTCTGTTAAAAGTTTTTCTTCAGTGATTGTTCCAAGCCCGAATTTGCGTTCGGCTAATAGCTCAAAATCTTTCAAGAGCAACTTTCTCGTTTTTGTGAGAAATGCAATATCGATGAGATCTTTGAGTTCATCACGCGAACACAGCGCGGACGCTTTGTTTGCGACATTATCATCCATACTTGCTGTAGCCAAATTCCCATACGAAACGAATGCTCCTATAGTGGGTATGCCATCATGACACATGTCGACCAGCATTCCTCTCGTTCGGTGAATAAAGCCTTGTTGAGTCGCCTCAATATCCTGTCCAAAGAGCTCCTTCAATATTTTTTCGAAATGAATTCTTTGATGAGCAAATGTTCTCGCGTCGATGGTGTTGAACGTGAAAAAGTCCAGGTCATTCGATTGGCGCGGAACAATCCCCAGCGCCTTCAGAAGCGTACCGCCAATGAAATAAAAAGTGCGGCACAGATCGCTGTCCCGCTCAAACGCTTCGAGCGTTACTCTCTGCTCCGGAGTTAAGTCGATAAAGTCCGCTGGTGATAGTGACGGCATAGAATTATAATCAGATTCTTTGCCTATCATACCAAGAAAGGCGAAAAAATCCAGCCGGCCTGCTATACTGAACCTACTTAAGATTAACCGGCCTCCATGAGAACTCCGTCTCGTATTCGCGTATTTCTGAAAAGACACTTTGGGTATGATGATTTTCGGCCACTGCAAGAAGACATCATTCGCACGATTCTTGATAAAAAGGACTGTCTCGTGCTCATGCCGACCGGTGGGGGCAAGTCGCTGTGTTTCCAGCTGCCCTCGCTCGTGATGGGAGGAGCAACACTGGTCGTCTCGCCACTGATCGCGCTCATGAAAGACCAGGTAGACTCGTTGGTTGCCAACGGCATTTCCGCGGCTTACCTGAACAGCTCGCTCACACCGCGAGAACAACGCGACGTGACTGAGCGCGCCGAGCGCGGACAGATCAAGCTCCTCTATGTCGCGCCTGAGCGATTTGCTACTGCCGAATTCAAGGCGCTCATCAGCGATATGCACATCCAGCTCGTCGCGATCGATGAGGCGCATTGCATCTCCGAATGGGGCCACGACTTCCGTCCCGAGTATCGCAACCTCGCCAATGTGCGGCGCCTTTTGCCAGGCGTTCCCGTTGTCGCGCTCACCGCTACTGCCACCAAACGCGTCCGCGATGATATTGTCTCACAACTCTCCTTGCGCGGATCGCCGCAGTTTGTCGGCAGTTTCAACCGCCCAAACCTTCGTTACGCAATTATTCCCAAAACCGACTCCGTAAACCGCATCCGCCAACTCCTCACCAAACACACGGGCGCGCCGGCTATCATTTATTGCTTCTCCCGGAATGGCACAGAAACCCTGGCAGCACACCTGGTTGCCGCCGGATTCAGCGCGCTTCCCTACCACGCCGGACTAACCCCAAAAGTACGCCAGAAAACGCAAGAAAAATTCATCCGTGACGAGGTGCCCATCATCGTCGCGACGATCGCCTTTGGCATGGGAATCGACAAGCCCGATATACGCCTCGTCATTCACGCCGATCTTCCCAAGACGCTTGAGGGATATTATCAGGAGACGGGCCGCGCGGGCCGCGACGGCCTTCCGAGCGAGTGCGTCCTTCTCTACTCCCAAGGCGATCTCCGCAAGCATCTTTTTTTTATCAATCAAGTTGACGACGAGGGGGAACGTGAACGCGCAAAACAGAATCTCTACACGGTGGCGGCCTTCTGCGAATCATATCTGTGCCGACGCGCATTCGTACTCAGCTACTTCGGCGAGCAATGGGAAAAAGAGTCGTGCGATAACTGTGATCGGTGCACCTCATCCCAGAACACCTTTGACGGCACCGAGATCGCGCAGAAAATCCTCTCCTGCGTCTTGCGCACCGGGCAGCGGTTCGGCGTCTCATATGTACTGGATGTATTGAAGGGCGCTCGCTCCCAGGCCGTTCTTGATCGCGAGCATGACTCACTTTCCGTATTCGGTATTGTGAAACATGAATTTTCAAAAGACGAGTTGCGCCAGATCGTTTCGCAATTACTGGCAAAGCGACTCCTCGAAAAATCTGAGGGAGAGTATCCCATTATTCAGGTTACCGAGTCAGGCAGATCGTGGCTTTCCGAGCGCAGAAGCGTGTCGCTGGTTCGTCCCGATACAGTGCGCGCCGCCGCCCCGCAAGCGTCACTGAAGAAACCAGCCCTCCAAGAGTCGGTTGCGTATGACCGCGAACTTTTTGAAATTCTTCGAGAACTTCGAAAGTCGCTCGCTGACGAAGGGAAGGTCCCCCCGTTTGTTATTTTCGGCGATCGCACGTTGCAAGAAATGGCCACCACCTATCCCCAATCGGAGTCGGCACTCGCACAAATCTTCGGCGTCGGCGCACAAAAACTAAAAAGCTTCGGCCCGACCTTTCTTGCACGAATCACGTCTTACGTCGCAACCCACGGAAAGAAGGATTGATCGTAACGCCTTCTCGGTATTCTCGCTGTGCGCATGTAAACTCCCGCGATGTGTACGAATGACACTCGGCACTCCTATTGCGTTTTTTCTTTCCTTTGATAGTCTCTTGAGGAATGGAGAAATCACACAATGTCTACCGAGAAAAGAAAAACATTCGTTGATCGCGTATTCGAAGCGCGAGCCGCAAAGGACACGATCCTGTGCCTTGGTCTCGACCCGCAGATCAAGCTCATACCACCGCACATCCTGCTCGCAGCGGTAAAGGAGTTCGGACCGACACCCCAGGCCTGCGCCTATGCCATCACGAAGTTCTTTCGCCCGCTCATCCCTGCGCTCGCGGAGTACTGTTGCGTAGCCAAGCCGCAAAGTGCGTTCTACGAGTCCTACGGCTCAGCAGGAATCGGTGCGCTCGAAGAGGTAGAGAAAATAGCTCGCGATGAAGGGCTTGAAATTATCCTCGACGCCAAGCGTGGCGACGGAGGCGACACGGCAGACTCCTATGCCGATGGCTATATCGGCGAGGTCGCCTTCCCGACCGAGGACGGGTCCATCATTCAGAAGCAAGGGCCGGTGCGCGTTGACGCAATCACGGTCCTTCCCTCGATCGGCGAGGCCTGCGTGAAGCACTTCCTCGATCGCGTTCGCGCGCACGGCACCGGTGTCTTCGTAGTCACCAAGAGTTCGTTCATTCCAAACTCCTGGGTCGAACAGCTTCGCCTCAAAACGGACGCATCGGTCTGGGAGGCAATCGCGCAGTGGGTTCAGGATCTCGGCGGCGGCACTGAGGGAGAGAGTGGCTACCGGAATTTCGGCGTTGTCTGCGGAGCAACCATGCCCCAAGAGGCGATTCGAATGCGAGAGATCCTTCCCAACGCCTTCTTCCTGGTTCCGGGCTACGGCGCTCAAGGCGCGCCTTCAGATCACGCTGTTATCGGTTTCAGAAAAGACGGGTTCGGAGGCGTGGTGAACTCCTCTCGCAAAATCCTCTACGCGTATCGGGATGAGGGCATCGACGGCGAGGCGTACATCGAAGCGGCGGTCCGTGCGGCAAGAACCGCGCGCGACGACCTCAACGCAGCGCTTGACCGCGCTTGCAAGCGACCAGCATAACGAGACCGACATCACGCGGTCTCTTTTCTTTTTTTACCGATACCCCGCGGAAGTATTTCTTGGTCAACGCTCCCCCTCAACAACAACAAAGCCCATCCTTTCGGATGAGCTCTGCTGTTGCGGGGGGCGGATTTGAACCGCCGATCTCTTGGTTATGAGCCAAGCGAGATGCCAGACTTCTCCACCCCGCGCCGCTAGTATACGCTAATTTAAATATCGCTGCAAGAGTCTGGAAATGATACGACCCGCGGAACAAGAGCCACGGGTCAATTGTGCGCTATCGAGTGCTGCCGGTAAGCAGCTTCCAGTTGCGCTTTGGCTTGTCGATCGCTTGCGATCCGATTGAGCAGAGCGGACAGTTCGCAGGCTCGTAGACATCGAACGAATATCGAACGATGTCAACGAGCGGCGAGCCGTCATACTCTGCATGCGGCGAACGATTCACGAGCGTTCCGACAACCGGCGCAAAAACCACCGGATATCTGTTTCCCGCCGTCATGCCCGTGCGAACACGGGAGAGAGTCGGCATGGTCGTAATGAGCTCCTCGGCTTGGAGAACGACAGCCCCCTCTTCGATGGTGTGCCGCTTCCATGTCTGTATCTCCCCTTCAGGACCTTTCTCTTTTTCCGTGAATGCGTGACGGCATTTCAGCGCACGTGCCACAGACTGCGAAAAGTCCGCGCCCGCGTGATCAGATCCGACAACCCAATCGACGCGTCCAGCGTAAGCATTTCGGATCTTTACCGCGAGCTGCGTGGCAAGCCGATCGCACAGTGGCGTATAGGTGAGGAGTTCGAGCGTGTCGATAAACCCGGTGCTATGCTTGCCTGAAGTGAGAACCGCGTGCGGTCCTCCCGATCCTTCCTCGTACTGCCAGAGACATCTGGCAATTTTGAAAAGGTGCGTAATCTCGGCAACGCTACACTCATACTCGTTCGGGACAAGCGAATCGATCCGGAGAAGCTCCATGGGGTCTGTGATCGCAAGAAGTCTGTCACGAATCGACATATCAGTATCCTCGTGCATCAAGCGCTCCTTCCATCTCATCAAGAATACGATCGAGCGCGACGGTGATCATTGCGCTAGCGCGACGCTGCATAGGAGTGTTCCTTTCTTTACTGACCCTTCCATGCCATCTTAATTCTAAAACCCCTGCTTCTGGCCGCCTTCTCGCTCTTCGCCTTAAAAAATCCTCATCGTATTTTTAATACGACTACGGTTTTTTAAGGCTCCAGAGCTTCGAATTCGACTCAGAATCATAAGCTTTATCTCTTAAGATGGCACGGAAAGGTCAGTTGCGCATCCGCTTGCTGACGGAGACGCACAATTGATGTGGGGCGGGTCGGGTGGCGGAGAAATACCGAACCGAAACTTACCGCTTGCGCGCCCTTGGTGTCAAGCGCGGAGAGATCGTCATACGTCCACACGCTCGGCGCGACAACCGGACGCGTCGTGAGTGCGGAGAGAGTGTCATATAGCTGCCAGGTCACGCGTTGCGCGATTTTTCCCGACACTCCGCCGCCGCCATACCTTTTGAGAGGACTCGGCCGCCCCGGAAAAATGTTCGCCCAGGGCACGGAATTGATCTGGACGAACTCCACAAACGGCTCCGCGGCTTTCACGAGCGCGGGTAGTCCGGATATCGGTCCGAATTTGATGCCAAGTGGCACCTGCGGCGCCGCCTCTTTGATCTTGACGCAGGCTTTGCGGATAAACTCAGGGTCTGCCATTTTCACTTTTTCTGAATTAGGACAGGATGCGTTGAACTCTACTCCCACGATGTCGTACATACTCACCATGCGAGCCATTTCTGCGAGCTCCTCGCAATTTTCGGACCCGATTGATACGATGATCGGAATTTTTACACGATCAACGCTCGGCCCGATTCGGCCGCACCACCAACGAAACCCCGGGTTGGTCAGCCCAATCGCATTCACGGCACCTCCGTTGAGAAGGCGTACCACACGCCAGGGCGCGTACCACCGAAGATTCCCCTTCCGCGGAAGATATGTCAGCGTTTTGGTGACCACCGTAAAGAGCCGCGGATCCATAAGTCCCATCCACCGTAATGGATACTCCCACGGCCACCCGCTTCCATCGTACGCAAGTGCACCACTCGCGGCGATATACGAAAATGTATGGCCGTTGGAAAGTCGGATCATGGCCGTGCAACTCTCATCAAAAACTATTGGACGGCAACGGCCTCCTGCCGGACCGGGAGCGACAGGTCCTCTCGCTCGGGCAAGAGATTGCACATACCCATCGCGCGGATCAGGCGATTCAATCCAATGCCGCCGCCGCAGCGCGGAAAGAATGGGAGAGCGAGGAACGCATCGAGTTCCGCAAGGACCCGCTCGCGCCCGAACTGGGCGAACAAGGTGTCCGCATACATACCGTCAGAGATCGTGTGGAAGGACTCGCGCATCTCCTCGGGATCAGAACTTCTCTCTGCAGAGCCGATCGACTCAATGCCGGCAAGGATCACGTCGATCTTTCGAGCAACACTGCCGTCGCGCTTCATATTCCAGAATGGGGAGGTACGGAAAGGAAACCGCAGGAGAAGCGCGTGCCCGACCTCGTTCCAAATCCGCTCTTCGTGCTCCGACTCCAGTTCACTGGTCCCATATTTCTGCGCCGTC
This sequence comes from Patescibacteria group bacterium, assembly GCA_038065125.1. Lineage (GTDB taxonomy): Bacteria > Patescibacteriota > Patescibacteriia > JACQRZ01 > JACQRZ01 > JBBTRP01. The sequence continues at coordinate 30,183 of JBBTRP010000058.1, forward strand.
TCTTCATAGTCTAGGAGCGCAACCGCCTCGCGATTGAATCCAAGATAAGAAAGTAACTCAAGCTCCAGATTTTGCAGGCTCTCAAAATCACCGGGAAGCTCAAACTCAAACATCTGAAAAATTTTGTCGTGCCGTCCTTCCTTGGGACGCGGCTCGTTCCGATAGCTCGTCGTGACGCAATAGAATCCTTGCGATCGCGGCTGTGTGAGGAGTTCATACTCAAGCCACATCTGCCCGGTTTGCGGCAAGGGCCACACATACCCGCTGTACTGGAAACTCGCGACGGTCCTGGGATCCTCGCAGGCGGCAAGAATGGAGAGGCGGTGCTGCACCGGCGCCTCCAGAAATCCGCGGGCATTAAAGAATGAACGAAGCTTGCCCACAACATAATGAAACTGTTGCGGATCCATGGGATTCACGTGATGTGCGTATGACGCCATAGTGAAAAGGTTAAAGATTAGAAAAAAAGAGCATTGCTGCTCTTTTTGCGAGTGAGTAATAACGTGTGTGGTGGTCGCTTTCTGATCATATCAGGGAGGAGTATAACACGAGTAAAAAATTCCACCTGTGTATAACTCTCTAAAAAGAAAAGGCTTGCAACGATTTTTTCATTGCAAGCCAAGAGTGAAAGGAGTCACACGACGATCGCGCCAAGCTGGAGACAGTCGAGTGCACCGTGGACCCTTTTGTCCTGCCGCGCGGTTACGGCGATGTCGGCTACGCGGCGCGCCGCGTAGTGAACCGTCACGCGCATGAACCACTCGCCGTGGTGCACGGAGCCATCCTTTCCAAAGTGATCGAAACTCCGCGGCCGATTTATCACCTCCTCCTGAAGGACATATCGGTAGTACGAGCCGCACGCAGTGCTCATCGCGTCCGCAAACCGCGGATCGTCCGAAAAGATGGTCCCCTTCATGCCGCTGGAGATGGACTCCTTGAGCACGAACCGCTTCCCTTCGCACCGAGCTCTCCAGTAGTCGGGGGTCTCGCGCTTGTGTACGAGATACGTCGTGGGAATATATCGTCGGACGAGCTCGAGCGATGCGGCCGGAATCTGCGACTTGAGAATTGACTCGAGCTCCTCATTCCCGAGGTCATTCCTCAGGAGCGCAAGGACCGCTTTTGATCCCAAAAAAGGTTTTGGCGGGATCAAGAAGTCAATGTCTCCCGCCCGATACTGCTCGACGAGCAAGGCATTGAGCGCGGTGTTGTGATGCAGGAACGGCAGATCGACAAGGAGCGTGTGCTGCCTGCCGTCGGGGCAGGTAAAACGTCCATTCCCATTCACGTGCACGTCGCTCTCCGCGATCACGACAGTCTCGATGCCATGCTCGGCGAGTTCCGATTGAAAAATGCGGAACTCAGGCGTATAGAATCGCTCCTGATCGGCGTAGAGAAGCGCAACACTCGTCTCTCCTCTGCGTGCGACCTCCTTGGCGAGCATATTTGCAACGCCGGGGAACGCATCTGCTTCGGGCGACACGGCCCGTCGGATCCGCGCCGCCAGCGTGGAGTACCCCAGGCCGTGTTTGTTGTGCCCATCGATCTCGGCGATCCGCAGTTCGCCGTCCCCAGACTCCATGAGGTCGACCTTGCAGATGCTGGGTGCACTGCCAGGCCGGGTGGTCATGAAGTCGTGATAGACTACCGGAACTCCGGTCCGCAACGCCCGGGCAATCACTCCCCAAGTCGCGCTATGGCAGAGGTCGGGCCTCGCGGCAATGGCAGCAATCCGCCCGAGACCACCCAGGCAATCGTGCAAAGCCGCGCCGAGCGCTTCCAGTTGATCCTTCTTGTCCCGGGAAACTTCGTAAACGCTCGGGGAGAGAAGAAAGCCATGGCTCGCCGCTCTCCCGTCATCCCACAAACCAGAATCCAGGACAACCTGCTTTACTTTTCCGAACATGATACCTCCGAGGCTCGCATTGTAAGGGAACGGGCGCCACGACTTCGTGGCAGGATTGCTGTCGGCCTCCTTTCCGACAACAGACTGCCGCCAATATCAACGAACAATCGGGAGGATTTCGTGCAAGGAGCCGACCGTGTACGAGGGTTGTTCGATTTCTTTTTGGGGTTTTTCATCGGAAAATTTTCCCGCCATTACCCAGACCGTTTGCAGCCCGAGCGCGTTGCCGATGCCGATCTCTTTCCTTACGCGATCGCCGACGACAAAACTCGATCGCCTGTCCACGCTGTCGCGCGGCACACACTGTTCAAAATCATTTTTATTTTTGCCGTCCGATATCACGATGCGAGAAAAATATTGATCAAGGCCCAGCTCGGTGATCAGCTCTTTTCTTGACGGCGCAGCGCGGCTGATCAGGCACAGCGAAAAGCCTCTTTCACGCAGTGCCTGCAAGACGAGTCGTGCATCTGCGACAAGACACTGTTGGTCAGGATCGTAGAGCGTGCGATTGAAATCGAAGATGATGATTTTTTTCATAAAAATTTCAGTAAAAATAAAACCAGCTTTCAGGCGTGCGCCGAAAAGCTGGGCAGTGAATCGTTTGCGGTGGGAAGTCCCTTACTTAGGGTGTTGTGACAGTATATCGAAACGAAAAAACTAGCTTTCCGACGGAAAGTCCGTAATGCCAATACCCCTGGCTGGTTTGATTTTTTCTCGTTTCAATGGTGATCATACGTCTGATAGTTAAATAGTATCAAATAATATTTTTTCGTGCAAGCGTCGAAAAAAAATATTGCCGCGGGAGGGAATTGCCCACAACTCTTCAGCCGCCGTCGCTCGCCTCGGTCGCGGGCCGCCCCTCGCGATCCGGCCTGCTGGCCGGATATCGCTGTGGTCTTCAATCCCCACACGCAACACAAGCAGTTGTGTTGCTCCTTGCATTTTCTCTTCGTTCAAATGCCGCGGGAGGGAATTGAACCCTCATGAGATTGCTCTCGCAGGATTTTGAGTCCTGTGCGTCTGCCAGTTCCGCCACCGCGGCTCAATAAATAATCCCTATGATGATAGCTATTTGATTGCGCTCAGTCAATCCGTTGTAGCAAAGCGCCCGCCATGATAGGATAGTGATACTATGACATCAAAACAACCGATCGTATTGATCGTCTTGGACGGGTATGGCATATCGCCGGTCCATGAGAACAACCCTATTGCGCTTGCAAAAAAACCCGTCATGGACTCGCTCCTTGCCCACTACCCCTATGGCGTGTTGGACGCGTCCGGTATTGCAGTTGGTCTGCCGTGGGGCGAGGTGGGAAACTCTGAAGTCGGCCACTTGAATCTCGGCGCGGGGCTCGTGGTGTACCAAAGTCTTCCGCGCATCAACATCTCGATCGAGAACAAGAGTTTCTTTTCCAATGACGCGTTCCTAAAAAGCGCCGAACATGTCAAAAAAAACTCCTCGCGTCTTCATCTCTTAGGCATCGCCTCAACCGGCGGGGTACACGGCCACATCGATCACCTCAAAAGCCTGGTCGCGTTTGCCCACCAGCAAAAAATCAAAGACGTCTTCATCCACTGCATCACGGACGGACGCGACTCTCCACCCCAGTCGGCAGCGACCTTTCTCAAGGATTTGGAAAAAACTTTGAAGTCGGAAAAAACCGGGCAGATCGCGACCTTGAGTGGCCGCTTCTTCGGCATGGATAGAAACACCACCTGGGACCGCACGCAAAAATGCTACGACCTCCTCACCGATGGCGCGGGTACGCCCGTCAAAAATCCGTTCGACGCGCTCAAAGAGTCATACAAAAAAAAGATAGATGACGAGATGTTCGAGCCGGTGTTCATCGCCGACCGGAAGGGCGCGCCACTGGGCACGATCAAGGAAAACGACGCCGTGATCTTCTTTAACTTCCGCGAGGACCGCGCGCGACAGCTTGCGCAGGCGTTTGTTGAGGGGGAGTTTGAGGGTTTCGAGCGAAAAGTCCGGCCGAAAAACCTCTTCTTCGCCACCATGACCGAGTACGAGGCCGGCATGCCGGTGTCGGCAGTCGCGTTCCCGCCTGAGCACATCAAGCACCCGTTCGGACTTTTAGTTTCCCAGAAAAAAATGAAACAACTGCGCATTGC
>JBBTRP010000059.1:0-2926 GCA_038065125.1 Patescibacteria group bacterium
CGGCATTCTGTCGCGGAGATGCAAAAATCATAGTTGCCGATATGTCCGCCACCCGCCTCACCGATCGTGATGCGCACTTTTTCGGCCGCGTCCTTAGGGCAGAACACTTGAATCTTTACCCGTCTCATACGATAAAGTCTGCAAAAAGTTCGGTGAGATTGAGGGTGCCGATCGAGGGGCGCTTTTCGTACTTTGCTCGTATCGCGTGCATGGCCTGGTGAAAGCGTTCGCTCGCCGCGCCGTTTCTCACCGCCTCGTAAGCTTCAATGAATGCGTTGAGGTCGTCGGCCGCTTTAACGAGCTCACCGTCGCAGGGGTCGTACCGATCCTGGTTGTACTCTGCGGTAATGTCGTCAACGCGCACATCCCTCCGCTCTCGTCCGTCCACAACAATCCGGTTATGCTGCTCGATCTCGGTAAAAAGTTTAATGTCGTTTTTAAAATCGTCTGCAAGTAGCGGATACACAGTCCGCTCCATCTCTATTTTTTCGTATTCGATGATGAGATCCCGAAGACCGTCCACCGACCGCTTTACCGGATTGATAATGTCACGCGTGAGGACCTCGGCAAGGTCATGAAACAGCCCGCCGAATACATTGTTATAGACGCGGCGTGGGCATGCGCGATTTTCCCAGGAAAAAAGATACGCCATGATGCCGACCAGGAAGCAGTGCGTGAGCACGGATGTTTTGGGCGCACGATGGAGGTCCGCCCAGCGGGTTTGGAATCGCAGCTGTCCGCAAAGATTCACAAACGACTTAGTCGCGGGATTGCCACGCAACTCCTGGACGCCCACAAGGTCTGAGTACCGATCGATGCGCTTCAATAATTCCGACTTGATGTTCTCAGTCTCAAAGCCATGCGGATCGGCTCGCTCAATGATGTCAAACTCCCATTTTGACGCGAGGGCGGACGCCGCATCCAAGATCCGCTGCTCGACATTTTTCTCTTCGGAAAGCAAATACTCGTGCATCGCGCCGGAGAGCTTCATGCCATCGGGCGAGAGGGGTGCAAGGTACGGACGAATCTCCTGACAGACGTACTCGTTGAGTTGACGATATTTTTCCTGATCCGATTTGATCAAATAAAACACCGGGGACTTAAGATCGGTGAGCACTAATTTTTGGAGATACTCAAACAGCGCTCCCTGAATGATGCTGAGCCAGTCGATCGAGCGATTGCGCTCTTCGTACTTGCCCAGCACATACGCGATGACCAGCTTATGGCCGTGCTTGTCCGACTCAATAAAGTCGATGGGGCGGAGCTTGTCGTTCCAGCGCTGCATCGTCGCGCCCTGGAACAATTTGAGAATGAGACTTTTTCTGATCATGCCTCCACTTTCTCGTAAAGCGAGCTCTCTGTCAATCGACAGTGTCTTACTTTTTTTGCGCGAGCGCCTCCTCAAAGGAGAGGCCCGTGAGCGTGCGAATTGCGCGGGAGAGGTACATAACCAGGCCCACGGTCATGATGAGGGAGGGAAGGACGATCACCGGGTAGCTCAAGAGCGTGAGCCGTCCAAGCTCCTCGTTGAACGCAGTGCTTCCCGCGGGGCTTGAGACAATCAGTTTCGCCAAGAAGTAATTCATGACGGAAGAAAAAAAGAACGTCCCGCTCAAAAATTGAGTCGCGCGGGAAAGGCGTCTATCAAAGGCCTCCTGGTTCCCGCTTTCAGATAAACGCGCGGAGATTTTTTCGACATCAAAGATATGTGGATTCATGATCAATACACGAACCAGTGGCTTTTTAGTAAAGGTGGAAATCAAAACCGCGATCCCGATCAAGCCGGGCACGGTCGCCTCTTTGACAGCAAGCCATGCTGTGTCGAGTTTGAGGAGCCCAATTCCACCGGTGAGCAGAACGCTCACCAAACCCAAGACCGCGATAAAATTGCGTTTCTTGTAGCGGACAAATTCATACAGACCCCAGCTGAGTGGAAGGCTCAACGCGGCAAAAAGCCCGCCGATGGACCCGAGCGCGTTCGGGCCAGAAAACTTCATCAGAATAACCGACGGCAAGATAACACTGATCAAGAGATCAGCAAGCGGATGTTGGCGCTGACGAGGGTCCATATGATGAAGGTGGCTTAACAAAAGCATCCGGCAGTGCGTGCCGGATGCTTCACGTGATCTCTGTTAGGATGCCTTTGGCGGCGGGGCGGTCTGCGCCCGTTTTGCTTCAAGCGAGTATGCTCCGGGTCCGGCGAACGTGATCCCCAAGGCGGCAAGGAGAAGCATGAGGTCAAACTCATACCCGCCGAGAAATCCTGTTTTGAATTTCACGAGCACTATCGCGCCCAGCATGATGACTGCGATCAGTTTTCCGGCCCAGTGTGTCCAGAATCCCAGGAGCATTGAGAGCCCTGCCGCAAGCTCCACCGCCGCGACAAGATAGGCGAGAAAGCCGGGAAGCCCTAACTGACTAAAAAACCCAGAAACCATGCCCAGGTCCCCAAGCTTCTGGAGTCCATGCCCGATAAAGACAGCCGCGAGCCCGAGTCGAATAAGGAGAAGACCGACATCGGCATTCCGTTTACACATTGATACGCACATAGATGCGTTACGTTATGAGTGATGCTCTTGTATTAAGTGTATCTCCCCTCCAGAAACAATCAAGCGGTAGCCGGGAAGTCAGCGAATCTTGGTTGGATCCCACGCTTGGCGGTCGTTTGCATGGAGAGCGTCGAGTGCGTTTATGTGCTCGTCGGAAAGTTCGAAATCAAAAACAGAAATATTTTCAATTATGCGCTCCCTGTTGATCGACTTGGGTATCGTGACACACCCTTTCTGAAGGCTCCACCGGATGAGGATCTGCGCGGGACTTTTGTCGTACGCTCCGGCAATGCGCATCAGCGTATCGTGTTCCATTTTTCGCGCTTTCACTAACGGGCTGTACGCCTCAACGACGATCCTGTTCTGCGTGCAGAATT
>JBBTRP010000060.1:0-10747 GCA_038065125.1 Patescibacteria group bacterium
CGGCGTTTCCCGCGCCCTCCTGAAACATTTATACTCCAACACCGCCCGGCGCCTTCACTGCACCAGGGGCTACTCCCGCCCCACCGTCGTACGCCGCCCCCGTTGAGAGCGGCCTTAACGCCCCCGCCCCCACCCCCCCGCCTCCGACACAGCAGGCTCCGACGGGACCCACCAGAGGGAATTCCCCCGGCACAGGTAGAACAGTTCCCGCCGGTACCGGCGTTCAAGCGCAACCCACCACCCTCTTTGCTCGCATCTCAAACTTCTTCGCAAACACCTGGAGCGCGATCACCCGCTCACCCGTCCAGAACAGTTATGCAGTAAATCTGCCTGTGCGCCCGGGTGGAGGACAAGGGGGAGTCTTTCCGGAGGGCGCGCGAGGAACGGGTACTGCCTTCGCAAAGCAACTCACTGGCTCCGCAGAAACAAAGTTTAAAACCGAACTTGCCGCCGGAGACTATATCTACATCCCCTTAATGGACGCCCTTTTTATCGTGGAAAATGCGCCGGACGACACGCATGTCAATGTCATCCAAGTTGCCGGCATCAAGACGGCAGCCACTCCAACCTTCGTCCCCATCACTCCCTCCGCGGACACGAAGCTTGACTTCAAGATCCTCAAGAAAGGAAACGTCTTCCGCGTGGAGCGCGATTTGGGCATCAAGCGAATGGACGGCACTCCGCAGATCGCCCACGACCTCATCGTTGACAACCGCGGCATCGTGAACATCGGCGGAGGCATCGCTCCCCCCGGCGAGAGCGACCTCGCGCTGTACGTGACGGGAAAGATGAAGGCGGACGGCTACTGTTTTGGCACCGACCCTGTCTGCGTATCAAGACGCGAAGATCTCAATTTCTGGTCCAAGACCGCCGACGGTACCAGTATCTACCCGACCGTCCTTACCCAGAAGGTGGGGATTGGGACTAACGCCCCATCCCAAGCACTTACGGTCGTTGGAAATGTTAGTTCCACGGGGTTTTGCCTGGGGACCGGACCCGATGCTTGTAAGACGTCGTGGGATCAGGTTGGGGCGCAGTGGAAAGAGGCGGCGAACGGTACGGGAGTTTCCTTTACGCAAAAGCCGGAGGCGGCAACAAACCCCGGATTTCATGTTTGTTTCAGTCAGGGGAATACGGTTATCTCGGCAAGCCCGTGTCAGGCGGCACCGTAGGTAACATCAGAGAATCATGGTGATCAAAAAGAAAAAACTCGACACGAAGAAAAGAAAAGTGCCAAAACGGTTTTTTGATGTGCGCGGGTTTTCTGGCATACCAAGGGAGATGGGTATATCGCTCGGTGTCGTGTTCGGCGCTCTTGCGCTTTTCACGATAGGATCGACGGCTCTTGCCGAAGAAAACTTTTTCGAGCGACTCTGGCATACGATTGTCCGGTCACCTATTGAAAATGCGTATGCCGACGATGTCTGTCCATCAACGCCAGAAAAGGACTGCCGTTTTGAGAAGAGCGATTCATTGAAAAGAACATCCGATTGTTCCGATTCGACACTCTATACGGGAGCTTGTGCTGGTCCAATTTCGCGTGTGGACGCCGCTTTCGTCTATGGGAAATGTGAAAAAAAGGCATGTCCTGCTCCTGTTCCTCCACCACCACCAACGGACGTGTGTCCGAGTACGCCAAGGCAGTTATGTCGTCATTTTAAATCAGATGCGGAATCGGCATTCAACAATAATCAAAATGATGGCTGCAAAGACACAACACTCTATACGGGGATCTGTAACGGTATAGTTGTATCAGTACAGAATCAATTCGTCATTCGTGAATGCCAAAAAAAATCATGCGCCGCTCCTGTGGCAGAGACGCCTACGCCACCACCAACCACGCCTACGCCACCGGCGGCAACAGGTTCGTCTGGCGCAAATCAATGGATAGTCGTCGAAGCGGCGCATTGCACTGCCGAAATCCGCCGTAGTGATGATGAAATGGCATGCCGTGACGCAGAAGCCGACTGGATAGGAGACCGTTGGGGTTGTTCCGATGGTAGTACAAAAACCCAGGAGCAGTGCGTGTCATCCACAACGGGCGGAGGGGGTACGACCGCAGGAGCAATTATCACGACCCCGGAGTTGGTTGCTCCTACAGAGAACTTGACTATTGTCGGTGTTGACCCGGTATTTACTTGGGAAGGCATTACCGGAGCATTAATCTATCGGCTGTATGTCTCGTCGTCGACTGATGATGTATTTACTGATGCGACAAAAACACGGACGATCGAGATGCCAAAACCGTCTGACGTATGCGAATATGGTGTCTGCGCGCAGCGTGTTCGTGGGCTGAACGGTAACATTGCATATCATTGGAAAGTATCCGCAAGCGGAGCATCATTCAGTGGTTTTAATGATTCTTTGGTTCGTCACCTGACAACCGGCGACGTCCCGAAACACATCTTCCTACAACCGAAAGCAGGCGACAATGTCGGGATCGGATTTAACGGAGGAACGCTCGACTATAAGCTCGCAGTCAACGGCGATCTCTATGTTGATGGCAGTATGTATCAAAATTTTCCGACTGGTTCGAGTGAGGTCCGGGGATTCTTTGTTTCGCGGAGCGGTCAGAGCCATTATTCCGGAAACATTAACATCTGGCCGACGGGATCTCTGGGTGTTGGAACCGTTTCCTCGCCACAGGCAAAACTACATATCCAGCGATTCTCAGGCACTGGATATGAGGGCATTCATGGCGTGCTCATCGACGAGGATGGCCCGGAAGCAAATGGGAATCCCAAGATTGAGCTTCGCGGCAACGGGAAGCACCCCTACATAGATTTTACGGGTATCAACGGGAGCGATCCCACAAAGGATTACGACTCGCGTATAATCTATGACTCGACAAATAAGAAGCTTATATTTGATCAGCCCGATGGTGGGAATGGGTACTCTTTTGACAATAAAGTATATGTAAAGGGCGACGTGAACGTGCAAACGTCAATGAGAAACGAAAACGACCGTCTCGCCCTCTCCATCGATCGCGTCGGTCTTGATGTTGCCGAGTTGTTTGAGACCGAAGAGCCGGTCGAAGTGGGGGAGATCCTCGTCGTTGGGAAGGCCGATCGGAAGCTCAAAAAATCCACCCGACCCTATGAAGAAGAGATCATTGGTATCGTCTCCGCCTCCCCCGCACTTTTATTTGAAGGAAGTCAAGTTAAGCTCGGCTCCCGGCCGAATCGGTTTATTCAAGGATCAAAACCCCCGGTCGCGCTCTCCGGCCGCGTGCCCGTGAAGATTTCTCTGGAGAACGGCCCCATCACACCCGGAGACTATCTCACCTCATCCTCAAGGCCCGGCGTTGCCATGCGCGCGACAGAACCGGGCGCGATCGTGGGGATTGCGCTTGAAGCATATAGTGACAGCGGAGAGGGGACAGTGTTGGCGTTTGTGAATGTTGGGGAAAAGAATATATCCAAAGGAATACAGCGATTGTTGCGAGAGGTTGAACTTTTGAAAAAAAAGGTGGGCAAGCGTTAGCGAGTATGGCCGGCGAGATTTTGGAGAAAAGAACACGGCGCATCATTTCAGGACTCTTGGTAACCGGAGGATTTTTTTTATTCCTTGCCGCCGCCGCAATTGCCGAGACGGAACCGACACTGTCGCCGAGGCATTTATTTTTTCAGCCCCGGCAGGCCGACAACGTCGGCATCGGATTTTCGGAATCCCCGGTCGACTACAAGCTCGCCGTGAATGGCGATATGTATGCGGGAGGAAAAATCTATCAAGGTGCGCTTGATCGCAGCACAAATCCTCCTTCTCTCGTGAGTCAAGAAGTAAAGATGCTTCTCTACTCACGAAATGGAGAGTCTTATCATTCCGGCGACATCAGATTGATCGACGGCAATCTCGGCGTTGGATTTTCGGGAGAACCGGCTGCGCGGGTTCATATTCAACGAGCGAACTATGAAGGCGCTCACGGTGTTTTGATCGACGAAGACGACCCTGAGTCGAACGGCAACCCGAAAATAGAACTTCGCGGAGGAGGTGACGACTATCAGGCGCAGCCTTATATTGATTTTGCGGGCGGGAGTTGGAATACGCAAAGCCAGTATAAAAATTATGATACTCGTGTCATGTATTATCCCGTCACCAAACTTTTAAGTTTTGAACAGATGAGTAATGGTAGTGTTGCTCTGAACGGGTACTCATTTGATAATAAAGTGGACGCGAAGTATGAAATTGATGTCCTCGCGTCTGTTGGCTCAAACGATCGTCTCGCCCTCTCCACCGATCGCGTCGGTCTTGATGTTGCCGAGTTGTTTGAGACCGAAGAGCCGGTCGAAGTGGGGGAGATCCTCGTCGTTGGGAAGGCCGATCGGAAGCTCAAAAAATCCACCCGACCCTATGAAGAAGAGATCATTGGTATCGTCTCCGCCTCCCCCGCACTTTTATTTGAAGGAAGTCAAGTTAAGCTCGGCTCCCGGCCGAATCGGTTTATTCAAGGATCAAAACCCCCGGTCGCGCTCTCCGGCCGCGTGCCCGTGAAGATTTCTCTGGAGAACGGCCCCATCACACCCGGAGACTATCTCACCTCATCCTCAAGGCCCGGCGTTGCCATGCGCGCGACAGAACCGGGCGCGATCGTGGGGATTGCGCTTGAGGCGTATGACGGTGGCGGAGAAGAGAAGGTTTTGGCGTTTGTGAATATCCAAGAGAGGAACGGAGCGGCGGTTGTGCGACAGCTTGATAGGGAAATTGAAGAGTTGAAAACAAAACTGGCGCCATGAGAATAGTGGCAATAACAAAGATTGGGAAAATAGTTACATCAGGCATTCTGATCGGTATTTTTTTTGTCGCGGCACACTCAATTTTTTTTGATGCGGTCAAGCCATCGATCGTTCGCGCTGCCGTCACGCCCATCTACTGGATCCCTGCGAGCGGCTCATGCAGCATTCCAGAGTATAAGAGCCAAGTCGCGTGCGAACAGACACACGGGGAGTGGGTCGAGACGGTAGCGGAGTATTGCGAAAAGTCCTATACCACAAGTGAAAATTGGAATTCCAGAGATATGTGTGAGGCTTCGGCAAATACGTATACTCCCCCCGTAGAACATGCTGGATACTGCACAACGTGGACGGGTCGAAATAATGACGACGAGACAACATGCAAGACCTACTTCCATGAATGGCACCCCGCGTGGACCGAAAATGCCAAATGCGCAGGTCCGTTGTGGAGCGGAAACTACGCGCCATTAGGCGACTGGGATTGTTTGGCCGCCAAGAGAGGCAGATGGCACGACAGGGTACTCGAGCACTGCGCGGACGGGACGACTAAGGGCAGAGACGCGTGTCTGGCAGTCGGCACATGGACCGGCATCCCGGGCCGTTGTACCGACGGCGTCAGCCCGGACATGGCATCATGCAATCTCGCGGCGGCACAGCAAGTTGAGAGCGGTGCCATTGACGCCGGTAATTTTTGCAGAGTCAAAGGAGGCGCCAAGCGATGTTCAGAGCTAAATTTTTCCTGGAGCCCGGCGAACAACTCTTCCCCAAGCGCATATACAATCAATAACGCCGCGCCATACGGGAAATACTGGCCGAGTACAAGCATCCTTTCCGCGCCGGGAAACAGCTACTGCGTTGATAATAAATGCACCGATGTTCCAAATCCCTCGTTTTCTGTCGTAAAAGAAACGCCGTATACCGCCAATGGATATGTGAATGGCAAGCTCGTCACATTCCAAATCAAAGGAAGAACGAAGGAGTATATGTTTTATCGCATCGCGAGGGACCTGAGCTGGGATTCTGTTAAAGATCTGCCCGCATGCGAGTGTAAGGATAATGACGGCTATGAAAGCTGCGGGTTGAGCCCATATTACAGTATCGTAAGCACTGACCCAAGAGATTGCTACGACCAATACACGATTCAGGTAACCGCGCCCACGCGGCAAGAGGCGACGAAATACGGCATCTCAAAGGCGACCACATTCACGATTCCCTCCGAGACGGGTTGCGACCGGCCGCTTCAGGTGCGCCCGGGTGTGTTTGCGTGCGCTTCATGGAAATTTGATCGGCTTGAAAATTCTCCAATCGGTTCACCATGCTCCTGCGACGCGACGAACGAAAACCTGGACTGTAAGCTTGTATTTAATGGTAATTACGCGGCGGATGGGTCCGAGTGCTATGACACCTATCGCTCTATATATTATTCTGAGCCGGGATATGGCACGCGCTATTCACGTTTCAGGAAGGTCAAACGATTTGAGATTGATCCTTTTCGTTCAACCCCTATTGCCCAGGACGAACTTGCCGCCGTGCAAAGCAGGTGCTTTGGAAATTTCGATCAGATAATCGTTGAGGAGAAATCTTCAGAGACTACGGAATATACCATCCCAGTCTATAATTATACTCGCTATGTCGATGCGTCTACGCGCGCAGAACCCAATGATGCCGTCACCTGCAGGGTCAAGCTCACCTCGCAGTATGGCCGGAATGTCGACCAAAATGGAAAAGGCTATGCCGGAGAGATATTCCAAACTCCAAATTTTATTCCAGCCCCAAGGGTCGATTATTTTTCCGGATCGACCAATACCGCCGCACCCGGAGCGACCAATAAGGCAGTAAAGGTATATCGCAAAGATCATGCCGCAGTGACGTTTTCTTGGAGCGTGTCGTCGGCTCAGAAAGTGCGACTCATCGGGGATAATCTGCCCGGTGGATGGGAGGGATGGAGTGAGGGCAAGCAACTCCTTCAGAGCGAGGTGACCGTATCTGACTTGAGCTATGGCACCCACACCTACAAGCTTCTTGCCGTGAATTCAGCGGGAGTTCAGTCGAACGCAAGCATTATTACCGTTGAGGTTATCGACCCGCAAATAATCGCATTTGTTGACGATGGAGAGGAGACAACTTTCAATGGGAAGTTAGCGTTAAAACTCGGGATCTATGTTCAGGGGGCGACGAACATTAAAATTGAGCATGAGACGAGCGCATGGTATGGCGCGACGAACCTCGTACAACCGAAAGGAAGTTATGAGCCGGAGCGACATGATGATGCGAGCGCGTTCGCAGTCGATTATAGGGTTCAAGCTGATCCGGGCGATACGCGTATAAAGATTCTCGCATGGAACGATCGGAATGACGGAGGAAATATGACTCGAATTGCTACATTGGAACCGCCGATTCAAAAACACATTCAAAAAAAAACCGCAGGACGCGTAAATGATTGTAAGTTTAGAGCCTTTGCAATTGAATCCGGGACGGTATTCGCAGGATGTGAGCTCGGGGCGGCAGCATGGCATTTTACGGCCGGCGGCGCAGCTGCAACGGGAATCGGAACAGTTGCAAGTTTTTTAATTGAAGGAGGATTACTGCTTGGCTGCGGCGCAGCGGGAATCGGTACAGGTATTGTCAGACAGTTTGGACAAGATGGAAATGGAAATAACAGTCAAAAATGTGAGGCAAACCCGGATTATTCACCAACGGTGATGATCGGGATTTCTGTGCCGATCGGGGGAACCGGTAGTAGTTCCGGATCTTCGTCGTCCGAGAATGATTCGACAACAGTCATCGGTTCTGACGGTCAACCAACCGGTTCGATCGGGGATGTATCGGCACTTAAGGATCAGGGGTGGAAAATGTCCGATCTTCCGCCCTCGCTGCAAGGGAGTGGGCTGCAATGGCCGCTTCCGACCACCGGATCCGGTTTGGGTGATCTACAACCGGCGAGCGTAAACATTCCCGAATTTCTCAATCGCGCCGAGCAACTAAAAAATGCCGGCGACCCGTTTCTCCCCGGCGGACGCTTGCGATCAAAGGAAGAGTTGCCGGCACAAGTAAAAACTCAGCCGCCACCGGAACTTTCTCCGGCACTCGCGCCGGGTCTGAGCGCTCCGTCACCAACCCTGTCGATCTTTTCAAAGACAGAGAAAAACCCCTTGAAATTGTCAGCCACTCAAAAAGGTGGATTGTCTTCAAATGCGAAGGCGCCCGCAGAGCTGCCCGCCCAATCGTCGTCATCGCATCGACGAAAGCCTAAGAATCCCCAAACACCGACAAACACAGCACCTCCTCCCCCATCCACCCCCCCGACCGACTTAGATATAATTAATCGTATGGAAAATCCAGCGGGTGGGTCGGTTCATGTGAAGCATTAATCAAATTAAAAACTATGATGAGTCACCGATATCTCTTTGTTCCGATTGTGTCACTTTTTCTTGCGACTACCGTGAATGCTCAGGCGTTCCCTCAGCAAGAATTTTTGAGCCAGTTCGCTGGCCAACCTCAGCAAGTCGTTATTCCTCCTTCGGCTCCCAATGCACTCGTTTTTGGTATTCTCGGCGGCGTCGCCCTCCTCTGGGTTCTCTGGGCGGTGTTTCTTCTCTTGAGCATCTTCAAGAAGATGAACCATATTCCCCGGGAGAAACTTCTCGGAGAGGCGTGGAGCCTGACGCTCAAGAACAAGAAGGTTGTCGTCCTCATGTTCCTTGCCCAGTTTTTTCTCTCGCTTACGCCCGCACTGATCCAATGGTTTTTGCGCGGAACGCTTGGCGTTACAAATCAGTATCTTTTTAACGGGGTTGGTGTTCTTTTCCAGGTCGTGAACCTTCTTGCAAGTCTCTGGATTCTCCATACGCTCCTCGAGCTCTCCAAGGGAAAAGAGGTTAAGCGGTTTGAGTTTTCTTTCACGCCGAGTCAAATTTTTTCCTTTCTTGGTGCCGCGTTTATCACAACACTTGCAACCATTCTCGGCCTCGCCCTTTTGATTATCCCCGGCATCATCATCGCAACCGCCCTATCTTTTTTCCCGCTTTTCATCCTGGAGAAACACGAAAAGCCGCTCCAGGCTCTCAAGTCAAGTATCGCCCTGACCAAGGGCACGCGATTTGAATTGTTTCTTATGTACTTTCTTCTCCTTGTGCTCAATATCGTCGGCTTCTCGGCATTTATCGTCGGATTGTTTGTCACGCTTCCACTGACTGCATTCGTGTGGATCGGGATGGGGAGAAGTCTCGAATCGAGAAAAATTTTAAGGCAGTAAGGACACCGAGCCGTAGTCCGGCCGTAAAAGAAAGTACCGTACTTTTGACAGAACTCCCCGATGTGAGTTGGAGGGTTTTTGATATATTGCAATTTGCAAAACGACGGGAAAAAGGGGCAGGAGCGTCCCAGATTAATTCATTAATGCAGGTATACTTGATATTTTAAGTATATATAGTATACTCTATACATGAACTATCAAAGGATACTCTTCGGTCAAGTGTATGAAAATATAGGTAAAAAACCTATACTTGTGCTCTACGGAGCACGGCAGGTTGGCAAAACGACACTTATTAAGTCGCTAATGTCCAAGTTTTCTCATTCCCTGTATTTACAAGGAGATGATCCTAAGGACGCCTTATTGCTCGAACATAGGTCGGGTACGGAGCTGTCAGAGCTTATATTTGGTTATGACTTGGTGGTGATCGATGAAGCTCAAAGAGTAAAGGATATCGGTATTACGCTGAAGCTTATTGCAGATAATAATGACGGGGCGCGTGTTATCGCTACGGGGTCTTCTTCTTTTGAATTGGCGAATAAGCTCAATGAACCACTCACCGGAAGAAATCGTAAGTTTTATTTGTATCCACTCTCAATCAAAGAGATTCTTGATGTGAACGGAAAGATCTTTGCAGGCAAAGAGCTCGACTCCTTCATGACATTTGGCCTGTATCCTGCAATTGTGAACGCACCATCACGAGAAGAAAAAGCACTTCTAATAAAAGAAATCGCCGGAGACTATTTATTTAAAGATCTTTTTTTATTCGGAGATATACGCAACTCATTCGCATTTGAAAAACTCGTAAAACTTCTCGCGTTACGCATCGGAAGCGAGATATCATATTCGGAGCTTGCCAAAGAGGTGGGCGTGAGCAGAGATACTATTTATAATTATGTAAATCTCTTAGAGCAGGCGTTTATTGTTTTCCGTTTAACGCCCCTGTATACCAACAAAACAAAGGAGATTAATAAAAGCCATAAAATATTTTTTTATGATACGGGGATACGCAACGCTCTTATCGGCAATAGTGATCCCATAGATATTCGACCGGATAAGGGGGCGATATTTGAGAATTTTTTTATCGCGGAAAAAATAAAAGAACGCGCCTATACCATGCGTTCGAGCGATATACATTTTTGGAGGAATAGACAAGGGTCTGAAATAGATTTTGTTGAATCAATGCACTCAAGAAAAGAAATTTTTGCCTATGAGTGCAAGTGGAAAGATGGAGTTACTGCGCCCCTTTCATTCAAAACTACCTACCCGAAAGCGCATTTTAATAGCATTACTACCGAGAATATACTTGACCACTTTGATTGAAAGGGGAAAAGGGGTCAGGCGCACTTCGGTGAAAACCCTCCATTCGCTTCTCGGCACCAGTATTTATTGGTATACTGATACGAGAAGTTTATGATGCAAAACATACGTCGACTCGGAGTGATCATGGGTATTGGAGTGCTCAGTCTTTTTTTGTTCGGAGGAGAGCGTCTCAGCGCGGAGGCACGCAGCCAAGACACGCAGATTGCGCGGAGCCATACCCGTGTCCCATTTGGCGATTACGTATCACCAAGCCGAGCTCGTCCGACACGATACACGCCACCGTCGGCGTGCAGAGTGTTGAGTTGCGGCGCTCCTGAACCAACGTGCGGACAGACGACGACGGGAAGAGATAACTGCGGCGCGGTGTGCAGAAAGACTGGATCAGCCTGTCCCATCCCCGCCGTCTGGTCCCCCTGGTCTCCTTGCTCCACCACCTGCGGTG
>JBBTRP010000060.1:10847-48105 GCA_038065125.1 Patescibacteria group bacterium
CCAAGAGCAGTACAACCACAAACCCCCCAGTCCGCACTGCAGAGGTGACGGTTGACAGAATCGTGGAAAAACCGCTTCCCCGCATTACATCAATTTCTAATATCAAACCAAAACCAAACGATGAAGGTGTTGTATTTTCTGTGCTCGCGACGAGACGGGCACAGGTAACGTTTGATGTCGCATTTGCGGAGGAGACCTCTGATCCCGTAAAACTTCGAGTTTTCGCGCTCGATGCATCAAAGAAAAAATTTACTGCCGAGAGCGAAATCGCGGGGAAAAAGACCAGTGAAACAGTTACTCTACAAGAACTTCCCGAAGGTACCTACACGCTTCACGCTGAATTTGTTAATACCTATGGAACCACAGGAGAATCCTTTACTCTCCCGGGAAGGATCACCGTCGTAAAACCAAACGAGCCCCCCATTCTTTCTATCACAGACCCTGACCCGGATCCGATTGACTCGGCACAATCTCGAACCTACTTTGCACTTGATGCGCGAAATCGGGAAAGCACATTTCCTTTTACTGTTTCCGTCCAGGATCCGGACAAAAGAGCGGGTGAAAAAGTGCCAACCGTACTCTTCACCATCAAAGACTCCAGCGGAGCGACTCTGGTGAGATCCACGGTATCAGCGCCAAACTACAATGACTCCAAGGATCGTGATCGCATCGGGACACGAAAAGTAACCAGTTCCGATACTACTGATACGCTCTATACCCTTCAGGAGTCTGCTTTTACAAACGCAAACCGCGAGGTTCTCAGGTCGGCAGGGAAAGGTGGTCGTCTTTCACTTCTCAAGCCAGGCACTTACACGCTTTCCGTAGGAGCGACGGACGCTCGAGGGGATACCGTCACGAAGTCGATGACAGTTCTCGTCAACGACGTTCCAATCGTGCAATCCATCACCTCTGACCCCCAGGCTCCGGTCATGGTAAAAAAGAAAACTGACTCAGCAACCGTTGCGGTTACGGTCACGGCAACGGATACCGACGGCGTATCGGAGGTGCGTATCAAGAAGGACAATGATGGGGGCACTCTTGCGCAGCGCATTGGCACTTCAAACGAGTATCAGGCAACCTTTACGCTTCCAGTCGGGGCATATATCTTTACCGCTGAAGCGAGTGACACCCATGTTGCTGGCCATACAGAGACCGGGGTTTCGCGCACCGCGCTTACCGTGAGTGTAGTAAAAGAAAATGAGGCTCCGGCAAAACCAACCTTGTCGACGATCCCCGTCGGGAAAAAGTCGTTTGTCGTTCCGGACGATCTGGTAATCATCAAACTCGAAAACTTTGATGATGTGGATGGAGATCCGCTTAGGGTTGAGTTTTTTATCGGAGAAAAAAGAGTAGCTACCAAGAAAATCTCTGATCGTGAGTATCGGCTCGATGCAATCCTGAATGGCGCCCAGACGATCATCGCGAAAGTATCTGACGATAAAAATCATACCACTGTTTCTGATCCACTCTCGGTAACGTTTGTCGACAAGATTGAAATTGAGCAGAACGCTCCAAACGGCACAGTAAAAAATCAGCCGATAGTTACCGAGTTCACAACCATGACATCTCAAGAGGGACTAATCATACTCCCTGAAGGTGTTCGAAAAGCGGACGTCCGCTTTAAAATCAAGGCCAGCGACAATGACGGCTTGCGTGCACTTCGCATTTTTGAGCAAGGAAATGAGTTAGCGGGAAAAACAGTCCAGTACTCGCCCGCAGTAAAGCAAGTCTCGCACGAAATTCCGTTCGAGCAACTTGATGCGGGCGTGCATCAGTTTGTCGCACGGGCCATGGATGTTGGAGGCACACTTTCCCTTCGCAAGGAGTTCTTCGTGTATGTTGCCGGGGATGCTCCGGCGCGCACACGTACAGACACAGGGTCATCGGCAAAGTGGGGAAGTCCCGGGATTTCACTCAAGGAAAATATTTTGTCTTCGTATGAGACGGCGCGCGGCATAGTTTCCACGCGTATAAAGAAAACAACCCCCTCAAAGGGCGGCGCGCCGCGTCTCTCGATCCCGCAACAAAAAAAGCCCGGTGCTGACCAGGCAAAGGTTGACGTCAGAAGAACGAGGAAGTAGAAAAAGACTAGAACGGACTCTTGTCCGAGAAGGTGATGCGAACCGCAGATTCACCGCCGGTGTTCATCTCGATAAACGCGTATTGGCCCACGGCGAGTTGTTTTTGGTCGGCACGCTGAGGAACGAAATAGGGTTTTCCATCAACAACGGTTTCTTTTTGGAAAAAATATTCGGTCGGGGCAGAGAGTCCTACGGAAAGTTGTCCGGGCCGCTCAAAGGGAGCGGCTCCCTCCTTCGAATCAAGAATCGCAACCTTGATGGACTCCTCGGAAACGGATTTCACGAGAGCATAAAAGGACTGCGGAATCACCAGTTCTTGTTGTTGGGGTACGGAGAGTCGAGGTGCTCCACCTGTAGCGGGACCGGGCGTCGGAGCCGACACTTGAGGCGGTGTGCTTTTCGGTAAGGGTAGAGAGGATATGAGCGCAATCAATCCAACGAGCGCGGCGCCAACGCCAATCCACGTCCACTGTTCTCGAGTAAGTTTTATTTTTGTGAAAGAAGACATCATAGCTAAAGAATATCACTCCCTAGTATACCACTCCCTTGATTCGGGCCGCAAGACAAGCTAGAGTAGAAAAATATGAAAAGCATTTCTGAGCGAGAAGAAGAGATTTTGGAGTTCTGGGATCGCGAGCGAATTTTCGAGCGATCGGTTCAGGAGCGGCCCGCCGAAAAAGAATTCACATTTTTTGATGGCCCGCCGTTTGCGACCGGCCTCCCGCACTATGGCCACCTCCCCTCGTCTTTTCTGAAAGACGCGGTGCCGCGCTATTGGACCATGAAGGGATATCGATCTACGCGCGTGTGGGGATGGGACTGCCACGGTCTTCCCATTGAAAACATCATCGAGGAAAAGTTGAAGCTCAAGAGCAAACAGTCAATCGAAGAGTACGGCGTTCAGAAATTCTCGGAAGCGTGCCGCTCGGCGGTCCTGACCTACGCAGAAGAGTGGAAGAAGATTATCCGCCGCTTAGGGCGCTGGGTCGACATGGATCGCGCCTACAAGACCATGGACCGCTCATACATGGAGAGCGTGTGGTGGGTGTTTGCCGAATTATGGAAGAAGAAGCTTATTTATGAGGGCAAGAAGGCGATGCACGTCTGTCCGCGGTGCGAGACCGCGCTTTCAAATTTTGAGGTAACGCAAGGATATGCGGAGGTGGCCGATATTTCGACAACGGTCGCGTTCAAGCTCACCAACGCAAAAGAACGTCTCGGAGTCGACGGGCCGGTTTCAATTCTTGCTTGGACCACCACACCCTGGACGCTTCCTGGTAACGTTCTCCTTGCCGTAGGACCGGAAATAAAGTACGCGCTGTTCCAGAACAAAAAAACAAGCGCGTTCGTACTCTTGGCACTGGACCGGTGGAGTGAGTATGCGAAAAAAAGTGACGCGGGGGACTACGTGCAGCATGATGGCATTCTCAAAGGGCGTGATCTTGAGGGTCTTACCTATGAGCCCTTGTTTCCTTATTTTGCAAACACGAAAAACGCCTTCCGCGTCGTTAGTGCTGATTTTGTGACAACCAATGACGGAACCGGCGTCGTCCATATCGCTCCTGCCTTTGGCGAAGATGACTATCGTTTAGGCGAGCGGGAGCGAGTCGATTTTGTGCAACATGTCGGCATGGACGGGCGATTCACGACAGACGTCACTGATTTTTTCGGACAGGAGGTCAAGCCAAAGGAAGACCCGACGAAGACAGACGTCGAGATTATCAAATGGCTTTTTAAGAACGGAAAGCTTTTCCATAAAGAAAAATACGTACACAGCTATCCGTTTTGCTGGCGATGCGACACGCCGCTTCTCAACTACGCAACATCAAGTTGGTTCGTATCGGTTACCTCCCTAAAAAGTTCACTCCTAGCAAACAACGTACAGACCGCCTGGGTGCCATCGGCAATCCGTGACGGCCGGTTCGGCAAGTGGCTTGAGGGCGCTCGAGACTGGGCGATCTCGCGCGACCGGTACTGGGGTGCACCTCTCCCGGTGTGGAAGAGTGAGGACGGAGACGTGATTGTCATGGGGAGTATTGCAGAGCTGGAGCGCCTCTCGGGCCGTACAATTGACGATCTTCACAAGCACGTGGTTGATGAGATTGTCTTTGAAAAAGAGGGGAAAACCTACCGGCGGATCCCCCAAGTCCTTGATTGTTGGTTTGAGTCCGGGTCGATGCCCTATGGGCAACTGCATTACCCGTTTGAAAACAAGAAGCAATTCGAAAACGGCTTTCCCGCGCAGTTCATCGCCGAGGGACAGGATCAGACGCGCGGTTGGTTTTACACTCTCCACGTGCTTGCAACGGCGCTTACCCAGGGACCACATCCCTCGATTCCGGTATCAGAAAGTTCATCCGCATTCCGGAATGTAATCGTGAACGGGATCGTCCTTGCTGAAGATGGAAAGAAGATGAGTAAGCGCCTGAAGAATTATCCAGACCTCATGGGCGTGATCGAAGCGTATGGCGCTGACGCGGTACGATACTATGTCCTTTCCTCTCCGGTCGTTCATGCGGAGAATCTTAATTTTTCAGAAAAAGGCGTCCGAGAACTCTATAGCAAGTACGTCAATACGCTCTGGAATGTGCTGTTGTTCTATCAGCAATCGCGGAGCGATATACCCGATGACTACGTCTGGGGCGGAAAGCATGTGCTGGATCGATGGATCACAACGCGCCTTGAACGTCTCCGTAAAACGATAACGGAAAACATGGACGCGTATCGAGTCGCGGACGCTACGCGGCCGATCCTTGATTTCGTTTCCGATCTTTCCCAGTGGTATGTGCGCCGGTCGCGGGATCGACTGAAAACTCCGGACACCGATGATTATCGCGAGTGTTTGTTAACACTTGAACGAGTGCTTGCGTCGCTCTCCCTGGTGATCGCTCCATTCACCCCATTTATTGCAGAGATGATCTATCGAGGTCTTCCTGCGTGGAAGGGGAAGAAGGACTCTGTCCATTTAGAGACGTGGCCGTCCGAATTGCATCAAGGGGACCTCGAGATCGAAGAGCAGATGGATGGGGTTAGAGCGATTGTCGAAATGGGTCTTGCGCTCCGGGCAGAGGTAAAAATTAAAGTTCGTCAGCCGCTTGCAACTCTTGTTACCACCGTCCAGCTGCCGAGTGAACTTTCCCTATTGATCGCGGAAGAAGTGAACGTCAAGCAGGTCGTCTCCGGTGACATTCCAAAAACGTATTCACGGAAAGAAGAGAAAGGAGTGGTAGTTGCGCTGGACACGACACTCACTCCGGAGTTAAAGCAGGAGGGACTCCTGCGAGAGCTCATTCGCCAAATCAACGCGCAGCGCAAAGAGGCGGGACTTACTCGATCAGATAGGGTTTGCCTTCAGTACGAAACGTCCGACCCCGAGATTGAACAGGTCATTCAGTCATACGCTGAGCAGCTAAAAAAATCGGTTCTCGCACTATCAATCTTTTCGGAAAAGAGCGATTCTATGGCCGACCTTCTCGTTGACGGCAAACCGGTTCGCATCGCATTCCAGCTAAAGACTAAAAGCTAAAAGCTGTCAGCTTTTTAATATGATCGCATTCCTCACGGGCACCGTTGCCGAGCGCGGTGGCGCGTCGATCGTCCTTGAGGTCCACGATGTCGGATATCGGCTTTCTGTTCCCGAAAGTACGCTGCGAACGTGCGCGGTCGGGGAGCGGCTCACGCTCCATGTCCACTACCATCAGCGCGACGAGGCACCTGAACTCTACGGGTTTCAGACGAAAGAAGAGCTTTCATTATTTTCAAAATTGATTTCTGTTTCCGGAGTGGGTCCCAAGACCGCTCTTGCCGCTCTTAGTGTTGCGTCGCCAGACGGCATTGCGGGAGCGATCGCACGGGGCGATGCGGGACTTCTACGGACGGTCTCGGGCATCGGTTCAAAGACTGCTGAACGGATTGTCGTTGAGTTGCGCGACGCGCTTGCGCGCGAGATGGTCGCACACGCCAACGGGAGAGAGGGGAGCGATGTCGATCTTATCGAGGCGTTGGTCGGTCTTGGATATTCACCCCTCGATGCGCAGCGCGCGCTTCGCTCGATTCCACCCGAGTGCACCGACGTGTCCGACCGACTAAAAGCCGCACTCAAGGGCCTGGGACGATAGCGACGATTATGGGACAAGGCGACATTCAGGCGGGGGAGTGGAATGCTTTTTTGCGCGCCCATCAGCACGTTCAGTTTTTGCAATCGTGGGAGTGGGGGATGTTTCATGAGTCGCTGGGGCGTGCCGTGTCACGAACAGTCCTTTGCGATCACACAGGTCAATTTTCAGGAATTGGTCAGTGTGTGGACCTGCCGATCGTGGGTAAATTTTTTTATACGCATCTTCCGCACGGTCCGGTTGCCCAGGACTCTCGATCCGCCGAGCGTACACTGATTCGAGTTTTGCGGGCGACTCGCGAGCGCGGCGCCGTCTTTTTGCGCATCGAGCCACTCGCAAACCTTGAGCAATCGGAGCTGATCACCAAAAACAGCAAGAGGGTTCCCGACGTCCAGCCCTCTCATACGAGAATTCTTGATCTTTCTTGTTCGCGTGAGGAGCTACTCTCTCTGATGCATCCAAAGACGCGTTACAATATCGGACTTGCTCAAAAAAAAGGAGTCACCGTATCTTCCTTGAGCGAAAAGTCACCCGAAGAGCGTACAGACCTCATCCATGCAGCGTGTGAACTTCTTAAAGAGACCGCAGGACGAGATCGGTTTTTCCTACACCCGATACAGTACTATCAGTCTCTTCTTGAAACGTTTCCCTCCCTCGATACCCGGAAAGGAGCAGACAGTCCCGCAGTGGAGCTTCTCTACGCCTCCACAGAGCAGGGGATCCGCGCCATTGCGATCGTGCTTTTTTTTGGCGACACAGCAACCTATCTGTATGGGGCGAGCAGCGGAAAGTTTCGTAATCTCATGGCTCCCTACGCGCTGCACTGGCACGCTCTCTCACTAGCACAGAAGGCCGGGTGCCGATGGTACGACTTTTGGGGTATTGCACCAGACGACTCGGAAAATCATCCGCTCGCGGGCGTCACTCGCTTTAAGGAGGGATTCGGGGGGGAGCGGATGCAGTATCCCGGAACCTATGATATTGTATTGAAGCCCTTCGAGTACCGGATTTATCAGGTCGCACGAAGTATCCATCGTCGCACTCGTCGTTCAACGGATAGGACACGGGCCTCCGAAGCCTGAAATACAGGTTCGATTCCTGTCGAGTGCAGAGGTGAACAAAAAAAGTATTCAAGCGATTTTTACCTTTAAATTATAGGAATTTTACGGGGAGACGACTTTATTGATACGAACACTTTCCTGGTTCAAGATTTTTACGACTTTTCCACACAAGAAAACAAAGGATTATGGGGAAAACCAATCCAAAATCAAATTATGACAAGGAAAATTCTGGGGATAAAGTGTTGATAAAGTGTGCCTTTCTGTTGATACCTTTTTGTATTCAGTATCGAGAAAATAAGGATTTGTTATAAATATAAGGGAAATATTGTCCAGGAAGTACTTGACAAGATTTTTCATTTCACATAGAATGGAATAACTCGTGCTCACTTTTGTTGTTCAGGTAACTGGAGAATTTATACTCAGTGTAATGAGTCAAACGAGGTAAGATGCAGAAAAGTAGATCCATTGGAGGCATCCAATGGGATTAATTTTTTTTATCTTACTTCGTTTTTAACGTATGGCTCCACGATCCAACCGTCGCTATTTTACGCAAGAGCACAACGTTATCCCGCTTCCCGATTTGATCGAGGTGCAGAAAGACTCGTATCGATGGTTTGTCGAATCGGGACTCAGGGAGCTACTCGAGGAGGTTTCGCCGATAAATGATTTTACCGGGCGCGATCTCGAGCTTGAGTTCGTCGACTATTATTTCGATGAGCCAAAGTTTGACGAGAAAACAAGTCTTTCAAAAAATTTGACGTACGAAAGCGCTCTCTGGATTCGCGCAAAGCTCTCAAATAAGCGGACCAACGAGGAAAAGGTCCAGGATCTCTACCTGGGCGATTTCCCGCTCATGACCGACCGCGGGACGTTTATCGTGAACGGCGTCGAGCGCGTTGTCGTCTCTCAGCTGATTCGTTCGGCCGGTGTTTTCTTTACCTCTCAGACGTATCGCGGGTCAGACCGACGGTACTATGGAGCAAAGCTGATCCCGAATCGTGGCGCGTGGCTGGAGTTTGAAACCGATGAGAGCGGATGTATCTGGGTCAAGATCGACCGCAAGAGAAAGGTCGCCTGCACATCGCTCCTGCGCGCTTTCGGATTTGCCTCAAACGAGGAGATCCTTCCGCTCTTTTCCGCCGTCGACACGCACCCCGACACAAAATATCTCGAGGCAACCCTGGAAAAAGACAATGCGCACGACGAACTCTCAGGCCTCGTCGAAATTTACAAGCGCATCCGTCCGGGAGATCTCGCGACCCCCGATAACGCGCGCACGCTTATCCATGATATGTTTTTCCGGTTCGACCGGTATGACTTGGGTAGGGTCGGACGCCATAAGATGAACCAGCGATTTGGGCTCGACTACTCTCCCAAGACCAAAGACGGGCGCGTGCTGAAACGGGAAGACATCGTCGCGCTGATTTCAGAAATCATCAACTACAACAACTCGCAGAAAGAGCCGGATGACATCGACCATCTCGGCAACCGCCGCATCCGCGCGGTCGGCGAGTTGATTCAAAACAAATTCCGCGTCGGTCTCGTCCGTATGGAGCGCATCATCAAAGATCGCATGAGCACCCTGGATGTGACGACGCTTTCCCCGACAAAACTCATCAATGCGCGGCCGGTCATCATCGCAGTCAAGGAGTTCTTCATGTCTTCGCAGCTCTCTCAGTTCATGGACCAGACCAATCCGCTCTCAGAGCTGGAGCATAAGCGCAGAATCTCGGCACTGGGGCCGGGCGGACTCTCCCGCGAACGCGCGGGTTTTGAGGTGCGCGATGTGCACCCGACCCACTACGGTCGAATCTGTCCGATTGCCACTCCCGAAGGGCCCAACATTGGTTTGGTTGGCCACCTTGCATCCTACGCGCGACTCAATGAGTTTGGATTTATCGAAACCCCGTTTCGCATCATCGTGAAGGAGGTCGCAAATGACGGAAGTGCCGGCGTTGGCGAGATCGTACGGAGCGATATTGTTAAGCCTGACACGCACGAGGTGCTTGGTACTGCAGGAGAAATTATCGATGCGGTAAAGGCAAAAGAACTTTCTAAACATGCCGCAGTGTTCCCGACTCTCTTGGTTAAGCCGCGCGTCACCGAGACGGTCATTTATCTTGATGCATTTGTCGAAGAGCGACACATCACCACCGCCGCGACTACGCCATTGGATCCGAAAGGATATTTTGTAAACGACAAGGCTGAGATGCGTAAGTACGGTCAGCCGTCATTCGATTCGGTTGAGCTCATTGACTATATGGACGTCGCGCCGAATCAGATCGTGTCAGTCTCGACATCACTCATTCCTTTTCTCGAACATGACGACGCGGCACGCGCGCTCATGGGATCAAACATGCAGCGCCAAGCGGTGCCGCTCGTGCGCCCGCAGGCGCCCATGGTGGGAACCGGCGTTGAGGGGCGAGCCGCGTACGACTCGGGCCGTCTCACGGTCAGCGAAGTAGACGGAACCGTCATTGGCGTGGAAGGAGACCAGATTACCGTTCAGACCGAGACTGAGGAGGTCAAGACCTATGGCCTCGCAAAATTTCTCCGCTCAAACGCCTCAACCTGTATCAATCAAAAACCGATCGTGAATCGCGGTGATACCGTCACTAAGGGAACTGTGCTTGCCGACGGTCCCGCAACGCAGAACGGTGAGCTCGCGCTGGGACAAAACGTCCTGGTCGGATTCATGTCGTGGGAGCTCGGGAATTACGAAGACGCCATCCTCATTTCCGAGCGCATGGTGCACGACGACCGGTTCACCTCAATTCATATTGAGAATTACATGCTCGCGGTTCGCGACACGAAACTCGGCCCCGAGATCATTACGCGCGATATTCCTAACGTAAGCGAAGAGAAGCTCAAAGACCTCGACGAGGACGGAATTGTTCGGATCGGTGCGGAGGTCTCATCCGGAGACATTCTCGTGGGTAAAATCACCCCCAAAGGGGAGACTGAGCTCTCACCGGAAGAAAAACTGTTACGCGCGATTTTTGGAGAGAAGGCAAAGGATATCCGAGACTCATCCCTCTATTTGGAACATGGTGAGCACGGCAAAGTGATCGATGTGAAGATCTTCTCGCGCGAGGGCGGCGACAAACTCCCCTCCGGTGTGATCAAGAATATCCAGGTGACGGTAGCGCACTTGAGAAAAATCCAAGTAGGCGACAAGATGGCGGGCCGCCACGGAAACAAAGGCGTCATTTCCCGCGTCGTTTCGATCGAAGACATGCCGCATCTTCCCGACGGCCGCACCATCGATATCGTGCTCTCACCACTGGGTATCATCTCCCGTATGAACTTGGGACAGATTCTGGAAACGCATTTGGGAATGGCCGCTCGTCGACTTCATTTTACCGTGGCGACACCGCCACTGGACGGCATCGGCGAACCGCAAATTAAACGACTCCTGGCCGAGGCAGGATTCCCTGAAGACGGAAAGCGCAATCTCATCGATGGGCGCAACGGCGATCAGTTCGCCAATGCCACGGTGGTCGGTAAAATGTATATGATGAAGCTCATCCATATGGTGGAGGACAAGATTCACCAACGCTCGATCGGACCGTACTCACTAATTACACAGCAGCCGCTTGGCGGTAAAGCGCAGTCTGGGGGACAACGGTTCGGAGAGATGGAGGTGTGGGCGCTGGAAGCCTATGGCGCAGCACACACATTGCAGGAAATTTTGACCATCAAATCGGACGACGTCACCGGCCGTTCAAAGGCGTATGAGGCGATCATCAAAGGCGAAAAAATCATGAAGCTCAACGTGCCGGAAGCCTTCAATGTGTTGGTACGCGAATTGAAGGGCCTCTCCCTTGATGTGGAGCTGCTTAAAGAGCACGATCGAGAAGAAAAAGACTAACCACTACCACCATGGGACCTGAAGAAAAAAAAGACTCTATCCAAATTTTTGACTTCGAGGCGATCAGATTGAAAGTCGCCTCACCCGACGACATCCACCGATGGTCGTACGGCGAGGTAACTCGCCCGGAAACTATTAATTACCGGACGCAGCGACCTGAAAAGGACGGTCTTTTTTCTGAGCGTATTTTCGGCCCGACCAAAGACTGGGAGTGCTACTGCGGAAAATACAAAAAGATCCGCTACAAGGGCATTATTTGCGACAAGTGCAGCGTCGAGGTGACGCGCTCGATCGTTCGGCGTGAACGGATGGGCCACATCGACCTCGCCGCTCCGGTATCCCACATCTGGTTTCTGCGCGGTGTGCCGTCAAAGATCGGCCTAACACTGGATATCTCTGTTCAGAATCTAGAAAAGATCATCTACTTCGCGAGCTTCATTATTATTTCCGTCAACGAGGCACTGAAAACCGAAACGGTCGCGCAGATCGATGAGGAGGCGAAAAGCAAAAAGAAACAGATCGATAATGAGTTTAATCAAAAAACCCAAGCGCTCCGCAATCGCCTGGAAAAAGAGGGGGCCAAAGAAGAGCTCATCGACAAACAGATTTCTGAGATCTTGAAGGAAAAAGCTGCCGCTCTTTCGGGACTGGATGAGCGAGTACACCTTGCCGAGACTGAACTCAAAGATCTCAAGCCCCTCAAGATCATTTCTGAAAATACCTATCGCGACCTCTCCGTGCGGTATGGCCATCTTTTTGAAGCCGGCATTGGCGCAGAAGCCTTGCGCACGCTCCTTTCTTCGACCGATCTGAAAGCCCTTGAGAAAAAACTCGAGACAGAACTTGAGACCGCGCAGGGCTTGAAGCGGGAGAAGCTGGTGCGGCGGGTGAAGCTCGTTAAGAGTTTTATCGTCAACAGCATCCGCCCCGAGTGGATGATCCTCAATGTCGTCCCGATCATTCCGCCAGATCTTCGCCCCATGGTTGCGCTGGACGGCGGGCGTTTTGCAACATCCGATCTCAACGATCTCTATCGCCGCGTCATCAATCGCAATAATCGCCTCAAGCAACTCATCGACTTGAAGGCGCCAGAGGTCATCTGTCGTAACGAAAAGCGTATGTTACAGGAAGCGGTCGATGCGCTCATCGACAACAGTGCACGGCATGGCAAGACCGTCATCGCATCAACGGGCCAAAAGCGCATGCTCAAGAGTCTTGCTGATATGCTTAAAGGAAAGCGCGGTCGCTTCCGTCAGAACCTCTTGGGAAAACGTATTGACTACTCGGGCCGCAGCGTGATTGTCGTTGGGCCGCACCTCAAACTCCATCAGTGTGGACTCCCCAAGCGCATGGCGCTCGACCTCTTCAAGCCGTTCGTGATGGGGGAGCTCATTAAGCAGGGGCACGTGTACAACGTCCGCAGTGCGTCGCGATTCATCGAGTCCGGACGCGATGAGGTATGGGATATTCTTGAAGAGATCATCAAGGGCGCGTACGTGCTTCTCAACCGCGCGCCGACCCTTCACCGCTTGGGTATTCAAGCTTTCAAGCCGGTGCTCATCGAGGGTAAGGCGATTCAGATTCATCCGCTCGTGTGTACAGCGTTCAATGCCGACTTTGATGGCGACCAGATGGCCGTACACGTTCCGTTGTCCGATGAGGCGCGGTGGGAGGCGGAAAACATCATGCTCTCAAGCCGCAATCTACTCAAGCCCGCAACCGGAAGCCCGATCGCCGTCCCGATCCAGGACATTGTCTGGGGCGCATTTTACATGACACATATTCCGGATGCCGAATATGCGCGGGACGAAAAATCCATAAAACGTTTCGCTGACGAGCATGAAGCGACTGTCGCGTATTCGGCCGGAATCATCGGCCTTCAGGAAAAAATCATCGTGAACCCCTCACCGGAACTTCTCGTACGTCTTCATCAGAAAGATGCGGAGTCGCACCATCTGGAGACGTGTGTCGGTCGGATTCTCTTCAACCAGATTTTTCCCGCGCCCGTGCCGTTTTGCAATAATAAGGTAGACAAGAAGGTCATGGGAGAAATCATCTCGCTGTGCCTGGAGCTTCTCGGCATGGCGGAGACTGCAAAAATTCTTGACGACATCAAAGATCTTTGTGGAGAGTACCTGACGCAGTCCGGTCTCTCGT
This sequence comes from Patescibacteria group bacterium, assembly GCA_038065125.1. GTDB lineage: Bacteria > Patescibacteriota > Patescibacteriia > JACQRZ01 > JACQRZ01 > JBBTRP01. The sequence goes on from JBBTRP010000060.1 coordinate 24,133, forward strand.
TTGGCATGGACGACATTCCCACACTGACCGAAAAACCCGAGATTATCAAAAAGACGGAGAAGCGGATCGACGAGATCGAGCAGCAGTATGAGATGGGCCTCCTCACCTTCTATGAGCGGAGAAACCGTATCATCACTGTGTGGACGGAGACACGCGATATACTCGCAAAACTCTCCAAGGCTTCCCTGGACCGAACCAGTTCGGTGTTCTCCATTATCGAGTCCGGCGCTCGCGGAACCTGGGCGCAGCTCAATCAAATTGTCGGCATGAAGGGACTCCTGGCAAGCCCGTCCGGAGAAATTATCGAGCTCGCAGTCAAAAGCAGTTTTAAAGAAGGACTGGGGGTGCTTGAGTATTTCATCTCGACGCACGGCGCGCGAAAAGGATTGGTGGATACGGCTTTGAGAACCTCAAACGCCGGATACCTCACCCGCCGTCTCGTTGACGTGTCGCAGGATGTGGTGGTCACCGACAGTGACTGCGGAGACAAGAAGGGAATTGAAATGATCAAAAGCGAATCCGACGCGATTGGACTGGATATGTATGACCGCACCGTCGGGCGCGCCGCCGCCGCTGACGTTTCCGGGAAGGACGGCGAGGTGCTGATCAAACGGAATGAGCTCTTTACGAAAGAACATGCGCACATCTTGCGCACTGCGGGCGTTGAATCTCTCACGATCCGGTCGATCCTCACCTGTAAGTCGGTCCGCGGCGTTTGTCAGCGCTGCTACGGATTGGATCCGGCATACAACGATCTCGTCAAGCTCGGGACGGCGGTCGGCATCATTGCGGCGCAAAGTCTTGGCGAACCGGGAACGCAACTCACCATGAGAACCTTCCATACTGGCGGTGTCGCGGGCGTTGACATCACACAAGGCTTGCCGCGCGTCGAAGAGCTTTTTGAAGGGCGCGCGCCCAAGAACCGGGCCGTGATTGCCGAAGTCGCAGGTCGCGTGTCCGTGACGGAAAAACAGAGAACAACCGCGACTGGTGATGGCAAGGAGGTCGCAAAGACCGCGCCGAACCAGAAGATTGTCGCAATTCATTATTCAGACACGGAAGACGAACTCTATAAGTTCTCGACCCGCAAGAAGGAGGACGACACTGAGGAAGGCACTGACGAGATCATCGAAGAGAAAAAAGCAGCGCCGAAAAAGAAAAAAACGAAACTCGAAATTCGCGTGGTCGAAGGCGCGAATGTTGCCACAGGAGACGTACTCTTCGTGACCACTTCCGGGATCGAGGTGGCCGCACGGCGCCCCGGGGTCGTGACGCAAGTGGGAAAGACGGGCCTCAAAATATCCGTCGTGAGCGAGAGTATCCGCGAGTCCATCGTTCCCTCCAATACGTATGTGCTGGTCAAAGACGGGGATCTGGTGGGTGTCGGCGATCAACTGACCGAAGGCAACCTCGACCTTCAGACGCTCTACCGCTACAAAGGGCGCAACCGGACACAGCATTACATTATCAACGAGATTCAGCACATCTATTTTTCTCAAGGTCAAAAGCTCAACGACAAGCACATCGAGGTGATTGTGCGCCAAATGTTCTCGCGTATTGCGGTGACCGATGCGGGCGAGACCGATCTTCTGTCCGGAGAGATCGTCGAGAGAACCGAGTTTTTGGAATCAAATGCAAAGGCGCGAAAGACAGAGCTCAAGGAGGCAAAAGGCGATGAGCTCCTCATGGGAATCACGAAGGCGTCGCTCTCCACCCGTAGCTGGTTGTCTGCAGCATCCTTCCAAGAGACGGCGCGCGTCCTCATCAATGCCGCCGTCACCGGCAAGGCAGACCACCTCGAAGGACTCAAAGAAAATGTCATCATCGGCCGACTGATTCCGGTTGGAACCGGCTACCAGGTCCGCAAACGGCGAGAGCGATAAGCGCTTCGACTCGTGCAATGAATACTCAGCACCCTCAAATACTTACCGCTGCCATCGAGTTCGCGCGGGCAGTCGCTCCGCTTTTTGTGGAGCGATTTGGTAATGCAGGCAGCGTTGAACGCAAAGAGGGAAATGCGCGTAATCTGGTCAGCGAAACAGATCAGGAGATCGAGCGGCGTTTGCGCGCGATGATCTCAGAGCGATTTGCAGACCACGCGATCGTCGGAGAAGAGGGGATAAGCGACTGGACCGAGGCGCAGAAGAAAGAATTCGTCTGGATCCTCGATCCCATCGACGGCACCACCAATTATATTCAAGGCATTCCATATTGCTGTATCTCCATCGGTGTCTTTCGTCAGGGAGCGCCTCACGTCGGCGTCATTTATAATCCGATTAGTGACACGCTCTACGCAAGCGAGACAGGAGCGGGGGCGACAAAGAATGGTATACCGATTCATACGTCCGACACCCGAGAGCTGCCCGCGGCATTCGGGTCGGTCGGATGGGATCGCGACCTTGCTGCCGGGCAAGAACTCATCTCCTCGCTCATTTCTCAGGCGCGAAAGCTGCGGGTGTTCGGATCGCACGCGCTTAGTATGTGTGCGGTTGCGGACGGGTCGTGTGATTTTTTCTTCAATGCAGGGACCGGGGCTCATCTGTGGGATGTCGCGGCGGCACAGTGTATCGTGTCAGAGGCGGGTGGGTTGACCACCGATCGGTCGGGTGCGTCTCTCACGGCATTTGAAAACATCAATCGGATCGTCTGTGCTTCGACCACGGATTTGCACGGACAACTTCTCAATATCGCTCAGAGTTTTTAAAAGTCTGTCAGGTGAAAATGAAGAGACCGCGACTTGAATGTTCGTCGCGGTCTTTTGTATGTTGCCACCGGATTAGGCGACTATAATTTCGCGCATCAGCACGCGGAATTTTACCACCCGTTCCAGGTATTCTTCCACGCTTGGCGACTCCACCATGCGGGTTAGTTCGGAGACAGAGCCCAGAATCGCTTTGCGATCATCTCTCCCGCCAATGACGCGGACCGCAAACTCGCGCAGCGCGTCCGTGTGCATTGGGCCGATCAGATCGAGTGCGCGGAGTCGTGCATACACGTTTGCCGTCTCAAGGTCCCGGTCGGGGAGATGGGAGAATCGGGACAGCATTTCTGAACGCAACATCTCCGGAAGACACCGATCTAGGGCGGCCAAAAAGACCGACTCCAGAGCGGGGTCGAGGAGCATGAGGTCAAGCCGCAAGCGCCGCAGGATCCCGAACGCCGTGAATTTGCGCGCCTCCTCGCACGCAAAGATGATCGAGTCCGCGGGGTTGGGGTAGTGCAGGCTCGTCTGCCCGTCGAACTTGACGTACGACGGGAAGATGTCCACATAGCGCACCCCATGTCCGTTCAGGGAAAAGTTGGAAAGGAACGCGTCGATGCCGACCTCGTGCGTGCCTCGCACAAGAAGGCCGGTGATAGCGGTAACGATCCCTTCGACGACCTCGCGAGCCCGATCCGGCTGATCTCTGATGATCTTTGCGCAGTCCGTCCCTTCATGTGAGATGTGGTGGACCGGAAAGCCGTCCTCACGGACCTCCATGTCGTACTGCTCCGGAAGGGGAACGTTGTATCCCCGTAGCCGTTCAATGAAGGCGGCCGCGATGGCGTTGATGTGTTCCGCTTCGCGCGCGCGCGCATCGGGTTCGAGTGCCTCAAGGATTCCCGGGCAGGGAACTTTGAGAATGTAGGGTCCTTTTCCGTTTCGGACGGAAAGGACCAGGCCATATTTGGCGGAATATCTTTCGACCACTTCCACCCCATACGATTGGCACAGGGCCTTCTCGTCCACGGTACTTCCTCCTTAACACGTCAAGGTACTCACTCGGAGAATCACGATGATTCCGAGTCGGTTCTTTCCTTTCTTAGCGGTCTCGCCAAAAAGAAAGAATCAACTCGAAAGATCGCTTACATCCTCCCACGTTCCATCAAATGCATAACCGGACAGGCGACCTTCTTCGGCAAGGCGGGGAAATACGTCACGTTCAAGTTTGAGCGCGTCGGGAGCTATGTATCGAAAGAGTGCAGGTTCCATGACGTACACGCCGGCGTTCACCAGATGAGAGAAGGTTGTCGGGTTTTCTGGCTTCTCTTCAAAGCTCGCAATCCGTGATCCCTGCAACCTCGCAAGACCCCACATGGAGACGTGCTCGACAGAGGTGAGCGTCATGGTCGCGATCGATCCGCGCTGTTGTTTATGAAATTCCAACAGATCCAAAATATTGAGGTCTGTCAACACGTCTCCGTAGAGAACGATAAAGCTTCCCGATCCCATCGCAGCTTGTGCTGCACGAAGTGGTTGCGCGGTGCCGGGGGCAAGTCCGTCCTGGGAGAGATAGACGAGTGAGACTCCAAATTTTTCACCCGTTCCAAAAAAACTTTTGATGCGTTCGGAGCCCGTGCCGCAGGAGATCACGATATCATCAAGACCCCGCTCGTGAAGACCAGTGATGGTATGCTCCAAAAGAGGCTTTCCGAAAATCGGAAGCATTGCTTTTGGAATGACCTTTCCAGAGTCAGGATCCTTTACGCCTTTTCCGCCGGCAAGAATCAAAACCTTTACCGGATGATGGTGTGTCGCTTTTGAGAGGAGCGATTCGATCGCGTGGGAGCGATTGCGGATTTTTTGCCCGTCAATGAGGGAGTCGATCTTTTCCAAAAGATCTTTGCGCAGCGTGATGGTAAGACGTTCGCGAGTCATGGGGGAGGTGAATATCATATATTATCATACATCATCATACAAATCGTGCAAACCTTATTTTTCCGATGGTTTTGAGGGGATATGCACAGGATGACGTGTTGTACTGCCGCATAAAGAGGCGTATACTTTACTATACACACCATGCCATCCATCAAACGAGAACGGCGAGCCACGAGGCGAAGCGAATCAAAGACAACCGGACCGCGAGCGCGATCAGCACAATCGCTCTCCCTACCCCGCAGAGAACTCGGGGTCGTTTTTCTTTTTACCTGCGCGATCCTCTCCCTACTCGCGCTCTTGGGGCTCGCGGGGAGTGCCGGCGTGTGGATTGCGGCAATCCTTGCGATCCTCTTTGGGCAGCTCAAAATAATTTTCCCCTTCGTCCTTGCTGCATTCGCTACGCTTTTGTTGAAAAAGCGCGATATCTCATTCCACTGGCTCCAGGCAATCGGATGTTTTTTTCTCCTCTTCTCGGTGGCTGCATTTTTTCATCTCCAGTATCCGCCGGGCGAGTCGTTCCGGCAGAGCATCGCGGGGCAGGGCGGGGGACTCCTCGGATTTTTCTTGTCCGACGCACTGCAGAACGTGGTTGGATTTTGGGGTGCGCTGTTCGTGCTCATCGCAGTTGCTGTTAGCGCATTTCTCTTGGTAGTGAATACATCGGCCGCAGCATTTTTTCAATGGATAAAAACCCCGTTCTCGGCCGTACTCCAGGGGCTTTCACGCGTGAGACTTCCGGAACGAGCGCGGCAGGAAGCCGCACCTGACACGCAGACGCTTCTGGACGAGGAGGCAGACACCGCGTCACGCAGCGTCTCTGGGCATCGAGAGCCCAGCTTCTCGCGCAAGGAGCGCAATGACGAGGAGCGGGGCTCTGAGGAGAAGATTGCAGACACGATCGAAGTCCTCCAGCCCAAAAAGCAACAGAAAAGAGTTCAAGTGCCTCTCTCGCTTCTGAATAGCTCACGTCAGCAGCCGACGAGCGGAGACATTCGGACGAATAGCCTCATCATCCACAAGACTTTGGAGAACTTTGGTATTCCGGTCGAGATGGGGGAGGTCAATGTTGGCCCGACTGTGACGCAGTTCACCCTCAAGCCCGCTGAAGGCATTAAGCTGGCCTCCATCACGGCTCTTCACAACGATCTCGCGCTCGCTCTCGCCGCTCACCCCATTCGCATCGAAGCCCCCATTCCGGGCCGTGCGCTCGTCGGGATCGAGGTCCCCAATCAGAAAACCGCCCTGGTTTCCTTGCGAGAAATTTTGGAGTCCGAGGAGTTTCGCAACCGCAAGAATAACCTTACCGTCTCGCTGGGCAAGGACGTGTCCGGCAAGGCGCGCATCGCGTCTCTTGCCGCCATGCCGCATCTCTTGATCGCGGGGTCAACGGGGTCAGGAAAGACCGTCTGCATCAATACCCTCATCATGAGCCTCTTGTTTGAGAATGGCCCCGAGGATCTCCGGTTTATCATGGTCGACCCCAAGCGTGTCGAACTGCCCTGCTACAACGACATCCCGCATCTCCTCACCCCGGTGATCACCGACGTGAAAAAAGCTCTCAACGCGTTGCGGTGGACCATTCACGAGATGGAGCGGCGGTTTGATGTTCTCTCGCGGGCTACGAAGCGTGACATCGCGTCATACAACAAAGCGCACGCCGAAACGCGCCTTCCCTATATCGTCATCATCATCGACGAACTTGCCGACATTATGGTGACGGCGGGCGTCGAGGCGGAGAGTCTTATTATTCGCCTGGCGCAGATGGCGCGCGCGGTCGGCATTCATTTAGTGCTTGCAACCCAGCGCCCTTCGGTTGATGTGATCACGGGCCTGATCAAGGCAAACATCACCTCGCGCATCGCGTTTGCGGTCGCGTCGCAAATGGACTCGCGAACGATCCTGGATACTTCGGGTGCAGAAAAACTCATCGGTCGCGGAGATATGTTGACCATTTCCGCCGATCTTTCAAAACCACTGCGTATTCAGGGAGCGTATGTGTCTGACGAGGAGATCGACCGGGTAACGCGATTTCTTCGCGAGAGCGGCGAGCCTTCGTATCAGGACGGCGTCACGGTAAAACAGGCTGTGCCAACGATTGATGGTGCGCTCTCGGGAGACGACGATGACGACGATGAGCTCCTCGAGCCCGCCAAAGAGGTGATCCTGCAGGCGGGCAAAGCGTCCGCATCGCTTCTCCAGCGCCGATTGCGCGTGGGCTACGCGCGCGCCGCGCGTCTTCTTGATCTTTTGGAAGCGCAAGGATTTATCGGCCCCGGCGACGGCGCAAAACCCCGCGAGATCCTGGGAAACGACACTATCGAGGATACTGATCCAGAACTCGAAGAACCGAGGGGGAGTTTTTAGCTCCCAGCATTCCTACAAGCTACGTCCTACCCCCAAGATCCTTTTGAATATAAGGAAAGTTTTTTGAGTTATCAACTTGCGTTTTAGCCCCCATTCGGTAAGATTTTTTTATATGAGCGCTGTCACTTTTGCAGAAAAAATTTTTACAACAACAAACATCGGACGACAGCTTTCTGAGCGTCGTACAAAGTTCGGTCTCACGACCGAGGATATTGTCAGCGCCCTCAATATCAGCAAACGTAACCTCTCTGCACTGGAAGAGAATCGGTTTGATGACATCCCGGAAGGCATCTACCGGGATTTATTCGTCAAGACCTATGCAACGTATCTAGGATTTTCTTGGGACGAGATGGCGCCTGCGTACGCAACGCAAGTCTCGCTCTACACTGCGCACACATCGCTTCGTCAGGAGTCAGCTCCGCCCACCGCGGTTGGCGACCGAAACCTCTGGGTTGCCCACCGGATTCTTAAGAACATGAGTATCGTCGGCGGAATCGGCGCGTGTGCGCTCTATCTTCTCTTCCTCGCATCCGGCATCATGCGCCCGCCCGCCCTTACAATCGCCTCTCCTACCGACCATGAGTCGAGTCGCTCCGGCCGAGTGCAGGTTTTGGGGTCTACCGCGACGGACGCCAACGTCACTATTAACGGCAAGGCCGTTCCTCGCGGAGCCGATGGGACATTCTCCCAGGATTTGATCCTGACCGAAGGTGCAAATACCATACGTATTGTTGCGGCGCGCAAGTACAGCAACCCCCACACTATTACCCGTACCGTCTTTTTTACCCATGAAACGCTCGGCATGAGCGCACCCCGCTAAACCTATGTCAGCACCACAATCAACGCTTGACCGCGAGCGGCTCCGCGCCGTGGCAGAAGCGGTCGAACATATTCGCGACCGGTTCGGCGACGGGTCAATCATGAAGTTGGGAGAATCAAAAACCATGAACATCTCGGTCGTTCCGACCGGATCGATCAGCCTTGATATCGCCCTGGGGCCCGGCGGCATGCCCCGCGGTCGCGTAATCGAGGTGTATGGGCCGGAGTCTTCGGGAAAGACGACACTTGCCCAGCACGTGATCGCGGAGGTCCAGAAGCTCGGCGGTCTTGCCGCGTTCATCGACGCAGAACACGCACTCGATCCGGAATACGCCAAGAAAATCGGCATCAACATTAACGATATGCTGATCTCGCAACCGGACAATGGCGAGCAGGCGCTGGAGATCGTGGAAACGTTGGTGCGCTCAAACGCCGTTGATGTTATTGTCATTGACTCAGTTGCGGCGCTCACCCCCAAGGCAGAAATTGAAGGGGACATGGGCGACTCGCACATGGGACTGCAGGCGCGACTCATGAGCCAGGCGCTCCGAAAACTCACCGCGATCATTTCGAAAACAAAAACGATCGTCATCTTCATCAATCAGACGCGACAGAAGATCGGCGTGTATTTCGGCAATCCCGAAACCACGACCGGCGGGACGGCGCTGAAGTTTTACGCATCGGTCCGTATCGAGATCCGAAAGACCGCGCAAATCAAACAGGGCGATCGCATCATCGGCAACCGCGTGAAAGTAAAAATCGTAAAGAATAAAATCGCGCCGCCCTTCAAGCAGACCGAGTTTGATATTATGTACAATGAGGGCATCTCCCTTCCCGGCGACACACTCGACACGGGGGTGCTGTACGGCGTGCTCACCAAAAGCGGAAATTCGTACTCCTACAAAGACACGAAGCTCGGTGTGGGCAGGGAGAACGCGAAAAGCTTCCTCGGCTCAAATCGCGATCTCCTCAAAAACATCCGCGAAGACGTCTGGGCCGTGCTTGCCGAACAGGAGAGAACAGACGCAGACACGACCTCAGAATCGCGCGAAGGAAACACAGAAGCGGCCACAGTAGAGGTTTATGAGTTAAGGTGATTCCAAAAAAAAGAGACACTCCGTTCAGGAAGGTCTCTTTTGTATGTTTATCCAAAGCTCGTGAAGCTCGAGAAGCTGCCCGAAGCTCATGAAGCTATTTTTACGACACTCGCTCGACGTACTCTACTGTATCGGTGTTGATTCGAACCGTGTCTCCTTCTTTTACGAACAGGGGAGCGTTGATGGTAAGGCCCGTCTCAAGCGTCACAGGTTGTGTGACGTTGCCGGCAGTATCGCCCTTGATTCCGGGAGGGGCGGTGATAACCTTGAGGTCGATTTTTGGAGGAAGACTGACCGTGATGGGGCGGCCGTCAAAATAGAGAATATCGACTGGCGTTCCCTCTTTGAGGAGTTGTGCTCGCTCTCCTAACACATCCGCGTCGATCGAGATCTGCTCAAAGCTTTTTTGGTCCATAAAGTGCACGCCCGATCCGTCCGTATACATATAGTCCGCCTTGCTCTTTTCCAGGTCCGCCTCTTCAACGCGCTCGCCGGCCTTAAAGCTGTACTCAAGCACTTTGCCGTTGATGAGGTTCTTCATCTTTGTTTGCATGACGGGTTTTCGCTGTTGCATGCGCACGAAGTTGGCCGTCTGCACCGTATAGGGTTCTCCGTTCATGAGAATATTGATGCCGACGCGGATCGAGTTGAGGGAGGGAAGGACAGGCATAGGGTGGGTTATGAGGTTGGCAGATTATAAGGTTTACAGGTTAAGAGGATTTCTTCAAACCTTCTAGCCTTTGAACAGCCTAACCTACTGAATTACGAATGGGAGGAGCGCCATCACCCGGGCGCGCTTGATGGCAAGATCAACTTTGCGTTGGTGGGAGGCACAGGTGCCGCTTCTCCTCCGGGGCGCGATCTTTCCGTAGGATGAGGTGAACCGTCGTAGAAGTGTTGCGTCTTTATAGTCAATTTCAAGTGTAGGATTAACACAGAAGAAGCACTCCCTTTTTCGTTGTGGCCCGGCGTGTCGTTTTCTTTGGATCATATGAGGTTGAGGTGATTAGAAGGGGATCGTTTCTATCGTCTGCTCGTCTGCGGGAGACTGTTGGGCGTTGTACGGTGAGCTGGGAGTGGCATCATCCTGTTCGGCGGGTCGGGGGCCTCCTGTCGGCGCGTCTAAGATAATCATGTTGTCGGCGATTACTTCCGTCGAGTAGCGCTTGACGCCGTCCTGTCCGGTCCAGTCGCGGGTCTGAAGTCGCCCCTCGATATAGGCGCGGCGCCCCTTGGTCAGGTATTGCCCGCAGATTTCGGCAAGCTTTCCCCAGGCGACAATATTATGGAATTCCGCCTTGTCCTGCCGCTGGCCGCTTGCGTCTTTGTACGAACGATTGGTGGCGACCGAAAAGCTGGTGACCGACTGCCCTGTCGGGGTTGAGCGCACTTCCGGATTTTTCGTGAGTCGCCCGATCAACATGACTTTGTTGAGATCCATAGGGAGAGCTTTTAGTCTTAGTTAAAGGATGTCGTTTTTTAGGATTTCGTCGAGCTTTTTATCGAGTTCCTCGTAACTGACTTTTTGCTGTTTTTTCTTCGCGCTTGCCGTGGACTCTTCTTCTATCGGTTCATCGGCAGGAGTGGTTTTTGTTTCTTTTTTCTCTTCTTTTTCTTGGATTGGGACCGCGATCGGGCTTGGAGCAGCGCTCATCTGCGGTTGAGGGGTCTGTTCGAGCGGGGCGGGCTCTGCGGGTGCTGGAGTGCTCTGCTGGACAACCGGTGCGGGTGCAGGAGCTTTGGACTCCTCGCCCAAAGATTCAACAATATCGGCAACCGATCCGAACACGCTCTTTCCGGCCGTTTTTCCGAACGCTTCTTGTTCGAGCGTTGGCTTTCGATCAAAGACCTTCGGAACGCCGACAGACTTCTTTCTGAGAATGCAGTGGCGCAAAATATCCGCGGAAAGCGCCAAGAGTCGGTCGATTTTTTTGAGGTCCGGTCCAGTGCAGTCAAATTCAACCAAAATATAGTACCCGTACTGTTGAGCTTTTATCGGATACGCTAAGTGCTTTCGATCCAGATTCTGACGAAAGTGAATAATAGCACTTCCTTTTTTGAGGACGTCCTCCATTCGGAGAATGACCCCATCGATTTCGTTTTCCGCAAAGCGGCCGGACAGAATCGCGAGGAGTTCGTAGTGGTTCATGTGAGTACAGGGTTTAGGGACTAGGGTTTAGTCGGCTCAAGGTTAAATAAAAAATCCACACCTTCTTTGAGTTGGTGGCTCAAAGAGCGAGCAGTGGAGCATTCCCAGTGGAAATGCCCGAGCCGGTACGGCTCATGGACAAAGCGCACGTGTGTGGCTTCGAATGCAAAAACCCTATCACGTCTCAAAAAAAGAAGCAAGCCCCCGGCAGGTTACGTGGTCTTGAACCGTGAAAGCAGCTCTTTTGGAATGCCTCCGAGAAGGATGAGAATGCCGGCATACACTACAACCGCCCCCAGGCTTCTGGGAATGACGGGTGTTCCGGAGAAAGTGAAAAGGAACACCGCCATGCCCGTACATCCCAGAAGCGTTTTTGCAAGAGATGAGAATGAGAGTCGCAAGCCCGATTTTTGTAAGAAAAGGACTCCTCCCAGGATCACAATAAGGAGTTCTGACGCGACCGTCATCCATGCGGCACCCCAGTAGGAGTAGCGGGGAATCAACAGGGCGTATCCCGAGACACCAATAACCGCGGTAAGCGCATAGCGCCATAGCATGGTCCGTTGCGCGTGGATCACGGTGATGAGGTGTCCGAAAAAACTTCCGAAAAACACGCCACCGCACGCGACGATCAAAATCTGCAAGAGGGACCCCGCCGGCGCAAACGCCTCTCCCGAGACAAGAACCATCACGTCGCGTGCAACAAAGAGTGTGCCGACCACCAACGGGAACGCGCTGAAAACCATAAAGTCAAACGATCGCTGGACGGTGCGGTCAAAGCCGTCGCGAGAGCCGTTTGACCAGTGCGCCGCAATCGGCGCCATCGCAAGCCCCATGAACATCATGGGAAAACTGGTGAGAATATCGATCACGCGATACGCCGCGCCATAGAGTCCCACGTCTTCTTGGCTCTTGAGGAGCGAAAGAAAGAGAATGTCGGTGCGAAGGTAGAGGAGGTTGAATACGATGGAGAGCGCGATCGGCCAGCTGCGCCGCCAAATGTCCCCTGCAAGCGCGCGATCCCAATAGAGTTTGAGCGGCGTGAAGTGATGTGCAGGGATTGCGAGCACGAGAAATTGCACCATGTTGTTGAGCGTGATAACCCCGATGATGCCATTGAGTCCCAGGTCATAGTGGACCACTCCCCACACGCCCGCTATAAGAATAATGTAGCTGATCACGTCGGAGAGGAGGGGAATATCCATTCGAAGATGGACTTGGTAGATGACCCTGCCCATCTGGATCAGCGAGGAGAAGAGGAACGAGACGGCCATGAGCGCGATGCCGATCTTGATGTGTTCTGGGTAGGGGAAGAGAAGTGAGACGAGCGGTGCAACCACAGTGAGGATCGCGATGATGACGACGCGCATCGTGAAGGCGACGGCAAACTTTTTTTCTTTCTCCCCTGGTTCGGCGAGCATCTGGATTGCGATGATGGAGAGTCCGCAGTCCGCGATGATTGCAAAGAACTGCAAGAATGCCGTGATGGTCGTGTACGCCCCAAAGCCTCCCGTATCCAGGTAGCGTGTCATCAGTCCGAACGCGACCACGCCCAAGACGGTCGTGAAAACCTTGCCAAAGGTCTGAATGCCGGTGTTTACGAGAATTTTTTTTGAGAGAGACACGGGGGAGTAGCTTTTAGGTTAGAGGTGATAGGTTAGAGGGTTGCTGCGTTGACTGAGGAGTTTAATATATGATATATTTTGTCGAGAAATCATGATGCGATATTCAAAATCAGTAGTTTTTTTTATCGCCCTCTTGGGGTGGGCGGGGGCTTCTTTTTTTTCGATTTTTGCTGCCAATCAAATCGGGCTTACTATAGCAGACGCAGGCACCGTCCGCAAAACAGCTCCGCGTCAAGTGTTGCTGGCGGCACTTCCTACGATCACCACGGCAGAGTCGCTCATACTCGCGCCACTTCAGAAGCAGGAGTTTGTCATCGGATTCAAAAATACCGGGAAAAAATCGTGGAAACCCACGCGATCCGCGCCGCTCTCATTGCGATCGGACGTCGGGGGTGAGAGCTATTTTCATCACGCATCTTGGGCGGCAAAAAACATCGTACTCAAAAAAATTGACGTCGTGCCCGCGGGGCATGTCGCGTATTTTAAGTTCATTCTTGAGGCACCAAAAAAAGAGAGTGAGTATCAGGAGCGGTTGCTGCTGTTCCTGGGAGACGTTCCGCTTTCGGGCGGGACATTCACGCTTCCCATCACCGTGACGCGCACAATCGCATCCGCTCCGAAAGAAGCGCCCCTCTCTGCCACGTCATCCGTACAAGCGCCTCTTCCCGTTCAACCGCCGCCCTCTTCCATAAAGGCCGTTCTAGCCGCGCAAAATATCATCCAAGGAGATCCCGTATTGGCGATTCCCTCAAACGGGGAAGGCTCGTTCAAGGTCGGGTTCAAAAACACTGGCACCGTCTCGTTTGCGGACGCACAAACACCGGTCACATTCCGGTCTCTTGCAAAACGCGAGAGTTATTTTTACGGTCCGACGTGGGCGGGAAAAACAAGTGTGAAGCGCATGACCTCCGGTAACCCCGGCGAGCTCACGTTTATCGACTTCACGCTCCATGCGCCCTCAAAGCAGGGGACCTACACCGAGAAACTTGCGCTTTTTGAGGGAGATCGAAAGCTTGTGGGAACAGAGGTCGACCTCTCAATCGTCGTCGGCCCTCCCGCGCCAAAAGTCCCAACACCGCCTCGCGGGTCGCTTGCCGTGCAGCCCTCAAATACTCTCGCCGTGAGCCCGCCACCCCTTCCGGTTGTTGCGCCGCAGCAGATGAGTATTGCGACAAGCACGACCGAAACACCGTTCGTGCCGCAGGGCATTGTTGATGACCTCCGTGAAAGCGAAAAGAAAATCCGCATTGGATTATTCAATACGCGCGATCCAATCCGCATGACCGCGAATAAAGAGTTTGAGATTCGCGACACGAACGGAACATTTTTTGGCTCTTTTCCCAGCGGCACCAACGCAAGTGTGACATTCGATTTTGTTACGCGGCTCTATGAGGTGGCAACGCCCAACGGAACGTCGACCACCGCGGTTCCGGTCCGTTTTTCTGCAGCGCAAACACAGGTAGCGTCCAGGGGGATAGTGCACGCTGCTGCAGACGGGTCTGTCGCATCGTCGACGCCGGACACCACATCGACGACACCGTCCGCGGCACATGCGACAACCTCACCACAAATTGCTCCTGCGACACCCGCGACTTCACCAACGATATCAGATCAGGATATTGTTTTTGAAATTCTTTCCTATGTGCATCGGCCGGGATGGAGCTCAGCGATCAACGACAACACGTTTCGTGCGGTACTCGAGGTGCGCTACGCGCCGGCCACCGACAAGCTTTGGGTCATCAACGAGCTTTTTCTCGAGCAGTATCTCAAAGGACTTGCCGAGACCTCAAACAACTCGCCGTATGAGTATCAGAAGGCTTTGCTCATTGCCGCGCGCACATATGCTCTGTACCACATCAACCGCAGCACAAAATATGCAAGCGAGCACTTCACGATTCGCGCAACCGATGCGGATCAGGTGTATCGCGGATACGGCGCCGAACAGCGCCTACCCAATGTCAGTCGTGCAGTTTCTGAAACGCGCGGTGCGATCGTCACGTACAACGGCGAACTTGCCATCACTCCTTATTACTCCCAGAGCGATGGACGCACTCGGAACTGGGAAGAGGTCTGGGGTGGCGGACCTAAACCGTGGTTGATCGGGAAAAACGATCCATGCTGCTCAGGACTTAAGATGCTTGGGCACGGCGTTGGGATGTCTGCGCGCGGCGCGCTCCTCATGGCGATTCAGGGCAAGGGATATGAAGAGATTTTGAAATACTACTACACCGCCATCGAACTTCGTCGCCGGTATTTATGACGAAATCTGAATCTTCCGACACGCCTGAACGCATCCCGCACCGGCAGACACCAGATCGTCCAGGGCAGTCACGCGTCGATCGCGTGATTCGCGAGGGGACCCGGATGGTTGAGCAGGGAACCCATCAACGCGCACTCGTCGGAGCGCTTGCCGGCATTTGCGCATTTCAGGCGCTGGATGCGGGCAGTATGTCTGCGGCAGTGCGATTCGAGATCGACAAGAAAACCGGTTGTATAGACGTCGTGCAAACCGCAAGCGGTACGCACCCGGATTCACGTCTTTCGTTCGGCCCGCTTGCGCGGCCCGGCACGGGAAAAGCTCCCGCAGCATTCGAGCCCTCCCCACTATACACTGCGATTTCAAAAACCGACCTGACAATTCCCGGCGTGAACGAGTCGATTAGGAATCCGGGTGTATTCAAAACACTTGTCGGCACGGGCATCGAAGCTTCGAGAAAAAAATACAAACTTCCCCTTACCACCCTCTCTTCAATGACGCTTGGCGAGGCGGTCCTGATCGCGTCTGACATTGTCGAGAGCGCGTATACCTATGACAATCGGATGGTCGACGGGACGAAAGAGTACGACGAGAATTACACCCGCATGGTCGACGGTCTGCCAACCGATGTTCGTCTTGCAAAAGGGCAGGCCGGCGAGATCGGTGCCATCTGTCGCAACTACGCGGTGGACTTTGAAAATGTCCTTGAGGCGATTCGCGATATGTCCGGGGCGTCTTGGGCGACACGCGTGCATGTCGACTCGATCCGTTCGCCCCAGCAGCGCCATGCGTGGAATGTGATTTTTGAGGACGTGCCCGGACGAACACTGATGGCCGTCGGGGACGTGACGTTTTCCGATTCAAAACTATCCAAGAAAAAAGCGGAGTCCGGCGCGCGTTTCTCCTGGAGTCCGCGGCCGCTTGCCACCGAATTGAGCGATCGCGATGCCAAGGATACCGATCACCAGAGCCTTTTGGAGGTGTATCGCACGCAACTGGAAAAAGGTTTTAGCGCTGATGAGCAGATTGAATTTTTGACCGCGTCTCTTGAACTATCCGAACACACGGTCAACACGCGTAATTTTTCCACCGAACTTATGAGAACCGCAGCAGACCGACTGTACGAGCGCGTCCGTCCCGGCGACAAAGATTCTGCATCACGTACCCGCTCGTTCGTTGAGAAGATTTTGACCGATGTGACTCGCGCCGTCCGTACGTTTGAGGGGAGTGGTCATATTGAGGCCGATACCGCCGACTACGATCACGCGGGGCGCGCGTTTCTCTCGGCGGTCGAGCACCGAAAAGATCTCAGTCAAGACGATAAGATCGCACTGTACAAGAAGAGTATTGGCGTGACCAAGACGGGATACGTTCGCACGGCAGATGCGTATGCCGCAAGCGGCAGGGTTCATGAAGCGGACGAGTGGTACCGACAGGCGATCAAAAAATTCCGTCGGCCGGTTACCTTCACACATGCCGCCGCGTTCTATCGTACCCAAGGAAACGCATCCATGCTCAAGAAAGTCTTGGGGGAGTTTGATCGCGACCTTGTCCTCGCGTCCTATTATGATGACCCGCTGAATCAGTATGATGGAAGCTTCAGTCGCGGTGAGATCGCGCAACAGGACAGAGATTTTGACACTGCACTCATCTCATTCGGTAGTGCGTATCGCGCCGTAAAAAATGACCACCCCGAGCTGATGGTTCGTGCGGGCGTTGAGTACGCGAAAACGCTCCTTGCGCTCGGGCGCATCGACGAGGGGAGGGAGGTTGCGGATGCGATCGTGAAGCGCGTTGCCCGGGAACGCGCCGAGAATCCCCATTGGACTCCAAACATGCTCCTTGATGATCCCGACCCAAAGATACTTGAGAGCGGGGCAAATCTTTTTGCGTACTTCTCGCGACAGGCAGTACAAAGTACTAAAAAAAGATTATAATTTAAAGGAAAAGTAGCATTTTACCCTTGACAAAAGGGCTGATTTGTGATATACTAATTCTATTCATTTTTACCTATTTTTTCCCTTATTATGCTTTCACTTCACTCTCTTCTTACGGACGTTAAGACTGTCTCAGCGTCTGACGTGCATGCGGTCGTGGGCAGTCCGCCGCTGGTACGCGTTCACGGCTCTCTCGTCTCGCTTGTGGGGTATGATTCAATTACTTCACACGAGATGGAATCATTGGTTGACGAACTACTGGACCAGGATGCCCGCCGCGTATTTGCAGACACCAAAGAGTGGGGCGGCGCGGTGCAGCTCTCCGACGGAAGTCGCTTTCGCGCAAACCTTTTTTTTGAGAACGGAAACCCGGCATTTGTGGCGCGCTTGATTGCGTCTGCAATCCCGACACTCTCCGATATCGGCTTTCCCGAGTCGGCGGTGAACCTGATCAACGCTGACCGTGGACTTGTGCTCGTGACCGGGCAGACAGGCAGCGGAAAGTCCACCACCCTTGCCGCGCTCGTCGAGTATCTCAATGCGACAACCGCAAAAAATATCGTGACCCTGGAAGATCCGATCGAGTATGTTTTTTCGTCCAAGAAGTCGCTCGTCAAACAGCGGGAGGTCGGGCGCGATATCAACTCGTTTTCCGAAAGCCTCAAACACATCGTTCGGCACGACCCCGACGTGATCATGGTGGGTGAGATGCGCGACCCCGAAACCATCAAGGCCGCTCTCACTCTTGCAGAGACCGGCCACCTCGTGCTCTCCACCCTGCACACCTCAGGCGCCGGCCAGACCGTGAATCGCATCATCGATAGTTTTTCCGCAGAGCAGCAGAATCAAATCAGATCACAGCTTGCGCTCTCGCTCCGCGGCATCATTTCTCAGCGGCTCGTGAGAAGTCTCTCGGGCGGCCGCGTTGCGGTCCGCGAGATCCTCGTGAACACGCCGGCAATTGCCAATCTCATTCGCGAGGACAAGATCGAGCACATCGAGTCCGTTCTCCAAACCAGCGCATCACAAGGCATGGTGACCCTGGACGCAGCACTCTCCTCCCTCTACCGAACCAACACGATCTCCTACGACGTCGCCCTCGAACACGCCACCGACGTCGCACTCATTGGCAGTAGAGCATAAGTACACATCTCGAGTAGACATATAAAACACCGCAGCACTCAGTTTGCACCCCGCGGTGTTTTTGGTGTATCGTGTCTTTATTCTCTATTGCGCCCGTCGTTCAACGGATAGGATGTCAGGCTTCGAACCTGAAGATGGGAGTTCGATTCTCTCCGGGCGCATGAGAGTGAAGCGAATATGCAACCGAGCGACAGAACTGAAAAAAATGAAAAAACGAGTCATCATTGTTCATGGGTGGGGGGGCGCGCCGAGTGACGGGTGGTTTCCCTGGCTGAAGGAAAAAATTGAAGAGCGGGGAGATCAGGTGGTGATTCCTGCGATGCCCGAGCCCAACGCGCCGCATATCGACGCGTGGGTCCGCGCGTTGTTTGAGGTTGCTGGAGTTGCGGACGCGCAGACATTCTTTGTCGGGCACAGCATGGGGTGCGCTGCGATCGTTCGCTATTGCGAGGCGCTCCCTGAGGGCGCCCTGATCGGCGGGGCGGTGTTTGTCGCAGGATTTTTCAAACGTGTCACAGCGCTCGATCAAAAAGAAGAAGAACGCGAGATACTCCGCGAGTGGCTCGACGCGTCCGTTGATTTTTCCGCCGCCGCGACACGCATCAAGAAGAGTATTGCGATCTTTTCAGATAATGACCCCTACGTCCCAATTGAGAACGTTGACGACTTCCGTGACAAGCTAGGATCAGAAATTATCATCGTTCCCGGAGCGGGCCACTTCTCCGGACCCCGGGACGGCACGCGCGAACCCCCGATTGTTCTTGAGAGTATTTTGAAAATTTCTTAATGAAAGTGCGATACTGCCTGAGAGTCATGTATTGTTGACATGAGTTATATCTGACATATACTTTGACCATATGAGTACGTATACGGCGGTCTATAAACATACAAAAAAGTGGTACCTTGGATGGATTGAAGAGGTCCCCGGGGTCAATAGCCAAGGTAAGACGTTGAAAGAAGTCAGAGAAAACCTACGTGAGGCGCTGCAGCTTGTCGTTGAGACAAACCGCCTCTTAACGCGGGTTGAAGCGGGAAGCAATGGAATCGTCCGAGAAAAAGTGAAGATTTCTTTTAATGAAGCGTGAAGATCTCATCCGCCATCTTTTGAGTCAGGGATGTATCTTTATCCGTGAAGGCGCACGACATAGCGTCTTTTTTCATCCGGAAACAAAAAGAATCTCAACAGTTCCTCGGCACAAAGAGATAGACTCTTTTTTGGGCAGAAAAATATGCCGCGATCTTGGTAGTGATGAAATACAGAAACGGTAAAAGGATATATCTGAACACACACCGCGTCATTTTTATAACCATCTTTTGTTAAGCGTCTTGAGAAACGCCTCAAAAAAGAGTCGCTTGATCCTCTGGACAAAACTGAGCCAACATGGAAGGATATTGTAATATCATAATGCGCGTCGCTAGCTCAATCGGCAGAGCAGGGGCCTCTTAAGCCCAAGGTTCCGGGTTCGATTCCCGGGCGACGCACCAAGGAAATACTTTTTTCATAACGGTTCAGAATGTATGAATGAACGTCAGAAATTCGGCGCTGTGGTGCTTGCGGTGCTCATGTTTCTTGCGGGATACCTCGTTGGGAAGAATGCCGAAAAACTGGCAGGCCCCCCGGGCGACGCGTCTCCCATTAAGATTGGATTCATCGGTCCCTTGAGCGGGGACACCGCAAATCTCGGAGAGAATATGCGCCTCGCGGTCGAGCTTGCACGCGACGAGGTCAATGCCGCGGGCGGGGTGAAGGGGCGCACACTCGATGTCATTTTTGAAGATGGAAAGTGCGATGGCAAGGAGGCGGTGAATGCCGGGAACAAACTCCTCAACATCGACAAGGTCACCGCGATTATCGGCGGGGTGTGCTCGTCAGAAACGTTGGCGGTTGCGCCGCTTGCCGAGAAAGCAAAAGTTCCGCTCGTCTCTGCCGCGTCCACCAATCCCAAGATTACGACTGCGGGGGAGTACACGTTTCGGTTCGTGCCGTCTGATTCGTTTCAGGGCACCTTCACCGCCGATCATTTCGTGAACACCCTGAAGAAGAAAAAAGTTGCGGTGATGTACTGCAAGAGCGATTACTGCGTCGGCATCAAAGACGCATTCACAAAAAAATTCAAAGAGCTGGGCGGCGAGGTAGTTGCCGAAGAAGGGTTTGAGCGCGACGCGCGCGACCTCCGGTCCCAGATCACAAAAGTGAAAGCTGCACAGCCGGAACTCGTGTATTTTGTCAGCTATACGGAAGGCACGATCGTGGGACTCAAACAGATGAAAGAGCTGGGCGTGACTGCGCCGGTATTTGGCGCAGACGCGTGGGATGACCCCAAGATCGGCAAGGAGCTCAAAGATAAGGCGCACAAAGCGCAGTACTCACTGCCGGCAAACCAGTCCTTGCCACAGGAGTTTGTTGAGGCTATGGAGAAGCGCACCGGCGGCAAGGAGCTCGTAGTTTACGCACCACGTGCCTATGACATCCTCAAAAGCCTTACCGAGATCATGGGGCAAAAAGGAGTGGGACCCGAGAACATCAAAGCGGGCCTATCTGACCTCAAAGACTGGAAGGGGATTGCGGACACCTACAGCCTCGACGAGAATGGCGATGTTCTCTCCGCAAAGTACGTCATCAAAGAATTCAACAAGGAAGGAAAGGCGAAAGAGGTGAAGTGAAACTCTGCGGCATCGCAGAAACAAGAAAACCCCCGAAAATCTCGGGGGTTTAACGATCACGGACCGGTTTTCCACTAGACAAAACACTTTCGAGGGTGTATACTAACTTCATACAATAAAAAAAGGGGATAAACCCCCAAAATCCACCCTTCAAAAATAAGCGAGGGTGCGAAAATAAAAATACATAATCATACAAAACGTATGAAGAATGCTTTTGAAGAGCTTGGGATTGCGAGTCTCGGGCTTTTTTTGTCCCTTGGTTTGTCGCTCAATGTCTACGCGCAGACCGAAGTCGTGAAGTCTGTTGAGAGTCAGAAGTCAGTCGAGACTACTGCATCCGCACAAGCGACGACTCCTTCGCCTGCGGACGCTACCGTAACGCCTCAGAAAGCAGCTCCTCAAGAAGGAAAAGACAGTGTGCCGTTGTTGGGCCGCGATCTCAAGGTGGAACCACAGCACGACCCGGGTCCCGGGGATAACGGCGAGATGAATGGCGGGTCATACGGCCAACCGCCTCCAGACCGCCGTGAAATTTCTGATTTCAATCGTCAATTTCAAAAAGATGTTCCCTCGCAGGCAAACCAGGTTCTCAAAGATCTGAAAGGGCTTACGCTCCCCGACGTGAAGGAGTGGAAGGAGGCGCTTGCGACGGTTCTTGCTGATGCCAAGAAGTGCGTGAGTGACATGGCAAAAGCCGCGTCCGACGAAAAGCGCGATGTCATGAACGAGTGCTATGGGAAGAATCTCCATCGCGAGATGGACGACATCCGCCAGAAGTTCGTTCCCAAGCAGGAGATCGATAACGAGCTCCGCCAGATGAAAGATCAGGAGCGAGAACTTAATCGTTTCCTCAACAATTTGATCGGTTCGCCGAAATCTGAGAAGCGCAAGCGCGCTCTTGCCGGTGAGCCCAGCCCCATCGTAAAACAGATCAACGCGCTACTTGAATCGATCGACACAAATCGCAAGTCGATTCAGAATCCCGGAGCCGACACCGATCAACGCAGCGCATTGGAAGCATATCGTAGCGAGAGCCAGGGCACCTGGGAGGAGATCAACAAATTGCGTGCAGTGATCGAAATTCCTCAACAGCTCAAAGACGTGAAGGCGCAATTAAAATTCGCGACGGCGCAGGTGAATCCGACGCCACGCAAAGACGGGAGTTTCGGTCCCGTTCCATTCGAGAAGGCGGCAAACTTTTTCGGGGTCGATTTCAAGGCGCTCCAGTCAGCTGTTGCCGAGAAGGCCCAGATCGTTTCTGACATCGAGTCGGCGGTCACAAACGGCGATGCGGAAACCGCGCAGTCGCTGATGCAGGAGAGTATTCATAACGGCTGGCATCCGGGCGACCTGCGAGGACTCCTGGACATGATGAAGGGAGCGTATCAACAGACAAAGGCGATTCGGGACAACGAGCTCCGCGAGCAGCTCATCGCGATTATCGATCCGATCGTCGAGTCGATGAATGCCGCCGAGTTCCGCGAGGCGCGCGAAGCCATGGAGCAGGTGAACCGTGAAATGCACAACTACGAGCGCTACTTCAATGGTCCGCAGCGATCGGGTTCGAATAAGAAGATGGATGCGGCGTTCGATCAGCTTGAAAAATTGATGATGAAAAAATTTGATAAGAATATGAGCGACGATCGCGATGACCGAAAGGAAGGAGGTGACGAGTTCGAGGACTAGTCACGCCAGCGACTCCGCCCATTCCCGCCCGAGTTTTGGTTCACAAGACTCGGGCGGGTTTTCTTTTCCGTTGCCAATGGTAGGATTCTCTTCATGGATATCCTGCCGCAACTCCTTGCCAATGGGGTGATTGCCGGAGCGGTGTACGCTCTCATGGCGATCGCGTTTTCCCTGTCATTTAGCACGGGGAAATTTTTTAACCTCGCGTTGGGAGCGATGGTTCCTGTCGGCGGATATGCAGTCTATGCACTCTCTGTGCAGAATAATTTTCCGCTCTTTTTCAGCGTCCCCACCGGGCTGTTCATCGCCGGCATCATCAGTATGTTCTGCGAGCTCTGGGTATTCCGCCCCCTCCGGGCCAAGCGCGCATCGAGCCTTGCGCTCATTATCGCGTCGTTAGGAATTGCGACTGCCGCAAGTGCGATTCTTGCGATGCTCTTTTCAAGTCAGCTACAGCTTTTGCCTCGCGTACTGGATCAGTCACGCTTGATCGAGGGAATTTCGGTTACGAATTTGCAGCTCTTCACGATCGCGCTCTCGCTGGCGATGAGCGTGGTGACGATCGGCATCATCCGTCTGACCGCATTCGGGCGCGCGGTGCGTGCGGTCAGCGACGACAGCGAGGTCGCCTCAGTGGTTGGCATTAACGTCGAGCGCATACATCTCACCGTCGCATTTTTTACCGGCGCGCTCTGCGCCCTTGCGGGCATCTTGATTGGGATGGACGTGGGCCTTGAGCCGACGATGGGGCTGTTTTACTTTTTGAGCGGGGTGATCGGGTCAATTGTCGGCGGCATCGGAACTATCGGCGCGAGCGTGTTCGGATCATACCTTGAGGGACTCGTGGAGAACGGTGCGCTGATTGTCATTCCCGGAGAGTGGAAAAACGCGATTGCGTTTGCGCTCCTCATCGTCATTCTTTTGATCCGACCGCGCGGATTGTTGAGAAAGTAATATGGAGTATCTCATACACATCGCGATTCTTGCATCCATTTACGGCATTCTCGCATTGGGCCTGAATCTTGTGGTCGGATGCACCGGGCTCGTGTCGCTCGCGTCAGCGGGGTTTTACGGTATCGGCGCGTATGCAACCGCGATTCTTCTCTCCCGCGCCGAGTTTTCATTCGTCGGTGCGCTCATCATCGCCGGCGTAGTCTCCGCGATTGCGGCAGCACTGATCAGCGGTGTTCTCTCGCGATTTCGAGACGATACGTATATGCTGGTCTCGTTGGGGTTTGTCAATATTCTTGCCGGCGTCTTTGTGAACTGGACCGATCTCACCGGGGGGCCATTGGGGATTGCGGGAATTTCTCGGCCTACGATTGCGGGAATTTCATTTTCGTCCCAACACGCATTTCTATTTCTTTCACTCCTGATACTTGCGTGCGTATGGGGTGTGGTTTCGTGGATCTCGGCCTCATCATTTGGGCGCGCACTCAAGGGGATTCGTGAAGATGAGGTGATGATGCAGGTGCTTGGGTATCGGACGGAACAATACAAATTTTTAGTATTTGTCTTGTGTGCCGTGCTCTCAAGTGTTGCGGGGTCGCTCTATGCAACCTATGTGAGCTTTATCGATCCGGGAACGTTCAC
>JBBTRP010000060.1:48205-49615 GCA_038065125.1 Patescibacteria group bacterium
AAACTCTCTCAATACAAAATCTCACAAAACATTTTGATGGGGTGACCGCGCTTGACGGTGTTAGTCTTGAGTTTACTGCGGGACAGATCACCAGTGTGATCGGTCCGAACGGGTCAGGAAAGACCACGCTTACAAACGTGCTAACCGGAATCATGTCCGCTGATGGCGGCAGCGTGCATCTGGGCTCTGTGCCTTGGCCAACAAACCGGGAGCTACTGGTGAGTCGAGGGGTCGCGCGGACCTTTCAGGAGGCGCGGCTCTTTTCTCAAGTTTCGACACTCGATAATCTTTTGATTTCGCTTGCACCGCGCGGCGCTGCGCGCGCGATGTGCACGCGTCCTTCGCGGAGCGTGATGCAAAAAGCATCTGATCTCCTTGATCGCGTCGGGCTTGCCGACAAGAAGTTCGCCCTCGCCGAGTCGCTCTCGTACGGACAGCGAAAACTTCTTGAGATCGCGCGCGTGCTCGCCCTTGAGCCCCGAATCGTTTTTTACGATGAGCCTTGCGCGGGACTGTTTCCGGAAATGATCGAGCGAATTGAGGGCGTGATGCGGGCTTTGCGGTCACAAGGTGTCACGCAAATCCTTATCGACCACCGTGTTGATCTTATTCGGCGCATTTCCGACACGGTGATCGTTCTGGATGCGGGCGGTGTCCTTGCGCGCGGAACGGTAGACGAGGTACTCAACGACCCGCGCGTCATTGAGGCGTACCTGGGAAATTGATATGAAACTTCTCGAACTTCAATCACTCTCGGTGCGGTACGGCGGCGTTCATGCGCTTGAGTCCGCGTCACTTTCGATCTATCAGCACGATGTTGTCGCGCTGATGGGGCCCAACGGGGCGGGTAAGTCGACGCTCCTCAAGGCGCTTTTTGGGCTCACGCCACTTTCCCGTGGATCGATTATATGGAAGGGAAAGGCAATAAACCCACACCCGTGGGAGATGATTGCCCGGGGTATTGTGTTTGTTCCTCAAGGTCGTCGAATATTCCCGAGTCTTTCGGTTCAAGAAAATCTTGAGATCGGCGGATGGACGCTTTCCAGTACGAAAGCGGTGAAGGTGCGCCGCGACGATCTCATGGAGCAATTTCCCGTACTCGCCGAGAAAAGAACTGCACACGCGGGAACGCTGTCCGGGGGACAACAGCAACTTCTTGCGATTGCGCGCGGTCTGATGGTTACGCCCACGCTCCTCCTTCTTGATGAGCCAACGATTGGCCTTTCACCCCGGATGGTTTCGGAGGTGTTTGAGACTATTCGGGCTATTAAAGAGCGTTCTCACACGACCATCATGATCGTCGAGCACAACATCAAGTCGCTCGTGCACATCGTTAATCGCGCAGTGATTCTTGATAAGGGAAAGATTGTTCGCGACGAGGGTGACGTTTCAAAACTCCTTGAAGGCGAT
>JBBTRP010000061.1:0-13446 GCA_038065125.1 Patescibacteria group bacterium
CGCAGAGCTTCCAGCCGTCAAGGCAGGGCGGAGGAGGTGTGGGACCGGGGGGTGGATTGATGTTTACCTTGCAGTTGTTGGTGCAGGAGTCGGTGTCAACAAGATTGCCGTCGTCGCACTGCTCGGTGATGGAGTCTACTGTGCCGTTACCACACTTGGGATCGGTGCACTGGTTGGCGGAGGGACGACAGATAAAGCCGGTTTTGCAGGAGTCTTGCTGGCCTCGGCAGTCTGCGCAGGAGCAGCTCTCGTTGTCTTCACACTGATTGTTCGTGTTGCACGCGGAAGGTCCGGGTGGAGTCGGGCAGGTGTTACCGCGATAGCACTTGTTGTCACCGCACAGGTTCCAACCATCAGGACAGGGCTTGGATATGGGGCCGTTGGTTCTAAGCTTGCAGTTGTTCGTGCAGGCGTCCTCGTTGTCCGTATTTGCGTCGTCGCACTCCTCGCGTGGGTCGTTGACTTGGCGATCACCGCACTTGGGGGCTGCGCAAACGTGCGCTGAGGGGCGACAGACGAGCTGTTCACCACAGGAGTCTTGTCTGCCTTGACAGTCCTGACACTCACAACTCTCAGTCGCTGAGCAGGTTCCATTGTTGGTGCACTGAGTCTCGCCCGGAGGAGTCGGACAGGTGGTGCCGAAATAGCACTTGGCGTCAGCGCAGAGCTTCCAGCCGTCAAGGCAGGGCGGAGGAGGTGTGGGACCGGGGGGTGGTGTCGGCGCGGGAACGGGTGTAGGAGATGGCGCAGGAGCAGGATTGGGACCGCAGGACCCATTTATACAAGAACCAGACGAACATTGCGCACCGCTAGTACACGACGTTCCAGGTCCTCCTGGCCCGCCGGTGCATACCCCTGCAGCTGTATTACACGTTCCCGACGCGCATTCGGAATTTGCGGTGCAAGATTGGCCTGGGCCTTTTCCGGTCTGCTGAGGATTTGGGCAGGAGGCGCCGTTTGCACATGTGGAATTTGATCCAGGACACTGTGTGCCAGACCCATTACATTTTGAATCTGACCCAGTGCAGGACGCACCATTTGAACATTGTGCAGCGGCGCCAGTACATGTTGTTCCGATACCGGAACAGGCGCTATTAGCGGCCGGGCACACAGAGCCGTATGTTGTGCACTGCGCGACTGCAGCCGAGGTCGATCCAACTGGACATTTTGCGCCATCTTTACAGGTAGAGCCCTCACCCTTGCAAATGCTCTGAGGATCAACACATTGTGAATTTTTTCCATGACAGGTCGCACCAAGACGACAGATCGATCCGTCACCAAGACAGTTGGTGCCGGGATCTGAACAGTTCGAGCCCGTTCCCAGACACGTCGCGCCCTTATCGCACTTTGATCCCACACCCGTACAGATCGAACCCGCTCCGCTACACTGAGATCCGACTCCCGTGCACCGCGATCCGCGTGTGCAAAGTGAACCGTCAAGGGAGCAGATTAAACCGGAACCCTCGCACTTTTTCTGATCCCCGGTAATACACTTTCCGACTGTATTCTCACTTGACAGAGACTTAACGCCCTTATCAACTCTCAGTGCGTAGGATTTTTTGAGTGAGAGCTGCTCTGAGGGCTTAAACATATACTGTGACCGCGCAGTATCGCCAGACCCTACTGTCCGTACCTCGCTCAATCCCTTCACCGCCGGCTCCAGGCGAATATTCGCCTTTGCGGACTGCTCATCGATCAACTGATTGAAGATGGCGGAAAAAACGGATTGCGCAGTGACCTCATTCGGCAACGGCAAAAGACTTTCAATTTTCAAACATCGCTCTGTCTGACCACAAGCTCCCTGATAGCAATTCAAAGTTTTACACTGATCGGGATGGGTACATTTTGATCCGACATCGGCAGATCCTTGAGAGCACGATCCACTCACGCACAGGCGGGATGCACACTCGGAAGCTTGGCTGCAGCTCTGCCCAATGCGTCGCAAAATGGAGGTACACTTTCCTTGATCGCACTTAAAACCTTCACGGCATTCAGCGTCAAATCCGCAGGCCTCACCCTCACTCTTGGAGCCACGTGCACACTTCTTGTCCGGTCCGCAGACGCCGGAAACACACTCTGAGTTATTCTTGCACGCCTCGCCCAGCCGATTTCGGATCCCGGTAAAAAAATTCCATGAGTAGCGGCACAAGATCGGCTTTTCCTTGCACAACCCTTTCAGTTTGCACGAGCCGTCCGAACAGCACGACTCCCCGCTTCCGCACGACGAGGCCGTACATCGTGAGAGTCGGAATGGGACGGGATTAGAAAGATCCCGATCTGCGGTGACGAGAACAACATTTCCTGAGTCAGCGCCCGTGGGTGCGGCAACTGCAACTCGGGAGTCGCCCCATCCGGTGTCAGCAATTGACCCCTCGACCTTCCCAAATCGGATCCTCCCCTTCCCGGATCCGAAATTCGTCCCAAACACCTCGACGCCGACTCCGCCCGGACCGTTGTCCGGAAGGAGGCCGCAAATGCCCACACCGACCGAGTTGTCAGTCACCGAAAATTTCGACCCCAAACTCTGCTTTGAGTCGCGTGCGCGTTTAATTTTTACTTCATAGTGACCCGACGAGATCATTCCGGGTACCTTTGCGATGATGTACGAGTCGTGCCACCAGAGATTGGTGCACTCTTTCGGGTATTCGATATCCGAAGGAGTTGCCTCCCCTTTCTGCACGAACTGAACCGATCCGATCTCGGAGCCAAATCCCACACCCTCGATCGTGATGAACTGCCCCTTTCCACCCGAGCCCGGACTGATTTTTGTGATGCGAAGGTCGGCTGTCGCGTTTGAAGTCTGAATATTTTGCGCTGTGGGTGTGCTACTGGTTTGAGCGCCCTGAGCAAGAGCAGGCCCTCCCCACGCAAGCCCAACACACCCAATCACGAGTGCGATGAGATGCTTTGACTTGAGCATAATTGTGGTCGGATGTGCCATAGAGTTGCTACCGGGTCGGGCCGATACACTGACTAAAACAGTTCTGGGACGCGTCGCGCACCTCAGAGAGTACCTCGGGGCTATAGGTTGCATTCTCTTTGAAATCATCGTGCTGAACGACTGACCTTGAGCGCAGCGCCGCAAAGTCGTGCGAAGAGACCACAGAGTAGTTTTGTGCCGGCTGGAGTCTGATCGATCCGGTGTGGAGGGACGCAAGATCCATGAACTTGGTAAAGACGATCTCGAGCGGAGCGTTTTTTGCGATCCGGGTCATATCGCGCCCAGGATTGATCGAGTAGATCGCCGGGGGCGTAAGGTCAAGCGCATCTGTCGTGGCAAAACCTGCGCGGTAATCATCTGCTGGACTCCCTTCAGATTTGGAGTTATGCGCAACTCCGTTTTCCCCTCCGCCGTCGAGCGAATTTCCGGCAGCATCGACGATCCCGTCATAGGGGAAAACCGCCTTATTCGGCCCGATGCTCTTATCGCTTGAAATTTTTGCCGCTCGCAATTTAACTGACAGAGATGCGGCCTTGGGCAAACAGAACATCGGCTCGGAGCACGCATTGCTCCCGCACTGCTCTGACGGGGTAAAAATGACTGTTCTAAAATTATTACCGATGCTTGCCGTACCCGGAATTGGCGACGCGGTTCCAGTGTTCCTGACATCGATGACAGAATTTTTCACGGTTGTGGGATCGATCGGCTCGGAGAATGTGATTTGAATAAGCGCATTTGGCGCAATCTTCTCCGTGCGGCCCTTTGCGTTCGGCAGTGGCACGATTGACTCAACAAATGGCGGCGAGTCGTCCGTAAATCCGCTCACCTCGAACTGCCAGGAGTAACTTCTATTTTCCGAAAAGAGCGGTGCACCCCCCGCAGAGAGAACCGCCGCGGTAATGCTGACCTGATACATGAGGCGCTTGTTGGGCTCGCCAAGCGGGCTAACCGGGGTTATTTTTGCCGTTCGATTGTTTTCTGCAAACGCAACCTTTCCTTCCGTAGGCTGCCCCGGGGTGCCGGCTGGTGTGATCTTGACACTCTCCTTCTTGAGCTGGCCACCTCCCCCATCAAGGCTTGAAGGATCAATCGGATCGATGAACTTAATGAGAATAGAAGTGTTTCGGGCGACATTGCGCTGGTTAGGTGCGGGATAGGTGCTTTCAATTTTTTCCACATCGCCAAAGTCCGCGAGTACTTCCGCTTGCTGTTGAATCTGCTCGATGGTCTGGGATTTTGGTTCCAGTGATTTGAGGATACTGCGATTGATGCCCCAATAAACCAACCCAAGGACGATGATCATAACCAGGCTTACGCCGGCCGCGGCAGAGCCGATGATGAGGTTTCGCTTTGCCTTGCGCAACTCAAACAGATCGTCTTCGTTCTTTCGAATTTGCAAAAATGACCATACCGCAAATGCGCCACCGGCAAGAAGCGCGAGAAGCCAAAAAATTTGAAAAAGTCGTATCCCGATGAGTCTGCCATCCTGAAACTGGACGCCGATCAGACGAACAATCCCGGTAGACTCAATCGTCGCCGCAAATACAAACGCTGGTAGGAGTAACCCACCCAGCGTCTGTAATACTAAAATTCGATATCGGTTTTTTATGATATCCATCAAATAAGCTTTTGGCCTGCTCCCAAGTATACAGCAGCTTTTTGCTTTTCGGAGTGGATATCCTTCCCGGCGGTTGGCTCGAACTACAATTTCATGAGCGCTTTGGTTCCGGGGAACCGATCGCCGAGCTTGCCGATTTTTTTGAGATACTCTTTTTTGCTTTCGATTGTCATCCGACGCAATGCGGTTTCGCGCAGTTTGCGTTGATTTTTCGTTTTCTTATGAAATCGAATTTTTCTGACTTGAATAAGCCGTCCGCTTTGAAGGACCTGCTTATTGAATCTGCGGAGCAGTGCTTCAAATGATTCTTTTGGTTTCTTACGAGTTTCTGGCATGATCTCACCTTCCTTTCTGTGGGGTGGTTGAGGGAGTGGAGGTCGACCCTTCACCATGTTCATGGGTTAATTTTTTTCTCAAAACCGGAATCAGCTTTTTGATGTCGACGACTTCTTGTTCGCCGCCTTCCATATTACGGATGATAATCGTGCCGTCAATCAGCTCTTTTTGACCGAGGATGATGGTAAACTCCACACCAAGCCTGTTTGCAATCTCCAGTTGGGCCTTGAGGCTGTCTTTGGAAAACTCTGATGCGGCCGTGAATCCCTCGTCAAGAATGCTCTCAAAAAGTAACATTGAGCGGCGTTTTGCCTGCTCGCCCAGCTGAGCCACAAAAATTTGCGGCTTTGGTTTGACCGGAAGAAGGGACTCGCCGCGAGCAGTCTCAAGTGACTTGAGCGCAAGAATCGTCCGCTCAATCCCTAAGCCAAAACCACACGCAGGCGTAGGCTGTCCGCCGAGAACCTCGATGAGGTTGTCCCAACGTCCCCCGCCGCCAAGCGCGATATTTTTTTGGCTCGCCTCGGGGTCCTGACTCTGGAGCTGGAATTCAAACACGGTGCGAGAATAATAGTCAAGCCCGCGCACGAGATGCGGATTGTGCTGATAGGGTATTTCAAACTCATCAATCGATTCGAGAACTCCCATGAAGTGATCTTTGCAGAGCTCGCAGAGGGAGTCGACAATATGCGGTGCAAGTGCCTTGACTGGCTGGCAGGTTTCGACTTTGCAATCCAGCAGCCTCAAAGGGTTCTTGGCGAGGCGCCGCTTGCAATCCTCACACACCAGCGACCGCTTTGAACGGTAAAATTCGGTCAGTGTCGCTCGATACACCGCACGACACTCAAGGCATCCGATACTATTAATGTGGAGTACCGAAGGAATACCAAGATACGAGAAAAATTTGTGTGCCATGAAGATGAGCTGCGCATCGACCGCAGGCTTACCCTCCCCTACGATTTCGCAGTTGAACTGATGGTGCTGTCGATACCGCCCTTCCTGCGGCTTGTCATACCGAAACAGCGCACCAACGGTGAATAGTTTAACCGGCTGCGGGTGAGTCACCATACCGTGCTCAATGTACGCACGCGCAATCGCTGCAGTGAACTCCGGCCGGAGCGCCAGGGTATTGCCGCCAAGGTCGGTCATGGTGTACATCTCCTTCTCCACAATGTCGGTCTGCCTCCCGACCGCATGCGTGTAGAGTGCGAGATCTTCAACAAGCGGGGTGTCCATACGCGAAAACCCGTAATTACGAGTAATCCGCTCGATCACGTCTCGCACGGCATCCCAATAGGGCTGCTCCTGCGGTAAAATATCCTTCATACCCTTGACGAGCTGCGGCGTCTTTGCCATCTTGGCAAGTTCGATGATCGGCTTATCAACACCGGGCGTTGTCTCCTCAATTTTCTTTTTTCGTGGCATAAGTTTATTGGTTCTCACGATATGATGGGCCTTTTAGGATCCCGATTCGATTGATTGGCAGGCCGCGGAATACGACTCGGCCCACTATTTGATCGTCCGTCACGGCTCCAAACCGCTCGGAGTCAAAGCTCACCGGCCGATTGTCACCAAGGACAAAGTACTCGTCCTTCGCGAGCGTCTCAACCACCAGCCGCTCAGAAAGCTCACGAGGGTTGTAGGGGGTCTCGTCTAGCTGGAGGCCGTTCGGGTGGCCTACATTAAAAATGGTGACCGCCTGGTTTTTTATAACAACCTTCTCGCCCGGCAGCCCGATCACCCGTTTGATTAAAAATCGATGGTCGGTTTTAGGATATCGAAAGACGATCACCTCTCCCCTCTCAAACGGTTTGAAATGAGGAGAAATCTTGTCGATGATGAGATACTCGTTCTCAAAAAAGTTCGGCTCCATCGACGCACCTTTGACATAGAACGGCTGAATAAGAAAAAGTCGAATCGGCAAGATAATTGCCGCCGCAACAATAAAAATCTTGAGAAACTCGGTGACGTAGGAAAGGGGAGAATTTGCCTGAGGCGGCTGGTTTGTACTCCCTCCCCCCACTGACACTGCCGGCTCCTGCTGCTCGTTTTCCTTTAAATTCGAAACGCTATCCATTTATTAAATGGGTTATCAACACATAATACAATAATTAATTATACACCAAATTCCTCTGGTTGTAAAGAACACGGGTGGATACCCAGAATCTATTCGGGAAAATTCTTTAGGTTGCAGGGGTGTTTTGAGATCGCATCACGAACCGCCTTTGCAGCTGAGGGATCATTTTTTTTGATGAATTCATATTCGGATGCCATAGCCCTCCCGGTATTCAATCTTAATATGATCTGCGCGATACGGAGGTTAAGATCTTGTGGCAATTGCACAATTCCTTGATTAACAACACTATCTACATAATCATACTCTACCCCGCAGAAAGCTTTTTCTGAGAACGTACGATAGACACTGGTGTCAGAAAAAAGCTGCTCATTGCCTTGGGTCTTCGCTATCTCATCAGAAAATGCCGCAAGGTTTCCAGAATCCAACTCAATCACCGCAAGCCCCCAATGATACGATCCGTTCTCCGGATACAGGTCGATTGCTTTTTTTTCTTTCTCGCGAGCGTGTTTGAGGTCGCCTTTCACCTGATACATCCTCGCAAGCTGATGATACAAAATTGATCGATTTTTGTGGTATTTAAGTACTCCCTCAAAAATGGAGATCCCACGTTCAACTCTGTCCGGATCGGTTGATACAAGGGGATAGAAGTTGCCGAGAGAGACAATGAATGGAAAGAAATCCTTTCGAAGACGTAAACCCTCCTCCAGTACGTCGATTGCATAAAACACTGCCTCCCTCAGTTGGGGCTCATCGGGTGTGTGTCCGTTTTTGAGCGCGTATTCAACACTCTTTGCGACCGCAATTCTCACAGAGTCGCTGAGGGCCGTTTCATGTCTTAGAATGTCCTTAAATACGCTCCTCGCCTCTTCAGGATTGGAGATCATGAGCACATACGCGCTCCTCGCCGAACTCGCAGCACGAAATGCATTCAAATTGAGGGAAAGAAAAAACAAAATAATGATGAGACAACACACAAACAAAGGGACCGAGAAGCCTGATTTCCATCGGAAGGGATGAGGGTTGGCAAGGGGGGTATCCTTTTGAGTGGGGCGCAGTGAAAACGAGGCTATAAGCGCAAAAAATGTCAGACTTGTCAACGTCTCAAATGCCGTAAAAAGAGGAATCGCATAGGCTGCGAATAGCAATATCGGAATAATCCCCTGGATACGGTCGCTCTGCGAATAGAAATACCGCCAGAGCGCACCACCAATGTAGGTCCACATGATAAAAAATATCATGGTGCCGATAAGTCCGGTCGAGATCGCAGTATCGATGATAATGTTATGCGAACGATCCGGCAGTACGAGTTCGAATTCACGATTCGGATACAAATTCGCCCTTTGAAAATAAAGCAGGTCACTAACTTCAGTTCCCCATCCTGTCAGCGGTCGGGATTCAATAATGCGTATACCTTCTTTCCAGAGCCGCAATCTGCCATCGTCCTGAAATGTGTTGAGACTGACACGCTCAATGTTGGCTGAGGTATCGCGAATGACCTGCTGTATATAGGGTCGTTGAGATATCACGAGGAAGCCAGCAATAGCCAGAACGACAGCGAAAAGACTCCATCGCGCACTTCTCCTGGCATAAGACGACACAAAATATCGACTTCCCGCGAGGAGAAAGACCGACAAAAGGATAAGAGAAGTTACCACTCCTGCCCGGGATGCAGTCAGAATAATGGTTGGCGAAAAAAGCAATAGTGCCGTACATAGAAAAATTCGCATCATGACCTTCTTTTCACTCCTGAGAAGATAGAGAACAAGAACACCGTTGATTAGACAGTAGTGAGCGAGAAAAATCGGATTTCCCAGAGTCGCCGCGACGCGATATCCGGATTCTGAAAAATGGGCGATTTTTTGAGCAAGAGCGCCGAAAGCAACCGTCATGGAAACGACAACGCTCCAGAGAAAGAGTCGTCTCCAGTGCCTCTCTTCTCTCATGAACGACGAGAGGATCAGGATTAATGCAAACACATGGAAATAATAAAAAATTCCCGTCATCCGCTCGGGCGTTGACCACAGTGAGCGAGAAAAATCAACTCCAAAAAAAGACACCGCGGTTACCCAAGCCAGCCACGCAAAAAAAGCAACGAGAACGGGGTGACGCCATGGGACAGTATATTTTCCGATAAAAAGCAGAAGTACTAGCCAGCACGTCAAGGCGACCTCAACAAGAACCTGAAACGCTAGTGCCTTACTGAAAATAAATGGGAATAACACCCCGTCAGTCACGAGCAGCGGGAGCGCTACAATAGAGTAAATACAACTAAATATAACCACTCGGCAGAACCGCTGAATATTTTGCCTCATAAGAAGTTTGTCACTTTTGTAGAGTAAAGCTACACGTATAGCTCGCCGGAACGGAAACACCTGAAGTCGTTAGTCGAATTGATTGGGATGACTGAATTATCCCATATGATGGGGAATAACGGCTCGGATACACCGTAAGAGACACCCGAGGATCGCACAGGAAATGGAGCGTACAGCTATCAACTGAAAGTTCAAGTTCATTTTTTGCGATCATGCGCAGAACAACATTTGGATGAAGGTGAAAATTCCATTCAAATTGATGGGTACCGACTCCCTCAAAGTGATCACTGATGGATAATTTTTCTGATCCTTTATCAAAGTTAAATGTACGGATATGGGTAACTGGCTGCGCGAATCGGCGGAAGCCATCGTGCTTTGCTTCCAACAAATCCCTTTTTACCGATGTTTCCCACTGCACGACACGTGGATGTGAGTCGCTATGCATCCAGAATACCCCTTCTTCTTTATTTGGAATGCGGTTCTGCTCTTCTCCGTCAACAGCGACCGTGTTGTGCATGATAGTACTTCTGAAGTCATTCCGCATATCGAGGTCTGAAGTATAGCAGCCGGTACCAGAGTCGATGACGATATCGTGGCCATCGGCCTGCAATTCAAAAGAGAGGGTATCGTTGTGACAGTGTCCCCCATTCCCACCCTGTCCATTTGGACCGACGTCAACAACCGCGTACAATCTTTTTGAACGAAGAATAGCAATCTGCGCGCACGGAAAAAGAATACTTTTCCTCTCGGGCCATTGCTTCTCTGGCCAAAGCAGCTCTGCAAGACGAAAAAGATGTCGGTGGTCATTGATGACCCACCGCGTCGAATCTGCTTCCAGGAGATGAAGTCGGCCGTTGTCGTTGTCCCCTATTTGAGGGGCGTGATCATCAGGCTTTGTGTAGTGCCTCGCAAAATCAACCATGCACTCAAGTTTCGACCAGTAGGTACTCGAGAGAGAGGTGGTGGCATGGCGGCAGACAAGAGCGGCGTAGCCGAAAAGCTCTGTTACAAGGCGGTGATACGGAATTGATGCCTCAAAGTCAACGCCATCATCATACACTTGCCGTTGCATACACTCCTCGAGACCTGCGATCGCGAGTGTTTGCCACCTCTTTGATTCTGGAAGAGAACGGAAGAAAACGCCTAGGTAAAGGAGTCCGACAAGATCAGACAAGTAGTGATTAGAAATAACCGGACCATACTCAAGATGCGCTTCAATGAAGAGTGCATGCTCATATAAGGATTGTGCAATCCGATGTACCGCATGTGGATCGGCAAACTTCGTAACATCATTTTTCACGCATTCCAATGCGAGACACCAATTTGCCGCGCGAATGCCCGCCTCCATGGCATTCACCCAGTTCGGTCCCCGCTCAAGCGGATTCATTCTAATCCAATCATCAAGCTGCGAGAGCAGCTCTGTCAGGTAAGAGCTGTTTCGAGATTCCTGATGTGCAAACGCAAGAAGCGGAGCGTGATAAAAACGGGACAACTCCCATGGCACCTTAATATCGCTTCCGTCGCCTTTCCCGTATGGAATACGCTGGCTCTCTTCGAGGCCGAAATCATGTCCTGATTTGAAATCAACTGTCCAAGGAAGTGGGGAGCCGAGTGACCGCCTTCCGGATCCCAGTAGGTCGACCTCATGCGCTACGATCGTATCAGCACAGTCGAGAAGATCTTTTTTTAAAAGACAGCAAAAGCCGCGTGTGGGGATCGCATCCCTGTCACTGAAAATCGTGTGTACCTCGCGATAAGAAAGAAGTCTCTTTTTCTCCGTGAGAGGCTTTACATGAGTTCGAAGAAATTGAAATACGATTCCTCGGAATCGAGAAGGATGGCTGATAAGAAGAATTGAAGCGCGCCGAATGCGCGACAGGAACCGAGGCAGGTGAGAAGTCATGAATGCATCAGATGGCAAAATACGAAAAAATTTCTGTCTGTTTTCCTCCCCCCGCGCTTATGATATAGCATCGGGCGGTGCCCTTTTCGGGGTAATTGATTTCATC
Organism: Patescibacteria group bacterium; assembly: GCA_038065125.1. GTDB lineage: Bacteria > Patescibacteriota > Patescibacteriia > JACQRZ01 > JACQRZ01 > JBBTRP01. The sequence goes on from JBBTRP010000061.1 coordinate 11,294, forward strand.
GTTAATCGCACTTTCGAGATGGAGAGGATCGTCAACGCGCTCATGAGTGCCATAGTGCTGATGGCGCGTAAGCTCACGTTGCAAAAACGCGATCGGGTCTCCATGGGATATATAAACCACTCCTTTTCCTGCGGGCATTGAATTAACTTCTTTTGTGAATGCATGATTCATTCGTGCAAGAGCCTCTTGAGAAGTTTCAGTCTTTTCCCACGAAGTGTGATACGGATTGAATGATGGATCGTCTGTCTGCCCGGACTTCATTGTTTCAAGCAGCCTCGGCAAGGAATCATCGATTTCCGAATAGAGCCGGCAGAATTCTTCCGATTCACCCCTTTCTTCAAGGTCGGGGTCGGAAAAATATGCGCCAAGCTTTGAAGCTTTTGCTGACTGGTGGGCGCGAAGATTCGGACTCGTTGAGATGCCCACGATTGGAATGTGCCTATCGTGAATTCGCGATCCGAGCTCTTCCCATTGCCGCTTGCCTTCCTCGCTTAATTCCATGGGGGTTTTCATAAACGCATCGCGACCGTATACGCGAGCGCTTGGATTGGAAATGTCCCCATGCCGCCCCAGGATAACAAACCGGACTCCGTAATCCTGCATACTGTCTTGAACGGTCTGCAAAGAGATGCCTCGCTCGCGGAGATCAGTAACCGTTCGGAGAAGTGTGAGGCCGTCCAAAAAAGAAACCTGGCGCGAAAATGCCTGAGCATTTCTCACTGATGGCCATACCGACTGTTTTGCGTACCCTGTCTGAGCTTTCGCGGCATACTCATAGATAGTCTCCCTCGTCAAAAGTGGCTGGCCCACAGAACCCCGCTTTCCGAAATTATCACCCACATTCGCCAACACTTGGTTAAGAGAGAACGACTCATAGTAAAGATCGAACAGCTCCTGTTGAATAGGATCTAACCTTATGGACGCAATCTGATCATCCGAGATGCCGATATTCATTATTTCTCCCTCTTGGAATGCTGAATCGAGAGATGAAATAATCGCATCTAATCTCGCTCTATACACTGCACTATTGTCACCATAGAGCCGCCCATACATACTCTCAAGCGATGCTCGAGTTGCCTCGCTCACCTGCCGCTCTCCTTTATCGATATCCGCCTGAATCTGTCCAAGACTCCTCGCGAACGAAAGATGATCGATCATTTCAAAGCGCTCCCTGTTCGCGCTGGTATTGATGTTTTTACGGAAAAGCAGATGTTCGATAAGATCATTTTTTACATATTCCATGGTTGCCATACGACCTGCATCATGAAGCCAAAGGGAAAACTCGACAGTCTCTGGATCTGCTGGCAAGCCAGCCTCTTTACAGGCGATCGCCAGCCGACGTCCTAGCTCAGGCGCAGTCACGAGATGATCAAAAAATTCCGCCCATGCATCTGGGCTCAGCTCGCGTATCGCATCGGCTACAAAATGTTTCGCGGCCTCGCAGTAGACTGCGCGAGCTTCGTGCCCCTCAAAAGAGGGTAGTTCCGAAAAATGCTTCTTGGCAAGATTGTCGAGATCGGCATATCGATCGCCAAGTGCGCGGTCCACATAGATGCCCTCTCTGTTGTGTCGTTCTGCGGGCATAGATTATGGTGCCAATCGATTAGTGTGAGAATTTGGCTTTTTACCTCAATTGCAAGAAATATATGCTCTCTAGAAGTTGGCAGTTTGCTTCATTTATGAAACCGCTTCATTCACCGCTTTAATGCAATACTCCTGCTCCTCGCTCGTTAATGATGGGTAGAGGGGTAGCGAAATTGTACGTGCCCCGATATTTTCGGCGGACGGAAACACACCCGGCTGATACCCATATTTCTCGCGATAGTAGGTCATGAGGTGAATTGGACGGAAATTCACCGCAACACCGACACCATTCTCCTGAAGTGCCCCAAGAATTGCATCGCGCTTATTTTCGTCGACAAGTATGGTGAACAAATGACGGGCATTTTTTGCTCCGGCAAGATCAGCGATGAGGCGAATACGGTGATTATTTTTAAATGCAGACTCATACCGGCGCGCCAGTTTATCCCGGCGCGCCCAGAGAACGTCAATGCGACTGAGTTGGCCCCGCAAGAGAGCTGCCTGGATATTCGTCATGTTGGGCTTCCCCCATTTCATAGAACACCAACCTTGAATTCACTTTTAGTGTAGGG
>JBBTRP010000062.1:0-19914 GCA_038065125.1 Patescibacteria group bacterium
AACCCGTCTTCACCATGGAGGCGAGATCATCAAGGGTGACCGACCCGTTTGATTGCTTTACTTCATGAGACATACACTCCCTCTTAATGATTCATTAATGACAGTCTACCATACTGACCTTTCCATATCAACTCAACGCAAAGCCCTATGATTCTGGCCGCCTTCTCGCTCTTCGCCAAAAAAAATCCTCATCGTATTTTTAATACGACTGCGGTTTTTTAATGCGAAAATCTGTGTCAAGTCCGAATTTTTTGCGAAAATCGGTGCCAGGTATCTTTTCTTGTGTGGTAAAAGGTGTCAGGTACCTTTCCTCTCTTCAGCATCTCGGGCGGCATACCACTTATTTCCTCGCCTCTACGCCCGCAAAACTTTTTCCAAAACATACTTCCTAATCTTTGATGCTGCAGAATGCGCTCGTTCGGCATTCTTTTTCGAGAATGACGGGATATCTCCCGGATACCGCGTCTCAATATAAAATTGCGTCAAATAGATTGCGTCGTCTTTCAATTCTTCAAATGACGGATCATGTCCACAGCAGCGCTCCAAAAGATAGCGGAGCTGATGGCTCTTTTCAAATGTACTGCCATGCAAAACGATAACCGCTTTCAAGTATTTCTCCGCTGTTTGCTGAGCGTGAAAACAAATTTGATTTGGCGGGCCTCCTTCTGCGAGCGCAAGACTTGCCATCTCTAAGTCCTCATCCGCATAGTTGGCCCACTCCCGAAAAAGATCTTTTTGTTTTTTTGAAAAACTCTTCATGCTGGTCGTTTATAGAGAACGACTCCCTTCTTTATGATCTGCTCGATGAAAAAATCTCCTTTATCAAGACGGCGTTTCACTTCTGCGGGAGTATATATGAGCGTATCAACCGGAACACCGGCTCCCCATAAGAGAGATTGTGCTTTCTGCGCTCTCTCAAGTCGATTGTGACGCGTTTTCTTGATAACAAAAAAATCAATATCGCTGTCGGGGCGCGGACTGCCCCACGCATGTGATCCAAAAAGAATCACCTGCTCCGGGCGATATCCCCTTGCGATTGTATCGCCGAGAGTCTTAATTTTTTTTGATACTTTTCTCATACATCTTTACTGTCGTTAGGATAGCAGAGGCAAAACAAAGTGCAAAGGAGTCACAGCAAAATCGGTGTCAAGTCCGAATTAGTCGGGAGGCCGAAAAAAATTCGGACTTGACACAACATTGGGAATCGACCGTGGGCAAGAGTAAAGGGCTAACGAGTATACTGGTGCCCGTAACCGCTATCGGCTATGTCGAGAATTGCCGATCCACCATTGACCTGCACTCTCTTCCCGGTCGCATCCCACTCGATCGCATAGTGCTCAGCCGGAGGAACGCGAACGCTGGTGACGCGCGTGCTTCCGTTTTCAAACCCCCAAAAAACAAAAAGGTCTTGCTGTCCATTATCGTTGAAAAGAACTGCAAGCTTTGAATCATTTGGAGCCCAGCGCGCCACTGATGGAATATCAAAGCTCTTCTCAAGGGGTTTCGTATATACAAAAAGCTGATTTCCCGACATGTCGCCGATGGTTACCCCCTGCCCTGCGGAAGCATGAAATGCAGCGACGTATTTTTTGTTTGCAGACCACAGATATCCAACGCCGTAATTGAACGATGCCCGTTGTTTTCCGGTAGTCTCATCAAATATCCGAACCCCCTCGCACTCAGTGCCGCACCCGTAATACACTGCAATGGAGTGATTAGCAATAGATTCGCTGGAATGTACGCGTCTCTCCTCGTCAAGATTAAAATGAAGAGGCGTGCGAGCAACCTGCGCGTATGCTGAAAATCCAAAGACTACGAGCGATGCTCCAAGAAGAATAATCGGCAGGATAATTCGTTTTGATCGGATCGGCAGCCGGTAGAAGAGTGTGTTCTCGACGCGCAATGTCAGTACAGCTCCTTTCGTATGCGTCCATGATGGTGGCTTGATGAAGTCGCTGTAATAATGGTTCGCGCCCTTGACGGGGTCTGGGATACGCCCCTTGACCAGAGCACCGGCGAGTTCGTAGCACTGATGCCAGGCGCTCCGCTGGGTTGGATCGCTACTTGGATCCTCGACGAGTTTTCTATTTTGATCGCTCGTGTTAAATGCGCTGAAATGGCGCGGGCGAAGAATAACATCATGATACGTCATCCCCCACTGCGAATATCCGATACGATTTCTGACAACCCAGCCAATCGCTGTTCTTCCTTTTTTGGAAAGGCTTCGCCCCTCCCCAAAGATCGCTCGGGCAAGAATCATCTGATCCGAATCATCATGAAAATCTCCCGTCCACAGCGGATCGTCGACGGTCGGAATGCGTTTTTGAGCATCGGCCTCGATCGTGATTTCGAATCGCGCCGTTCGTTTGGTCAGAAATCCGCGGGACTCTCGAACGCTGATGATGTGTGTAGAGCGCTGCGGAAACGGAGCATTAGGATCGATCATTAATTGCACCGCGATTTGTCCTTTGTCCGAAAAAAGAACATCGCGCTCGATGACGCGGATGGTTGCGGAAATTGTGAGTGGCTTCTTTTTAATGGGAATGGAGCCGAGCGTGAAGTTTGGTGCGATACTTTGTCCCTTTTTAAGCTGCGTGTCGTACTGAACTGTCCGCCCAGAAATATCAAACTCTACACGAATGTCCTCCCCAATTGATGTGCCGCCATAACGAACACCGACAAGCTTCAAAGTGACTCGATTTTGCATAGACTTATAGCCTCCCATTATAGCATGTGTCTATCAAAATAGTGGCTGACCCATTTCCCACCCTTATCCCTGACCCCTTTATCCCTCTACGACTTACTCGTGTTCTGAATCTGCTGCACAATGGTTGGATCGGCAATGTGCATATCATCCGCAAGTAAAAAAATCTTGCTCAAAATCTCGCTCAAAATGCTGTCTCCCTCGAACGGGAGATAAATAGCTTGCCTCTCCGTGTCGAATGAAGACGCATGTCGGACGATGCACAATCTATTTCCGGACGGCTGCACGCGGACCTGCGAAGACCCAATGTGAATAAGATATGTTGCGCGATCACCACGCACCTCCACATTCTCGTCTTTTACCATGCACCGATCAGCGTATCTAATACGCGGAATGATGTACTCAAGCGCGGCCTTTCGCGTCTTACCTCGTTCAGTCAAATCGCCGAAGGCGTACCGCGACCACGCATCTAACTTCCTATCTCCCCACTCGGGATCCATTCCCACGTTCGGTACGCTCGTAAAGAGATCGACGTCGCGCAGCGTTTCGGAAAAAATAATAACCGGAACGTCGACAAGCGGAATAACGGTCCGTGTCGTCTGTCGGAAAAATCTGATTTGGTCAGTCGAGAGAGTCGATGAAAGACCGGCAGCTGTTACGTCTTCGAGTGGATATACCTGAAACTCTGCACGGATATCAAACGCTGGATAGTCGCGGTATGCCGGATCATCTCCGCTGTCCCACCCGAGACTGAGCATGTGGAACGCCCATCCACGCGCCTGACACAGAGAGTTAAACTGGTGCTGCTTGATAATATTTGCGGCGAATCGATTCGAGTACAGTTCTGTCTTCTTTTCGTCGTCGCTGAGCAAGTACACCTCCCTAAACGCCTGCTTGATCGACTGTCGTATGCAGTTAGTCACAATATATTCGCGCCACGCAAGCGTCTCTTCGAGCGGCGAATAGAGCGGATGCCACAGCCTAATCTGCGCGTTTCCACCAAGCCCCTCAACCGGTCGTCCGCCACAATCGAAAAACTGTCCATTCCGATACACCGTTCTCGCCTCTCCATCATCCTTATTTCGAATGCTCCAAATCAAAGATTCTGCGAATGCATGGAAAAAAGGATGCTTTTCAAATAAGTTCCTCCACGAACCAACGTCCCACGATTGCTGCGTGAGATAGCTTCGCTCCAACCGTTGCGCCAGCCGCGCGAGCGTCAGTGCGGCAACTTTCTTAAGCGATGTAAATTTCTTCACTTCCTCGCGATGATTCTGGACAATGCTACGCGGGAGATTTTTGACGGCCTTTCCCCCGGGATCAATCCATTGAGTCCTGACATTGGTCCCTTCCAATGTCAGGACTCCGGAGTATTCACCAAGAGCGAGATGATACGCGCGGGTATCATCGAACCCATACACAGGGAGGAGGGAGTCCTCCAAATCGTCTTGTGATATGCCAAGCTTTGCCGCTTTTCGTTGGAGGGACTTCTGAATCGTCTTTTCCACCGTCCGATTGATCTTCCGCTGTGCCAATCGCATCAGCATCGGCACTCCGCGTGATGGATCGATCTGTTCGAGCGCCCAAACGCATGCATTGCCCAGCGCCGTGTGGCGAGCACCGTGCTCCGGGAGCTTTTCATACGCAGCAATAACCCACGCGTACACGTGCTCTGCACACTCGTCGGCATCAAGGAGTGACCCAACCCAGACAAGTTTCGTTATCACCTCAAGTGCGAGTGGCGACACGTTATCATACAGCTGCGCTCGCATCCGTGCGTCAATAAATGCGTCAGCGGTTGGATACGTCTGATGATAGAAATCCCAGCGAGTGTACTCTTGTCGCATCTGCTCTTTTTCTGCGTCCGAGAATATATGCTTCTTCTGATATGCGTCCTTCACGACATCCATGACGCGCACATATTCGGTCGCGAACTCACTGCGACCCGCGAGAACCGTTCGCGCGGACGCAAGCCATCGCTGAGTCGGCTTCGGATTGCTTTCACGGCAGATCTTTATGAGCGCGGTCCACGCCGTTTGGCTTTCGGCAGGAAACTCCGAAATGACCCCCAAAAGTGCGCCAATGCAGTGATCGCGCTCCTCGCGAACGAATAGCTCGCTCTCCGTCATACCGGATAGCTCCTGGTATTCGGCAAGAATTTTTCGCGAATCGCGAGAGGATTGCGCAAGTGAATGCGCACCACTACCCGAAAGCGAATCTTTCAGGCTCTGCGTGAACTTCTGCAGCGTTCGCATGAACGCAGAAGGAAAGGATCCGTGTTCAGCCTTGTAGCGATTGAGTAGCGCCGCGATGGCGGGCAGCGGATAATCGGACTGCCCCGCATCTTTTGCTCGCAAAAAACCCTCGAGTGGGGCGAGGACAGCTGCAAGGTCTTTTTCTGTGCACACAAATCGCTTTGCAAACGCTTTTTTTGCCAACGTCTCACGTGGCCATCGATAGTCAGAAAGGTTGCGCCATGCGCTCAGCAGGGAAAGCGCGAAATACTTGCGCTCATCGTCTGCTGTAAGTGAATCCCAACATTCAAGCAAGATCGATTCCTTTGTTCCTAGATCTTGCGACGCAGCTTCTTTAAAAATTTTTTGAATACGCTTGGGATCAACGGCATCCCATCGTTTCGGCTGCTTTCCAAATATCATACAAAAATTCGTTCATCCACCGATCAAGGGAACGAGCTTGATGAAACGGATATCCGTATCCTTTGCAAGTTGAATTCGCTCATCAAGCTCTCGCACTTGTCGATCTCCAACAAGAATAAAAAACGCATTCGAATAAAAACCTTTCAATGCGATTTGATAACGCTCCTCAATCGTCGGCTCCGCGGCGGATACCTTCTTTTTTTCCCGCACGAGGAGGGGTTTTTTGGCGCTGCGCCGAGGACGGCCGATATTGAGAATCGTCTCTTCAGCAGAGACTCGAACAGGCGAGAATTGCGCAGACACTCGCGTTCGGCTACGATCTCGAACCTCCCGATCAACGCGACGCTTGATCAGCTCCTCGACCGTAATCACAGACGAAGGAAATGTGAGCTTCAATGTATCGGTCGTTCCGGTAATACTTGATTCGTCACGAATAGTGACCGCTATCGGCATATAATTTTTACATTTATGTGCTAATCGAACGAGGCCTGAAACGAAACATCCGAATCTGCGGTAATTCTAAATCAATCTCGCACAGAGCGTCAACAAAACGAAGCGTCTTTCCGCTGATGAATCTGAGAATCTCCAACGCCATCATGCTTCCCGTAACGATTGCGATGGGTCCGGTAGTTCGAGGAGTAAAGCGCGGATACGACTCAGGTGTCGAAAAAACATCTCGCAGATTCGTCGGCCGCGACCCGAAGCGCCGCCGTCGGACATTAAATAGGGCAACCTGACCGCGCAGACCATGAATCGCACCATAGAGAAACGGTTTTCCCTGCTCGACGCACGCATCATTCATAAGAAATTCGGCCTGTGCATTATCGACGGCGTCAATGACAATGTCATATGATGAGACCAGGGAAGATGCATTTTCCTTAGAAAGGAACACATCAAATGTCTCAATTGCTGCTGTCGGCCGCATCTCTTTTAGCCGCGCACGTGCCGCGTCAACCTTCTTTTTCCCAATATCAGCGTTCGTATACAGAATCTGCCGATATGCGTCTTCGCGCGACACGCAATCGCCATCAATCAAACTGATCGAACATTGCCGTGTCAGCACGAGCTCTCGCGCAATCACCGTGCCCAAACCCCCTACCCCAACAATAAGCACGCGTTTATTTTTTTTTGATCGCATGAGGTCAATATCTCTTAACGGGTATACATCTGCGACTGCGGAACAAAACCGGTGACGCCGTACGGCGTGGTCCAGTAGAGACGAGAGGTCGCGTAGCCGGAGTCGTCAAAATACTCCATGACAATATCGGCCTTCTGTCCCGCGATAAGGTCGACGGTTCCTGTGTTTGTTTTTAGCGGCCGGCTATTCCAGTCATCAATTATTTTTTTGCCGTTCACCCACAGGCGAACCCCGTCATCGGTCTTGGTCGTGAAGGTGTATGTGCCGGAGTAGCGCGGTTCAAGTTTCCCGGTCCAACGCGCAGAATACTTGTCTGCGCCAAGACGTGGATCGGGCGAGCCGTACTCCCAGCGGAAGTTGATTGTCGGATCCACTCGTTTGAGTGCGGACGTCTTGAGCTCCGAATCATTGAAATATTCGCCGCTCAAACCCGTACCCGTCCCGACTGCGTTTGGAATTATGTCAGGCTTGTTTTCTGCCGCATATAGTTGCGCGGTCGGCACGACTTCCGACACGCCATACGGCGTCTCCCACAAAAGCCGCATGGTCGCGTACCCACCGTCATCTTTATACAGAAGCTCAACCGGATACTTTTTGCCTTGTTTCAGCGCGATCGTCCCGGTATTCACCAGGGTGCGATTCGTCTCCTTCGCACTCCATGCATCGATCACGTTCTGATCATTGATGCGCAGCCGGACGCCCTCGTCGGTCTTGGTGGTGAAGGTGTATGTGCCGGTGTAGCGCGGCTCGATCATGCCTGTCCACTTTACCGAGAATCCGCTCTGTGGCAGGTCGGGATGCGGCGCGTCGTACTTCCAGGTGAACTGCACTTTCGGATCCGTACGTCGCAGCACCATGTCTTTTAACTCGATATCGTTGAAATACTCCCCTGTGAGTCCTCCTCCTGTCCCGACTGTCGTCGGGATCACTTCGGGCGCATCGGTCGGATAGAGTTGCGACTGGGGAATAATTTCCTGAGTGCCGTACGGCGGCTGCCAGTACAATCGACTGGTCGCGTATCCGGTCTCGTCAAAATATTCCATGGTGATACCAACCTTTTTCCCTTTTTCCAGCGTGATGGTTTCGGTCCTGGTTTCCGCTTTGTTGGTCGGCCGAACATTCCAATCATCGATAAGTTTCTTCCCATCTACCCAGAGCCGCACACCGTCATCGCTCTTGGTGGTAAAAGTATGTTCGCCGGAATAGAGCGGCTCCACCTCGCCCTTCCAGCGGACCGAGAATCCGCTCTGCGGGAGAATCTCGTGTGGCGCGTCAAACTCCCACCGAAAGTTCACGGTTTTGTCGGTTCTGCGCAGCGCAAGCGCCTTGAATCCGGTGTCGGAAAAATACTCGGCGGTCAAACCGGTCCCGCTTCCGGCGGAAGGAACAACGGCCTCGGCGGAGAGATTGATTACCACCGCCGCTGCACCTGGTGCATTGGTCACCAGTGTGATTGAGGCAGATTTTGTTCCGATCGATATTGGAAGAATCTCAAGATCAACGGTTGTTTGCTCATCTGCCGCAAGCGGCGTTTTTGGTTCGGCGACAATTTTGACGATACTCGCATCGGTTCCTTTCACCAGCACCCTCGGCGGACCAGAGATCAGCAAGTTCGCATCACCGGAATTTTTGAGCGAAATCGAGAGCGTCTTTTTGTCTCCGACAACAATCTTCCCAAGGTCGATCGTCGCGCCGCCATCGATCGCTTGCGCGCCCTGCGCCATTTCAAGAGCTGCCGATCGTCCCTGTCCACTCAACTCGACAGTAAACGGCGAGTGGTCGGGGTCATTGGTTGTGATCGAGAGGCTTGTTTTCTTCGCGCCCTTCGTTTTTGGAGCGAACGCAAGAGCGAGCGATACGGATTTTCCCGGCGCGATACGCGATGGAACAGCTCCTCTGATCTCAAATTCTGCCGCGTCATCTCCGCTCACACTCGGCGGATTGGACTCGCTGAACACCAGATCACTGTTTCCATTGTTGGAGAGTGTAACCGTACTTGTACTGACCGTACCAATCTCGGGTGAGCCGAATGAGATACTCTCTCCCGTGAGAAGTGGTGCGGCGGCGACTTTTGCTTCAAGCGAAGGAGCCATCACGGTGGCGGAGAAACTCACGCTCATCTCCGCGCGATCCGGATCCGAGTTCGGGATCTTCACAGTCACCGATTTTGGTCCGCGGGATGACGGCTTGAAGCGAAGAGAAAACGCGCTCGATGAGCCCGGGGCAATTGGCGTGGCTGGAGAAGACACGACAGTAAACTCGCCCGCGGAAATCCCGGAGAGAATAACCTTGTCGGGATCACCGGTCAGATCAAATGACGCCGTGCCGGTATTCTTCACGATAAAATCCATGGTTCTTTCACTCCATAAAGACAGCTCACCGAGGCTTGTCTCTGAAGAGGGTTCCAATGACTTGCCGTCGAAGTACAGTGACATTTCCGGATCAACCGAGAGCGTTGTGAGGTTGAGCGAGAATACGGGCGCGGTACGGTCGTTCGTAATAATTGTTACCGTTGCTTTTTTCTCGCCCGGAGTTGTCGGCGCAACGGTGACAGTAAAGGAGGTTTTCTCTCCCGGAAGAACTGGCGTTGCGGGATCTTGCGTGATTGAAAACTCCTTCGCGTCAACGCCCGAGAGCGCGACACGCGGCGGGCCCGAGATCAGTAGATTCACGTCACCCGCGTTCTTGAGCGTGAAGACGAGTTCTCCTTTCTGTCCGACGAGAACCGTGGGGCCGATTATGTTTGCGTCCGTGATGAGCGCGGTATCGCCGCGCACAATCTCAAGCTTGGGATCCTGCGCGCGCGCCGTCAGTGTCATACGGAACTGTCCCTCATCACGATCATTCGTTCGCATAAGGAGTGTTGCGGACTTCTCTCCTCGTTCCACACTCGCAAATCGAACCCGAAGAGTTGCGGTCTTTCCCGGATCGAGCGTGCCGGACTCTAACGTCGAGGAGACCGTAAACGCGGTCCTGTCCTTCCCCTCCACGGTTACGAATGGCGCGTCGCCTTCAAAACGCAACGGCTCATCACCGGAATTCTTGAGTGTAAATGTGCGCTCTAGTACCACGCCCAATCCCGTCTCCCCAAGAATCACCGACCCAGTCGAAGGCACGGCTGCGTCGTCATAGAGAACGTCGAGCTCGGGATCACGCGCGGAGCCGACAAGATTCACGGCCATCTCGCCGTCCCCATAATTCGTGCTGGCAATCGTGATTGACGCTTTTTTCTCGCCTGGCGTGAAAGGCGCGAACCGGACGGTAAAATCTGTCTTCTCTTTCGGTTTTAGCGTCGCTGACGTCGGCTGCACGATAGTGAACTGAGATTTATCGTCTCCAGAGAGTACTACGGGGCCGTTCTCGCCAGTGAGAGTCAGATCGCTCGTACCGGTATTCTCGATCGTAAAGAGCGTTTCTCCGTTTGCGCCGACAACAACGTCTCTCACGCGTAGTGTGTCGTTCTTTTTGACGGCTTTTTGTTGCGATGTCAGCGAGAGGACCGATGCCGTGCCAAACCACCTTAACTCAATCGTAATCTTTGGCTCATCCGGATCGTCGGTTTCAATCGTCAGTGTTCCTATTCCCTCGTCAAAGGAGGACGGCGTTACCGGAACCTCAATCTCGCGCTGCTCGCCTGACTTGAGAGACAAGACGACAGTGGGAAAGGGACTATTGTTCAGGTCGTCATGACCGGTCCCGATGATCGTGTAGCCTTTTCCTTTAAAGGTAAGAGCTGCCGTGCCGACATTCTTCACGCTGACGGTTCGCGAGAACTTTTTGCCAAGGGGTAGTCCTCCGAAGTCGATGACATTGAGCGGAGGTTGTGTCGATACTCGACTCCTTCCGAAAAAGACGGAGACGTCTGGCTCAGTCGCGGTGTATGTGAAGGGAATCGTCACGACCTTGCTGTCGGAATCGTTCGTGGAGAGCGAGACGTTTGCGCTCTTTGCGCTGCTTGTTTTCGGTGTGACTTTGAGTGTGAGTTTCGTGCTTCCTCCGGGCGCGATGGTCTTATCCGGCACTGTCGCAATTTCAATTGTCTGATCGTCTTCGGGCTTAGCAAGTAAAAGATTATCAACGGTCAGCGCCGCACCGCCGTTGTTCGTGATAGTCAAGGAGAGTTGGGAGGTGGTTCCGACGCGCACAGAGCCCATATCCGCCGCCTTCCAAATTAACCCATCCTGCCGGAGAGACTCTTCTCCGTGCCGGATATCGATATCGGGCGGCATCACAGCGTTTGCCGCAAAATTGATTGTTGCGGGACTCTGCACCTTATTGTCGCTGTGGTAAAAGCTGAGAGCAAATGCCGTGTCGCCGGATTTTTTCGGCTCAATGCGAACAGTAAAACTCGCCTCGCTTCCGGGGATGATCGGCGTTGATGGGTCTTGTAGTACGCGTGCGGCCGCAGCGCCCTCACCCGAGAACTGGATAAGGGATATGTCGACATCGTCTTTCGGTTTGAGGAGCACGAGGTTTGCGTCGCCGGTATTGCGAATAATGACCGGCACATCGAGAGCAGTTCCAACCAATATTGTCCCGAGATCATGCGTTCCGGCCGGCACGACTTCTTTACCGTCGACGACAAGTTTCATCACCGGCGCAACGGCCGATGAGGTGAGCTTGATGCGAATGTCTTTTTCGTCAGAGTCATTCGTTGCAAATACCAGATCCGCATTTTTCGGGCCGCTTGCAGACGGTTTAAATGCGATCGTGATCGTTGTCGCCTTGCCCGGATCGATTGGTGAGTCGGGTTGCTTGGCGATCGTAAATTGCGCCGCGTCATCGCCCTCAATCCCAACGCCAGTCCCGTCGCCGAGTGTGAGCGGGGCATTGCCAAGATTGCGAACAAGCAGCGTGCGCTCGCTTGAACTGCCCACATTCACCGTCTCAAATGAGAGCGGTGCGCTCATGTCGAGCGGACCTTTTTCATCTTGTAGGTCAATCTCCGCCGCGGATGGCGGTGTCGAAAATTTCCAGATCGCGCTCGCGACCACCTTGTCCCCTTTCTTGCCAAGTACCTGCCAAGAATAGGTTGCGTCTCCCGATAGCCCTGAAATGTTCGCGGTGTTCCCGACAACCTGGTCAGCCACGGGCTTCATCGCGTCGGGATCAGTCCCCGTAAGAACCGCATACGAGTCGATCTCTCCGCCTTCAACCTTCCAGGATAACTGTGTTTCGCCGCCTGCAATTTTCGTGTTGTCCGCGGGACTCGCAAGACGCAGCCGATACTGCTTGCTGCCGCTGTAGTCGGCGGTGTTCGCAAACCGACCGTCGCCGAAATGATAGGATAGCAGATCATTGCGTTCTGACACGGCCGTGAGGTAATCAGACACGTGCAGTAGAGGAGATGCCGCCATCGCGTGGTGCCACTGCTCCTTTCCGTCGAAATAGAAGTGATAGGGGTGCGTGATATCACCCCACGGAACCGGAACCTTCTTAATGTAAAAAACATTATAGAGCCCATCGCGATCCAAAAGCGCACGGAAACTTCGCACGTCAGTATTTTTTTCTATCCCGACAAGCTCTCGTTCAGTCTGAACTCCGGGATCACCCGTATCAAAATTCGGCTTCACGCGCAAGAAACGCACGGTATATCTCCACTGCTGCTCCGGTCCTCCCTTTCGCGCAAACAGATCATATGTTCCCAAAGCCGGCGTAAAGAGAATCTGCTCGAACTCGTTGGCTGCATACTGATTGTTCGACCAGATATCAAGAATCGCCTGCTGCGACTGGAATCCTCCGGTCGCCTGCTCGAGATTCCGACGGATGAGGATCGATGGCTTCCAGCGGTAGCGCGCGGGGTCAGTGGGGTCGTCATCAACAATACTCTTCAATTTTTCACTGCCGTCCAGCACCGAAGCGAAAGCCGACTTGGGTACGGTCCGAGGGGTAACGGGGATCGCGTTTGTCCAAGAATTCCAATCCTGATTCGCGCGCACGACAAAGTAGTCTCCATCTTGAATATACACAACGACTGGCAAATCGTTGTCCATGGTGATTGACGGTTGGCTGACCCACGCGCCGTTGGTCCGCCACGCCTCGCCCGACCACGCGCCGTTTTGCGTGTGCCGCTCCTTGAGAATGGGTACTCCTCCGCTTCGCGCCTGACTGTACCCTTCGGTCCAGACGATGCTGATATTCCCGCGCGAATCCGCCGCCATGCGCTGATACCGCGACATGGTGTCGTCGTTTGAAATCTGCTTGCGCTCCTGCACCGACCCGTTCTCAAAGCGAAGATAAAAAACCTCGTAGCTGTCCGCCTGCACCTTCCAATCGTTGCCATGACTGCGTAAAAAATCAACATGGATTTCGCCGCGCGGCCCCTGAATTACATGCACGTCATCGATCGCGATGCGCTCATCAACGCCCGCCTTGTAGAGATCTTGAACGAGCGGGATCGGGTCCTGCCACGCCCCTCCGCTCAGCTTGCGATACATGATCCGGATATACTCGGTGCCGTCGCTTGCGGAATCATACTCTCTGTAGACATACTCACGCGACCCATCCGGATTGTGAAACGTTTGGGTGAGGAGTCGATAGAGAGGGTACTTGGTACGGCTCAGATCAAACACCTGCTCGGTGTTCCAGGGATACTGCCGCGCCGGCGAGGGGTCGGCGATGGTAAATGGTTCAGATTCGATCCACTCGCAGTTCCACTTGATATCGCATACGAAAAATTTGATCTTTCCCGTCCCCACCATATGTGCGGAAGGGCGCAGAGCATAGTCAAGCGATGATACCTGAGTTACGTCGATCGAGCTCTTAATGTGTTCCGCCTGCCACTCCGGACCGTTGTAGTAGAATGACGCAGAATCGATGAGCTTAATGGGATTTGCGCCCGTCAGATTCCAGGTGATGGTCTTTTTCTCTCCCAAAAACCACTTTCCGTCCGTGAGTCCCTCGACCTTCACGACGCCGCCGGGCTTTGCGCCACTGATAATTTCGAATGGACCGAACTCTTTAACTTCGGACACATTGCCGGAGTCATCGGTTACGACCGCTTTGATCTTGTACCCCTGCCCCAGGAGCTCTTTCGGAATGGTCCATGTCATCCACTGCGCCCCCCATTGGTTGCTCGTCGTGCCGATAAGAACCCACTCGCTCTTTGAAGGATCCCAATACCAGAACTCTCCTTTGACAACCTGAACATTGTCTGTTGCAGACGCGATGAGTGTCGCCTCCTGTTGATTTTTTATCGTGTTGTCGCGCATCCACCGGAGTTCGAGCGATCCGATGAGAGGAGGTGTGACGTCTTTGGGTGGCGCGCCGTCAAAAATCTCAAACTCATCAGACTCAAGCGTCTCGGAAACATTGCCGTGGTAGTCCTCGACCACCGCCTTGATCTTGTATCCTTTGCCCACCATCGCGGGAGGAATGTACCACTTATGCATGATGTCGATCGAAAAACCGTCCCGATTGAACGGAGCGTCTTTTGCCACCACGAACACCCAGTCCTTCTGTGCCGGATCCCAGTACCACATCGTCGCGTTCTTCACGTAGACCGCGTCGCTTGCGCGCGCGACAAGGGTGACAACGCGCTCGCTCTTGATCTCGCTTTCCGGAAACTGCGGCATGACAAAGGGTTTTTCGAGTGCCGGGGGTGTCGTGTCCTTTTTCAGACGTGTGAATACCCGCACATCCTTTTCCTCGCCCCCATTGGGAATCGAGAACACCGTGACAAGCTCGTCAAGCCAGGGAGCGGTGATCCGATCTCCCCATACGCCACCGGTTCCATTGGGAAGTGTCACCGAAAAATTCCCCTTTTCGTCGGTAATGTTATCGACTCCGTTTCCGCGCACGCGCGTGCCTACTGCTCGGTCGCTGTCGATCGTCAAAGATCCGGACACCGTACCCAGATACTTTTTTTCATCAGACGTGAGCTTGATGATGATACTCTTGTCTGTATAGTGGACCTTACCGTTGAGGTCAGAAACGCCAATCGCCACCTCAAACTCAGCGTCCTCGGGCAGATACGGTTCGGTAACATTCCCGAGGAAAAACCCATAGTACTTTTCCGGAATGTGCGTCTGAAACCACGGTATCGGTTTTCCTTCGCTGTCGCGGCCGACCTCCGTCACTCCCTTCGGCCGATGGAGGACGACAATATTCTTGCGTTTCGGATCTTCTTTCTTCCGATAATTAATCATGAACATTGGTACAACCACGCCTTTCGGAATGAGGAATGCAGGCACTTCGGGATTTTCGTCGTGCCCGATCTGCCACTTCTGCGTGACAAAATAGCGGGGAAGCGCGGGACGTCCCTCGGGATCAACCACGGTGAATTCTTGCGCCTTCCAATTATTATCTGATCGACTCTCATACCCGACAGACTCAACAAAAAATTCAAACTTTGATTTTCCGGTATACGCCATGGCGATTGGCATGGTCCAGCCGATCACCATTTGCTCTCCGGGCCAGAGCGCGCGTGGAGTTTCGATTTTTCTATTACCTTCAAGGAGAACATTGTCGACGAATGCAGAAAAGGTTTCGGGAACCCCGCGTGCAACGCCTCGATTCTTCACAATCACGTCGAACTTTCCCAACTGACCGACAGTGGGCTCCTTTCCGGAAAAAACCACGCCGTTTATCTCAAGTGCCCCGCCGGGAACGAAGGTGACGCTTGAAATTTCAAAGTCAGGCCGTGCGAGCGCAAAAAGCGCGGCGACCGTCGCGTGCATCGAGTCGTCAAAACTCCCGTTCGACCGCTGTTGCGCGAGAAGGCGCTGCTCCATTTTTTTCTGTAACTCCCGCTCGAACCGATACAGTTGGAATGCGTACAGCGCGTGAGCAAGGTCGGAAATTTCAGTCGAACCGGACAGACTCCCGGTCGACGGATCGACCCCCGCTTTGAGGAACGAGAGCATGGCGTTGATCTTATCGCGCATGGAGATGTCGATCTGTTCGCCCTGCCCGGTTGCTGCCGATATTTTGAAAGACTCAAAAACAACGAAATACTGGAGCATTCGCGCAACGAGATACGGACTTGCCGGGCCGTCTGCCGAGTAGCGAACCGCGCCATCTTTGTCTACACTGAGCGCGGCGTACAGGAGCGCCTTTGCAAGCGGCTGGGAGTCTTTTTTGTAATACTGCGTCGCCCACATCGCCCAGGCGACCTCAAGGGTTGTGAGGGCGTCGCTTTGGTGATACGGCGTCAACCCAAATCCCCCATCGCCATGCTGGAGCTTGAGCAGGGCGGTGAGTATATCTTCATATCCTTTATCATTGAGCGAGGACAGTACGCGCGCCTTCATCGCCTGTTCTCGCACGGTTTCTGTTGGAGCTGATTTCAAAAAGCTCACCATCGCAGAATACTGGTCATTGTCCATAAGCCGCGCTTCGGTGAGGATGAGCGCCGCATTCGCCGTGGTCAGGTACCGATCGGGACCGGTTAGGCCACCGTCCGACTGTTGCTGGGAAGAGATATACAGAAGCATCCGATCCACCGGATTCTTCTCGATTCCGTCGTACACTTCCATGAGCGGTTTTCCCGCGCTCGCTTGCTGCACTCCAACGAGGTCCCAGAAAATTTCAGAAATGCGCGTGACGCTTTTGTGCTGATCAGAGAGAAAAAGTCCCGATGTGCGTACAGGTTTTTCCAGGTGCTGCTCACGCATCGACTCAAGCGTCGCCTCCTGGAGAGAATTTTTTGCTTCCGGTATGCTGAGAACTTTTTCAACGGTCGCCTCCCCGTCTACACGAGAATTTTCACGGATAATTTCAGTTGGATTGTTGAGTGATTTTTTACCGGAAAGGTCGATGGGCGCAAAATCCGTGAGGTCTGGTGTGGTTGATGGAAGGGGCGCTTTCTGTTCCAGGGCAATCGTTTGTTCTTTCTGTGGTAGTGACACTGTGTCGGAAGACTGCGCAACATTTTCTTCGCGTACGCTTGGCAGACGACCCGTGCTTTCCAATAGCCGCTTGATATCTTCACTCAACACCTTCTTTCGTTCTTGTAATTTTTCCGGGGGAAACCCCTGTTCACGATCAACGCGATACGCGCGCACCAAGTCTTGTACGTCAAGCGGCACCTGATAGACTGACATGATGCGGTCCGCAGACATCGGCTCCTCGGGTTTTGTGATCGTGGCAAGCATCTTCGCGCCTTCACGACTGGTCAGCTCCTGAAGTTTCTTGAAATACTCACGCTCGTCTTCGGGAAGCACAACCTTGCGATCCCAATCGATCGTTGACCAGTCCACCTGCGACTGAACCGCATCCTCCGGAAACCGTGGAATGACCTCATTCGACTTTTCAGCCGCGCGCACAGGCACACCGCCGGCAGCAAGCACCGGCGCCACATCCGCTCCCAACAGGGAGAGGATCAGAAGGATCGTTATTGTGCGCCTAAGATGAGTCATAAAATCACGACGTTTTTTTCTCAAGAGTTGCCAACATTTTCCATATGCCTTTTTTCTCGGCTACGCTAAAAAGTGATTTGAGATACAGCCCAGCGATCTTTCTGAGATTTTCAGTAGAATTATCTTGTTGCTCTTTTTTAAATTTTTCTGAGTCTTCTTTTGTAAGAAATGAGGCATAGGGACTTGTGGCGTGATTTGCTCGCGTGCGATAGCTGATCCAGCCGGCGTCGTTTACAATCGAGCGGGCGTCCCATTTCGAGTCATAATTACTCCGAATAGCCTTATCAATCGATTCTATCCAAGCTTCGCACTCTTGCTCGCTCACGGGCGACACTGAATCGTCCTTTCCTCGCAAGTATGCATCAACAAAACTTTCCAGTGACGTCACCTTCTTTGCCTCATCAAGAGTGATTCTATCGCCATGAATCAATTTTTCTACTACACCAAACACCTCGCGGCGCGCATCGGAACCTATTTCACCAACTCTTTCCGCGGGTTTTGCGGTTCTCTCGAGCCATTCTTCATATGACATTCTCTCGTCTGCGGAAACCGTTACATTCACTGTCGCGTATCGCGCAACCGCCTCTTTGCTGTCAAAAAAATGAGAAACATACCCATCAATTCCCGTACAGTAAATAATGTAGTGGTTATGTCCTTGGATTGCGTACTGATGTATTTGGCGCGACATCTCGATAGTATCAGTTTGTAAGATGGATAAACTCGATCATGTTCTCCCTCAAGTAACTTTCAAGTCCGGCGCTCGGCCCTTTATTGACAAACGCCCAGACAGAACGATCAATAGAACCCGTACTGCGGAGATAGACGTCACGGTCCACTTGGCTCTTGATGAATGATGAGAGTGGAACGTTGTCTGCATAATTTTTCACTTCATTCGCAACCAAGCCCTCGGTGATAAATATATCTTCCACTCGATTTGGAACACCTGGATCAACGATCGTAAATTTCTGCTTGCTTCCTTGCGGAATAAACCGCTGCCAGAACTTTTCACCGGCTTCACCCTTTTTTGACGCTTCTATATTCTTGATCCGATCCCACTCGAGCCGATCTTCCTTTCTGGTGAGCTTGAAGACTTTCTTCCAGAGGTCTGATTTGTCAGGTAGAAAATCAAGATAGTGTGGCTGTAGCGGCCCTTGCCTCACGAATATTTCGAATACTCTTTTCTTTGATGCGAGCCTTACTAACTCCTCGTCTGGGATTTGATCTTTTAAAAGATGAAGGTATTCAAAGAACCGCGTACGGGTCGCGGTGTCGACACTGTTCAACACCTGATTGACCTCTTTAGTATCCATGGATGAACCCTTCTCAAGTGCTGCGATGAACCGCGTTTTACCTTCCTGCGCGATTTTTCCCTTTACCCCGAGTTTAACAAGTGCTCCCTTCACTGTTTTTTTCAACGGGTTCTTCGCGCCGACGATGTCGGCGGAAATGGTGACAAGCATGAGGCCGCAGAAATACGCAGGCGCCTTGCCTTCAATTCTCTGGTCGACATCCTTGTTGCACGAGTCAATAAGCGGTCCGGAGTTGTACGCGGCAAGACTCACGGTCGCGCCGGCAAACGCCCATCCCACAAGCGGAATAAACTTCACGCCGAGAAGCGCTGCTGCTTTTGCGCCGGCCACTTTCGCGATCTTTTCCGGCAAGACCTTCAACGCAAGCCCCATCGTCATGCCGACTCCCGCGCCGATTGCTGCGGCAATGCCAAGTTCGAGAAGGCCGTCCTGCAGACCTTCGACAAAGTCAGGGAGTTCCTGATCGCCGAACGTGCGGTTCAGCGAGATTGTTTGGGTGCTGTCCACGACTGCGACAGAGTCGTCTCCCAGGTTTGCGGTGAGTTTTGTCCCGCTCTCAAATGTCTGAAAAATCGAGTCTTTCGAGTCGCCGACAAACTCCGGATCCATCGTCGGCAATCCGATCGAACTGGTTCCCCCCAAATCATTGTGTCTTTTGTTGATCGTTCCAACCACCGGATACACTGAGTCGGGCACAGGCCACCAGCGATCTTTCGAGTACAGCGTTCCATTAGCAAACTGCTGATACTTCCCACCGCTTCCGTACACGGCTCCATTGATTTCAAACGAGGATACTGCCGTATCAGCAATTGCACTGGTTGGAAATCCCAGGAGTGCAGGCAGGTACGTATTAAGTACTCGATCGGGACTCACATATCGCTCGGCCATCACGCCCTCGATCGCGTATGCTTTTTTCTCCTGAGGACTATACACCACGAAACTTTTCAGTTTATTTTTGTTCTCCCAATTCTCATACGCGTACGTCCCCCAATAGGGAAATAACTCCTGCATGGAGGGCACTTTTGGAATGCGCGGGAAGAACGACTTTCTGATGTCGTCGTTTTTCACCCATTCGCCGTATGATCGTTTCGCGCTCTTGAAATACGCGCCGTCGGTCGCCACGACAAAACGATGATCGGTCTTCCCGAACGAGAGTTTCTCCTCGTAGCACGGGACGCCGTACTTTCCCTGCGACCATCCGCTCGCATCCTCACCGGAAACGATGGCGTTGAACGTACTTTGCGCAATCGTACACATGATTGTGCGCGCCGCGTCTTCTTTTTTGATGAACTCAACGCGGGTAACCATGCCCTTATTCGTGCGATCTTTGGTGACTTGATTCGTTTTTTTTGTTTTTCCGCTGGCCTCGTCTTTGTGCGTAGCGGACCGGAAGCGATCGGTCGAGTTCCCGCCGTTGGCAACCGTCTGCTCTCCGATCGCGTAGGTGGCGGTAAAATCCGGACGAAGGGCGATATACACAATCCCGCTCCACGCATCCTTGGTCAGGGGTGTGGTCGGGGTCACAATGGTATCCCCTTTCGAAACTTGGTCGCGCATTGACTGAAGCGTGTTTGCCGGCAATTTCAGAGAATCGATCTCGCTCGCGTTTGCCGCAGTGATTGTTTTGACCGTGTACTCAGACGGACGACTGCTCACAAATTGCAGTCCGGTCACGGTTGAAATTCCATCCAATCCCGCGAGGTCTGCAAAAATTTGAGACTCGTAATACGAAGGATTCAAGCCCGCG
>JBBTRP010000063.1:0-3731 GCA_038065125.1 Patescibacteria group bacterium
AAAGCGGTACGCGAGCTGGGTTCAGAACGTCGTGAGACAGTTCGGTCTCCTATCCACCGTGGGCGCTCGAAATTTGAGGAAGCTCATCTCTAGTACGAGAGGACCGAGATGGACGAACCTCTGGTGTACCAGTTGTCCTACCAAGGGCATTGCTGGGTAGCCACGTTCGGCACGGATAAACGCTGAAAGCATCTAAGCGTGAAGCCGTTTCCAAGATTAGATTTCGTTATTAGATTCCTCGGAGATGACGAGGTTGATAGGCGGTAGGTGTAAGACCCGCAAGGGTTTCAGCCGAGCCGTACTAATACATCGAAGTATCTCGACCATTACCAGGATTTCCGATGAGATGTTTCTTTACTTGATTGATAAAAAATATATTTGAGTCATTGATATCCCAGTGCTTCTAGCGAAGTGGAAACACCTGTTCCCATCCCGAACACAGTCGTTAAGCACTTCCGCGCCGATGATACTGCTCTGCGGGAAAGTAGGTCAGTGCTGGGGTATGAGTGACTCAACGAAAAGAACCATCATCACCGATGGTTTTTTTGTATGAAGTACTCGGCCTACAGCGTTGAGAACAGGCCCAAATACTTAATACTTTATACTTAATACTTTATACTTAACCCCATGCGCTTCATCGCCGACTTTCATATCCATTCCCGTTTTGCGCGCGCGTGCAGCAAGGCGCTGTCTCTCCCGCGCATTGCCGCGTGGGCGCAAATTAAGGGTATCGATGTTATCTCGGTTGCCGACTTTACCCACCCCGCATGGTTTTCTGAAATTGAAGAGCAGCTTGAGGAGTCCGACCATGAGGGGCTCTATCGATTGAGTCAGGCCGCGCATACTGAGAGTGAGTTGTATAGAAAAATGTTAGTGCAACGTCCGGAGAGGGACGTTTTTTTTATTTTCACGACAGAGGTGAGCTGCATTTATTCTGACAGGGGAAAGGTGCGAAGGATCCATCTGTTGGTGTTTGCTCCATCCCGAGAGGCCGCGCGTGCATTTGCCGCGGCATTGAAAAAACGCGGTGCAAATATCTCCTCTGATGGCCGGCCGATTCTGGGAATGAGTGCCCGTGACATTCTTTCAATCGCGCTGGAGGTTGATGAGCGCTGCTTTGTCGTGCCGGCACACGCGTGGACCCCATGGTTTGCAATCTTTGGTTCCAAATCCGGATTCGATTCGATCGAGGAGTGCTTTGGCGATCTCTCATCTCACATCACCGCGATCGAGACTGGTCTCTCATCCGACCCGCCGATGAATTGGCAGCTCTCACGACTCAACGATATCGCACTCATCTCATCTTCCGACGCGCACTCTCTTGAAAAGCTGGGGCGCGAGGCGACCGTCTTTGAAGGAGATACACTCTCCTACAACTCCCTTGTCCATGCATTGCAGCCACTTCGCGCCGTGAATTACGAAACCCCTTCTTCGGACGTCCTGGGGGGCCAGATACGCTCCAACTGCGCTCGCAAAGATCTGACCCCCCAGGACGCCCTCGAGGGGTTTCGTAATTCACGGCTTCGCGAGGCACCTCTCGACTCCGCTCGGGACCTTCGGCTTGCCTCAACAATCGAATTTTATCCGGAAGAGGGCATGTACCATGTCGATGGGCACCGTGAGTGCGCGTTCTCGTGCGAGCCGGAGCGAACAAAAAAAATAAACAGCACCTGTCCGGTCTGCAGTCGCCCGCTTACCGTCGGCGTTCTCAATCGCGTGTCGCAGCTTGCAGATCAATCAGGAGAAATGCGCGGACGCGGGCATCGTTCGTATGTAAGCATCGTGCCGCTGCAGGAAATTATTGCGGAATATTTCGGCGTCGGAGTAAAATCAAAAAAAGTTCAAAAAATATTTTTTGAACTTATCAACAGGTGCGGCACGGAATTTGAAGTGTTGCTTGATCTCGATCGCGCAGAATTTCCCGCAGGAATTCCAATTGAAATTTTTGATGGCATTACTGCGATGCGCGAAAAAAAGATTTCACTCACTCCCGGCTACGATGGTGTCTACGGAAAAATTTCGGTGATCGCGCAGATAAAAGATTCTCAAAGCGCCCTTTTCTAGTTTGGTCGCGCAGTGTGTGGATCAGTTCGGAAAAGACTATAAATATAAGCCCAGATACAAATAATCCCGCACTCGAGTGAGACCGGGATTATTCGCTTTTCTGTTCGAAAGAAGAACGGGAAATTATTTCTTCTTTTTTCCTGCTTTCTTCTTTGGAGCTGCTTTCTTTTTTTTTGCTGCCATGATGTTCACCTCCTTTCTGTATCCTCATACCCTCATGAGAGTATGAGAAAAAATATCTATCTGAAGTATATCACACAAATTTTTTTTCTGCGAGTATTTTGTCAAGCGAATAGTACTCGCACGGTTGAGTTACGCCGCAGTTTTTGCGTCAACGGGATTATTGATGACGGGCGTCATATGATGTGTGCTGTTGTCGAAGAACAAGTTAAATTCTTTTCCTGTTGGCGTTGAGAATGCATCAAGGAGTGCGCGGATATTGTCGTGGAGATGCGCTCCTTTTTCAGCGAGAGCTTTACCGATAACCTCGCCTCGTAAATTCGTATACTGGATTCCGTTTTTTGCCGCAAGGTCGTTGATGTAGGAGAGCGCCGCCGAGGTCGTTCCCTTTCCTTCGCGAATCGCCTGCTCGATCGAGAGTGCTACGGAGTTAAGGTTTGCGTGGATCTTTACCGGTTCAATGCCCCACTGAGTAACGAGCTGGTTGTGCCAGTCGGTTACGCGCTCCATGCCCGGCACAAAGAGTCCTGAGCCGCCTTTTCCGGTTTGGGGTGCGTCAGCACCGACATGAACAGGGAGCGGTGCCGCTGGCCGCGCAGGAGATTCGATTATTGGCGTATTTCCTTGAGGGGCGTCAGAAAAGTTGACATGAATGCCGTGCTTGCTTGTGTCTCCCCCGAGTTTTGTATCAATAACTTTTTGCCACCAGTGCTCTCCTGGCTGCACCGCATAGTGAACGGCTTGTGCGTGTGCGTCCTTGACGGCTGTGCCCGCATGTTTCATGAGGTCATGATCAATGAACGAGACAAGATCAGCATGATTTTTTATCGTCAAGTGATCTCCGTGGAGCTGGATCAAGGGCAGGATTTTTGAGGACTGAAATCCTGCAATGTCGTGCTTGTGTAGGAGTTGATAAAGATTTGAAACACTATTTTCAATTTTTCCCGCATCAACGGCGTTGAAATGTCCGCCGACAGATGCTGAGTCCATCACGACGCGCCGCAGTGTTCGGTATAAGTCCGGAGAGCTGGTGATTTTTGTCTGGATCCACTCCGGATGGCCGGCAACCTCATAAAAAGAGTAGCCATGTTGTCCCAGCAACGGATGCGATTTGAGAATTTCAGCGGCATGAGTGAGACCGAGTGCCTCTGTAGGGGTGGCTACTTGCGTCCCTGGCGCGTGAGGCGTTTCCGGTTGGGTTGTGGTAGCGTCAGTTACTCCCGGTCCGTCGATGAGTCTACGCGATCCACCTTGTGGTGATTCCGCAGAAAGCCCCGAAGCAGACTTTCCGCCAGGTAGTGCGGTAAGCGTATCTCCGCCCTGTCCGGCGCTCAAACCTAGAGTCTTTCCGGGAAGGCCGGATTTCGGCAGACCTGCTTCCGGGTTTGGCAGCGGAGAGGAGGGCGCTTTCGCAGAAGAACCAAAGAGCGTATCGAGGTGGAAAAACTTTGCCAGCGAGTTCAGCGTTTCCTGGCCGTGTGTTGCCG
>JBBTRP010000064.1:0-9679 GCA_038065125.1 Patescibacteria group bacterium
CGCGTGGCAGCACCTGCCCCCGTCCGCCGCGCAGGCGCTGGAGTCCCAGCGGTTCGAGGTGTTCGTCTGGGAGAACTGGCGTCCCCGGGACGAGGACAAGGGTCTCGTCGGAGGCCGGTACCGCGAGGTATCGGTCAATCTCCGGAAGGGGCGCGAGATCAAGCCCAACTCACCCCTCGAGGACTTCAAGAGGCTCGTCGTCTCCGGCTTCAAGCTCAACGCCGTGCCGCTGGTGCCCGACAGCTAGACCTCTAGCGACCCCGACCCGACTTCCCCGCCGTTTAGCCTGGCATGAGATTCCCATCGCACCCCCGCGATAGGATATCTCTGCCAGGCTTTTATCATTCCCGCCTATGAGAGTTGCATGAAAAAAGTATAGCATGCTATACTGCATCAACCTGTTTACTGTACTATGGAGAATGGAAAAACAAACGGAGAGCCCACGATAAGCGATGTTTTAGAAGCGATCAATGAGTTTTCCACGAATGTGGATAAGCGTTTTGATACGCTTGAGACACGCGTTACAACAATTGAGGAGACCATGGTCACCAAGGATGATCTCAAGATGGAATTTGGGAAGCTGCGCTCTGACATGATCGATTACATTGCAGATCAGAACATGAACCTCCGCGGCGACATCATTCAGGTTGTTCGAGGCGAGGATAAAAAGGTGCTCTCCCTCATACAGCTGCTGATTTCCAAAAGCGTGATCACCAAACAAGAAGCTCAGGTGATCGTGCACATGCAGCCTTTTCCCGGAGCGCTCTGATCATGCTTGACATAAAATTTATCCGCGAACACGCAGACGAGGTGCGCGCGGCGACACACGCAAAGGGATTTGACGCGTCCTGCATTGATGAGCTTCTTGCCGTTGACACGAAGCGGCGTATGACGATGACTCGCGTGGAAGAGCTGCGGGCACAGCGGAACGCCACGGCGAGCGCTGAAAATATCGAGGAGGGCAAGCGTCTTAAGGCCCAACTAAAGGGACTGGAAACGGAACTTGCGGTGCTTGATATTTCTTACGAGGAGCTGTTGGTTAAAGTGCCCAACCCCGCAGCGACAGATGTCGTTGTGGGACCGCCGGAGGAAAATCAGGTTATAAAGACGGTCGGAACACCGCGTCAATTTGATTTTCCGGTGCGCGATCACGTCGAGCTGGGTGCGTTGACCGATACTATCGACATCGATCGCGGCACCAAGGTCGCACAATCGGGATTTTATTACATCAAAGGAGCGGGTGCGCTTCTCGAACTCGCGCTTGTCCAGTTCGCGGCGCAAAAGCTGACTCAGCATGGATTTCAGTTTATGTTCACGCCCAATGTCGCAAAAGAGCGGTGCGTGGTGGGGTGCGGATTCCAGGCGAGAAGCGACAAGGAGCGGCAAATCTATCATGTCGAAGGAGAGGATCTCGACTTGATCGGCACCTCGGAGATCACGCTAGTCGGGCAGCATACGGATGAGATTTTGAATTTAGCGCAGTTCCCGTTGCAGTACGGCGGGTTTTCTTCGTGTTATCGGACCGAGGCCGGAAGTTATGGCAAGGATGTGCGCGGCATTATTCGCGTGCACGAGTTTCGAAAAGTAGAAATGGTAGTGTTCTGCGCGCCCGAGGAGAGTGATGCGATCCACGACAAGCTCCTTGAGCTTGAAGAGGAGATCTGGCAGGAGCTGGAGATTCCGTATCAGGTCGTGAAGATGGCGACGGGCGACCTCGGGAGTGCCGCTGTGCGAAAGTACGACATCGAGGCGTGGATCCCCTCGCAAGAGAAATATCGCGAGGTGACCAGTACCAGTAACACCACCGATTTCCAGACGCGGCGCTTGAATATTCGATACAAACAGGACGCAAAGATGATCCATCCACACACGCTGAATGGCACCGTGGTCGCGACCGGCCGTGCGCTGGTGGCAATTTATGAGAATAATCAACAGGCGGACGGATCGATAGCGATTCCGAAAATTTTGCAGCAATTTGTCGGCATGAAGGCTATTATGCCGAAAATCTCTTGACAGATTTTTTCCCGGTGATACGTTTCTCGTGTTAGTGATCTTTTTACAATTTTGTTACAAAACCGCCGGGGAAGAGTAGGAAGATACGAGATCATGAGCGAGTCGGGGATGGTGAAAGCCCGATGATCGTTGATCTTTCGAACGCGCCCCGATTAGATGCGGTGCAGCCGAAGAAAGTTCCGTGATGAGCGGAACAAGTAGGCGTCGCCGGAACCGTGCCCGTTACCATGCACGACAGTATATCCCGTATCAATGGGCCGCGCTGGATAAGCTTCTTTTTCGCAAGAAAAGGAAGGAAGAAGGGTGGTACCGCGAAGTCATCAAAGACTCTCGCTCCTTCATCAGTATTTTTTGCTGTTGACGGAACGAGAGTTTTTTTATTCATCCTAAATGAACGACTATGGATACGCAGACCACTTACAAAAAAGTCGCCTCCCACGAGGCGAACAAAGGCGAGTTTGACACCTGTCTCCTCTTGTATTCCGGCGGACTGGATACGTCCGTGATGTTGAAGTGGATCCGGGAAGAATACGGATGCGATGTTGTTGCGCTGACGATCGATCTCGGGCAAACCGCCGACAACCTTGAAGAGATAAAAGAAAAGGCATTGCATCTCGGGGCGAAACACGCCATCGTTATTGACGCAAAAGATGAGTTTGCGGACATTCTCTTGTCCGAAGCGATCAAGGCGAATGCGGACTACCAAGGCGGGTATGCGCTCTCCACGCCGCTCGGGCGGGTTATCATTTCAAAAATCGCCGTTCGAGTTGCCAAAGAGTATGCATGTCAGGTGATTGCGCATGGATGCACGGGAAAAGGGAACGACCAAGTTCGGTTTGAGGGATACATGACCACGCTTGATCCGACAATCAAAATTATCGCGCCGGTGCGGGAGTGGGGAATGGGCCGGGGAGAGGAGATCGCATACGCACTCCAACACTCGATACCGGTGAAGCAGCAGGCCGATAAGCCGTATTCGTATGACGAGAATATGTGGGGCAATACCGGCGAGGGAGGAGAGATCGAGAATCCGGAATTGGTCCCACCACTCGAGAATATTTTACAATGGTGCACAACCGTTGAGTCCGCAGCCGACGCCCCCGAGTCAATCGACATTGAGTTCATCCAAGGAGTGCCGAAGAAACTGAACGGGACAGCGATGAAATTGAGCGAGCTCATCAGAGAGTGCAATGCCATCGGGGCGCGGCATGGTGTCGGGGTCGTTCATCTCATTGAAGACAGAGTCGTTGGATTGAAGGTGCGCGGAGTATACGAAAATCCCGGAGCAAGCATTCTCATTGCGGCTCACAAGAATCTTGAGCGGCTTGTCTCCACCAGAGAAGAAAACGAGCTCAAGACATTCATTGACACAAAATGGGCGTATTTGACGTACGGCGCGAAATGGTACGATCCGGTCATGTATCATATTCACGCGTTTATCAACAGCCAGAACAAAAAAGTAACCGGAGCGGTGACCGTACAGCTGTATAAAGGAAACATTGATGTTGTCGCGCTCAAGTCGAATTACTCGCTTTTCGACCATAATCTTGCGACATTTGAGAAAAATTCCGCATTCAATCAGAACGCATCCCCGGGATTTATCGAGATTTATAATCTCGCTCAAAAGACCGCATTCAATGTCTACAACTTTGAAGATGAATTGGACACAAATTGAGTCCGGTGAATAATGATTCTACAGACTCATCCCGAGCAACAGTCGAGGGATCCAGTGGTCATTTTAAGAGGGTATCCTCCGCTGATCACCGGCAGGGAAGGCGGTTTATAAGCATTTTTCACCGGTCTCAAATTAACACCTCCAGTTATGACTGAGAAACTGTGGCACAAATCAAGCACACACCTAAATCCCTTGATTGAGCGGTATACCGTTGGCGACGACACAGCGAACGATTCCGTATTGATGCCCTATGATATTGCCGCCAGCAGCGCCCACGTAAAAGGACTTGCGCGCATCGGAGTCCTCACCGAAGAAGAAAAGGAATCGCTCCTTTCCGGACTTGCCGCACTCAAGACCGAATGGGAGGCGGGGAAGGGTGTCATGACGCAAGATGATGAGGATTGCCATACCGTGATTGAGCGGTATTTGGTTGCCGCGTGCGGGGATACCGGGAAGAAGGTCCATACCGGAAGAAGCAGGAATGATCAGGTCTTGGTGGCGTTAAGGCTGTATATGAAGGATATGCTCGTGCGAATACGGAAGGAAGCGGGGATTCTGACGGCAGATCTTTTATCATTTGCGGATCGATACAGGGCCGTTCCGTTGCCGGGATATTCACATACCCAGCAAGCGATGCTCTCATCGGTCGGGCATTATTTTTGCAGTTATCTCGAGGCGCTCCTTGACGATATTGAATTCCTTGATGGCGTGACCATCCATATCGACAAAAACCCGTTGGGGAGCGTTGCGGGATTTGGCATCGCGTTGCCGTTGGACAGGAGTGGCACGACTCGAGAGCTTGGGTTTTCCCGAACGCAGGTCAATTCACTGTACTGCCAGACAAGCCGGAGAAAATTTGAGGCGGCGACGCTTGAGGCGCTTTCGCAGATTATGCAGACGCTCGCAACCATGGCAAACGATCTGATCCTGTTTACCTCCCGCGAGTTTGATTTTTTTTCCGTTGACGAGTCGTGCGTGACCGGGTCGAGTATCATGCCGCAAAAAAGAAATATGGATGTGCTGGAGATCGTTCGAGGGTCGCTTTCCCTTGTGCGTGGAAATCAAATGATGATTGCCACTATCGGCTCACAGTTGATTTCTGGGTATCATCGGGATGTTCAACTCACAAAAAAACCATTAATTGAGAGTTGTGTACGGACGCTCCAGAGTATCGAGGTGATGAGAGAGTTTATGCGGCACGTTGTGCCCAATGAAGAGTCCATCAAGGAAAAGATAATGAAAGATATTTTTTCTGCAGACATTGCAACGACACTTGCCGTCAAAGAAGGGATGCCGTTTCGAGACGCATATCGGATTGCTTGTGACCGTTTAGCCGAGGCGACCGTTGATCCACAAGAAAACATTCGTTCAAAAATAAGCGAAGGCGCGCCCGGAAATCTCATGCTCGAGCAGTATGAGCGCCGCATAAAAACGCTGTATTCTATCAGTTCAGAAAAGCCGTCCTGTTGACAAGTAGAGTAAAGAGGTCTACATTGCACCTCGGTTGACGTCCCACTTTGCCTGAAAGGAGGCTCGGGGATGCGTTCTTTGAGAGCGTTTTCATTGCTGTTCATGGGTATCGCCGGGCTTCTCGGCGGGTGCCCGCCGGCTGGAGTCGAGTATGGGTATGACCCCAACTCGGTTTATCGAGGTCTTGGCCTCGAGAAGAATCCGGTGCAGATCGGCGCCCAAGCGGTCGCGGTTGTTACGACCGTACCATTGAGCAGTATCCGGTCTGGTGCGCATGGGCGCGTGGTGCTCAATTTCGGCGACGGTTCGCCCGAGCAGTCGGTCACTCTTGGAGTCGCCCCCTCTTCGTCGAAGTATCGGGTACTCGCGACGGGCGAAGTGACTCAGCAGACACGCGCTGTGTACACTTACCCGAGAGCGGGGACCTTTACGATCGCCGTGGCGGTTTTCAAAGACATCTACGGGTACGGCGAACGGCTGGACGGCGGAGGGACAGCGAGCGTCACGGTTGTGCCGTTGCTACCACCGGCGCCCCTAGCGCCCACTCCGACCGCTGCGCCCGCACCCGTGACTCCTGCACCCGCAACTCCGGTCCCGGTGACTCCTGCGCCGCAGACTCCGGCACCACAAACGCCGCAACCCGTCACGCCAGCTCCGGCAACGCCCGCACCCGTGACTCCTGCACCCGCAACTCCGGTCCCGGTGACTCCTGCGCCGCAGACTCCGGCTCCGGCAACCCCGACTCCCGTGCCGCCCACGCCGGTCCCGTCGACGCCTCAGCCGCCGACTCCGGTTCCAACTCCGACGTTCTTCGACCCGCCGGATCCCACCCCGCGGCCCTCGGAGACACCTGGGAACTTTATCGACCCGCCTGATTAGGCGTTTGACCCCCCAAGGGCTGCTGGACTCCTCTCACGAGAATTCTGGCGCCCTTATTTATTTATATGATGCAAATTTTTTCAATCATTCTTGCACTAGTATTTTTTTCTTTTCTCCAGAGCGTTTTTGCAGCGCAGGATTTTTTTATCGCGTCTCGACAAAATATCGCTCCCGGGGAGGAGAGCGTGCTTTCCTGGTCAATTCAGGGTGCACAGAAGTGCGAGTCGTCTGTCGACTATCTCAACGCCGCCGGAGTTTGGGTGTGGACCCTGTCCGACCCCTGGCACTCGACCGTGCGGCCTCGGGAAGGCACGTTTGCGGTCCGACCGGAAAAGTCCTCCCGCTATCATCTTGTGTGCGTGATCAATGGAAAAACTACCGATTTTGCGGAAGGAGTTTTGATCGGAATGCAGTACGCAAAACAAAAGACGGCAAAATCCGACCCTCCGCCAGCAGTGATTCTCCCTCCAACGCCCGTGAAAACGGAGACGTCATTCGGACAGTCGACGCGGCCTGTCGAAAAAAAGGAACCGAAAGAAGAAAAAAGAAAGTTAGTTGAGCAAAAGAGGGAAAGCACAACGTCAAAAAAGGACCAACCGGAAAATACCCAGCCGCTGTCTGAGAAAAGGGAAGAAACAAAAAAGCAACCCAAGGAGCCACTCAACGCAATACAAACAGAAGAAAGAGTGGTCGCGCAGCAACCAGAAAAGGTTCCGGTGTCTCAAAAAAAGAAAACGAGGGCTGGAAGCGGTCTTACCGATTCACAGGAGCGGGCCGGGAGAAAAATTTTCTTCACGCTCTATCATCGAGTTGCTGTTCTTGAGCGGTCGGCCGATCGAGCGGCTTTACGGCTTCTTGTCGGAGCGCAAACGGTGCGTAGGCGCGATTTGAAGCGGGAGGCGCAAGGGCGTACACTGTATGTAGCTATTTTCAAAAAAAACCCTCGAACGGGTAGCGATTGGCGTGCGGTTCATGCGCTGAGCTACTCCGGCGCCGCCAAACTCAAGGATACCGACAAGGACGGACTTTCCGATGAGGACGAGAAGCGGTTCGGCAGCGATCCTAAGAAAAAAGATACGGACGGGGACAGTTTTTCCGATGGCACGGAGGTTGATCATGGATTTAGCCCGATTCGAGGTGCGTCAGCACGGTTGTAGAAACTTTTTTTTACTTCTTGTGTTACTGTAATAGAGAGGCCTTGACAGCCGAATTTTTTCATGATTGAGTAACACCAAGTCGCGCCTTTTGGCCGATTATATGAATTCCTTTTCCCCTACAAAGAACGCTTTTAGCTGTTTTTTTCGGAGAATCAAGCTGTGTCGCCTGTTGGCGAGTTTTCTCGTTTTCCTTGTCGGAATATTTCAACCCGGTGCCGTATTTGCCCAAGATACCCTGCTTTCGCAGGGTATTTTTTCGTCCGGAGAGAGTGCCACAACATCGTCTTCGTCCGTCCAGCCCCCCAGTTCCGACACAACTGAAGGGCGACAGGATGCCTCTCGCCCGTCGATTCAATCCTACAGCCAGCTGATTTCTGAGTTTATCGCGCTTCAAGACGGGCGCGATACGTTCGGCACGTTGTCTGATTCCGACAGTGAATCGCGTCGCGTGCGGCTATTGAAGCAATATGAAGAGTATCTCGACTCTGAAAGGACGCGCTTGCAGAGCCTGGGGATCCATCCCGGCAAGCAGAAGGCGCACCTCAACCTGCTCGAAGGACAGATACGCGCACTGGGAGGGGCTCCGACGTTTTTTGATAAAGTAAGAGGATTTGTCGTAGAAAAGATTTTGAGGCGCGAGCAGGGGGGCATCGCGCAGATTTTTGACTCAAAAGAAGACGAAAAGCAACCAGCGCCACTCGAGCATCCGAGCAGTTTTTCTTCTCCGGAAGGGCCGGTCATCCTCAAGGAGGCAGGGAGTCTGGTCGGTATACCCCAGCCAGGACAGGAGATCCCTGCGAGTATCAAGGAGATCCTCTCGCTTGAAGAGGTGCAAGCCGGATCAAGCCAGGCCCCGGTGCTTGATGACACCCGTGCTGACGACGCCGAAGTCATGATCACCGAAGACATCCGCGCATTAGCCTTGTCGCTGAACAACAATCCGGCAGAAATTTTCAACTACCTCTCCAACACGATCCTGTTTGAGCCCTATGCCGGCGCGGCAAAGGGAAGCGTCGGATGCCTCAAAGAAAAAGCGTGTAACGATATCGACAGTGCGTCTCTAACCATCGCGCTTCTTCGCGCGTCGGGAATTCCCGCGCGCTACGTAAAGGGTCTTGCGATTTTTACGCCAAGCCAGATTACGGAGCTTCTCGCCGTCCAGGATTTGAAGAGCGCACTCTCCCTCCTTGGGGCCGGTGGTAAGGGGTATCTCTTCGCATTGAGCGAAAAACTTCCTGATGGCTCCACCAAGTCCGTTGAGGGAAATCTTCAAGATCTCGACCTTTCTGCCGTAAGTTCGGTCGCCATCGAGTGGGTGTATCCGCAAGGCTATATCGACTATGGCGAGCGCGGCGGGAATCTCCCGAATATGGTTGACGCGGCCGGGGCCACAACAGATGCCGACCTTCAAACGCTTATGGACCGCGTTCCGTCGCGCCAGTGGATCCCATTTGATGTGATCGCAAAACCTCACACCCACACACAGAAAGACATTCTTGGCGACGCGGCGGGAGTGGACGCAGAAACATTCTGGAAAAATTATCTCTCGTCAGCGTCGTCTCAATCGCCCGTTGCCGCCTTTGCGAGTGAAGTAAAAAACAAAACGGGCAAGGACATGCTGGATCCGTCGAACCGTTCGACGCGTGCGCCCCGGCAGAGGACACTTCCCGTCGTGCCGTCAGTGACCCCGTACGTCCTCGCGGCCGGATCGATCGGGACGGTGCAGATTACGTCAGAGCAGTGGTCGCGCCTCCCGGACGATCGTCGAATCGGTGTGACGATCTCGCTTCACAAAACGTCGGATGGGTCTGGCATTTTCGAGAAACAATGGTTTGCAAGCACCATCAACAACAAAGAACTGACGCTCTCCTACCAAGGAGCGACAGATCAAGATAAGGCGACAATCACTGAATATGACGGAATCGCGCACGCACCCCCGTCGTTAGTGAGCGTTGTTCCCGCGCTTGCGCTGGGAGATGTTTCAGACACGGGATCACTCGGCGTTCCGGTTGGCACGTCATTGATTTTGCGGTTTTCCGTCGCGCGGGGCGCGACAAAAGTAGACGCCAGCGAAAAATATTCTACTGCAGGAAACATCGAAGGGATTTATTCAGCATTCTCGCGCATACAGAGCGATCCAATCACGCAGTCGCCGGACTCAATAGTTGTCAAAGGGCCTGCGGCAATTGCGCGAGCGTATCTTGATCGTATTTTTTTCGACGCGGACGCGTTTTCCGGAAGTCTTGACTATCGATACGCTCCCTTGTTCGCGCGGGCTGTGGTGACAGACAACCGTGTCATCAAGCGGCAGGACGGCGTGCCGATCTCATTTGAGTTTTCCGGGCTTACCATGGATGCGACACTCACTATTTCTGGTGCGTCAGGCCGTGGGGCGCCAAACCAACATCGGAAGGATTTTAATTTAATCGGCGCGGGCTTGAATCCTTCGTATTACGAGTCTCAAATTTTTGCAGACCTCGCGGGA
>JBBTRP010000065.1:0-5428 GCA_038065125.1 Patescibacteria group bacterium
TGATGAAAAACTCCCGCCGATCGTTAAAGGCTTGGTAGAGCCAAACGTGCTCTTCTGGCGCAAGCTCGATGCGCTGGTAACCCACACCCAGGAGCTCTTTGAGAAGAATGGCCTCTTCAAAGACCAGACCGCGACCGAGCGACTCTCAGAATTTTCAGGGATTGTGAAATTCTTCACCGACCTCGCCGAGAAAGAACTCAAAGGAACCGCGCTCTCGGATGACGAGTACGAAAAACTCAGGGCCGTTCGCATCGCGTTCATGGGCGATCCGCTGGACGGCACCGACCAACCGGAGGAAAATGGCGGCCGCGTGGGCCTGGTTGCCGACATCCACACCGATGTACCCGGCAATTCGATCCTATACGAAGGAACGGGCCAGCCATACCTCATGCTCACGCTCGTCGGAAATGAGAATGCTCCGCGCCTGGTCCTGGGCCTTGCCTACAACCATTACGAGTTTGCCGGTCCCTTGGGCGGCAATCGCGAAACAGACGAGGAGTGGAAGAAAAAAGCATACGATGATCCGACAAAACTCCCGAAGAAAAATTTCTGGTACGACACGCTCACGCCCAAAGCCGCACAACCCACGACCGTCTCTGTCAGATGAAGAGGTTATCCCTGATCGGATTGTGCGTATTGGCAACCTTTGCCCTTCCAGTATACGCAACGCACGCCGACACGGCACGGCCGATCGCAGCTCAATTTCCTGATAAGGGATTATTTCTCGGCGCGCTCGATCGCAGCACGGCCGCGCTAGCGCACGGGAAGGTCACCGGCATAACGGTTCCCCATCATCTACTTGCACGCGATCTGATTGCGGACGCGTTCAAGGCAGCCGCATCGCCATCCGTCACGCGTGTGATCATCGTGGGGCCGGACCACTTTTTTCGGGGATCGAGTGCTATTTCTGTTACGACTCGGGATTTTCATACCCCGTTCGGGATTCTTTCCAACGATCAAGACGCGGTACGTAAACTCCTTGCCACGCCTGATGTCTCGGACGGGAATTTTTTCTACCGCGAACATGGCATTGGGGCACTCACGCCCTTTGTCCGTTTAGCGTTTCCCAATGCCCAAGTCGTTCCGATCGTGATTAAAGAAGGAACGCCGCAACACAAACTCGCTCCGTTCGTTGCAACGCTAAAAAATTTGATCGACGACCAAACGCTCATCGTGCAGAGCACCGACTTTTCGCACTATCTCACCAAAGAAGTGGCGGACGTCAAGGATCAAGAGACAATTCGCGTTCTCACCAGTGGCCGACCAACTGATCTCTTTTCCTTGAACGAACCGGAAAACCTTGACTCAATCGCGAGCCAATACATTCAGATGCGGCTGCAAGCGGAGGCATTCAAAAGCACTCTTTCGATTCTGGCGAACAAAAACTCGCAAAGCTATACGAAAAAGAGGGTTGAGAGAACGACCAGCTACATAACGCAACTGTATTCGCCGGATACTCGATCAGATACGCTTCTTGCCGTCGGCGACATCATGCTTGGTCGCTCGGTCGAGTCGCTCATGAAGCGATTCGGATCGGATTACCCATTTACCGACACGAAGACACTTTTAAAGAGCAGTCGGGTTGTCGTCGGCAATCTTGAAGGGCCGATCACAACCGACCACCGCCAAACTCCTGACGGCTCTTTGCATTTTTCGTTCCCATCGTCCACCGCGGCCGTGCTTGCGAACACAGGATTTACGCACCTCTCACTTGGAAATAATCATACCGGTGACGCGGGATTACAAAACCTCGCCTTCACGAGAAAAACCCTGAAACAAGCAGGGCTTACTCCCTTCGGAGACCCGCGAACGATCAATGAAGCGGATGGTGTTGCACATATCAATCTCGACGGCATACCAGCAAGCCTCCTCTCGATCAATGCGGCACGACAGAACGCGCCGATCTCTCACACGCAAAAACTCATCGCGCAAGAAAAAAAATCCGGCAACCGGGTGATCGTCTTTATCCACTGGGGAAGCGAGTACTCCCTGACGCCGAATGTGGGACAGCGGGAGATGGCGCACGCAGCTATCAATGCCGGCGCTGACATGATTATCGGCCATCATCCGCACGTCGTGCAGTCGATCGAGCGTTATCGGGGCCGCATAATTGTTTACTCACTGGGAAACTTCATTTTCGATCAATACTTCTCGCCGGACACCCAGGAGGGCCTTGCCGTTCTCCTCGACCGTATCGGACTCAACCTCATACCCCTGTCGAGCAAAAAAAGCATTCCGAGTCCCATGGCAGAACCGAAAAAATCTCGATTTCTCCAGCGCCTCGCCGACCGCAGCGATCGCACGCTCGCAGATCAAATTAAAAGGGGAGTTATCCACGTTGACTGACCGCCGTAAACCCCGTAAGGTCGGGGCATAAGGAGGAGTCTGAATGCCCAGCTCTGCAGATACCGCGTTCGCCGCCCACCTCAATGTGGAGGCGGTGAGCACAGACGGCAGAGCGAGTAGGCGTGTCTACTTCTCTCTGCCGATCGACTGTCTGGGCCTATTTCTCATCGGAGGAAAGGTCCTGGATCAGTACGAGCACTTCAACGGATGCCGCCCAGTCGTTCCCGAGCGCTTCCTGCCCGATCACACCAGTCACGAGGTGTCGGGGCTCTACTACAAGATGCGCTCCAACGGCAAAGTCGTCCGGGGCATGAGCCTCAAGTGCCGCTGCACAACCTACCTCTCACTAGAGGAGGTTCGTAGAGCCCACGAGGAGTACCTGCGCCAAACCGGCACCACATGCTACGCCCTGGATGTGGCGATCAACATCATGGAGACGGTCAGCCACCACGAAGGCCTCGAGCCGCGCCTGGTCTGGTGGCTTGAGCTTCGCTCCTAACCCCTAAGCCAGCGCGCACTTCGCCCGCTGGCTTCTCTCTTGTGGTATACTAGATGATAGTTATCCCCAGAATGTCAGTACTATGAAAACCAGTTTTTACGAGATGTACAAAGACGCCTACGGCCGTGAGGCGTCTGATATTCATTTGATTTTCGGTAAACCTATCCAGTTTCGCGTCAACGGCCTTTTGCAAGACTACCTCACCGATGTTCTCACGGACAAAGACATCGAGTCCTTGATTGCGCAAGTCATCACCCCGCGCGCAAAAACAGAGTTGGACACCAAGATGGATGCCGACTTCTCCTATGAGTTCGAGAAGAACGAACGACTCCGTATTAACGTCCACTACGAGAAGCGCCATCTCGCCCTGACCGCGCGCATCATCAAGGCAAAAATTCCGACCTTTGACGAAATCATCCTCGGTCGGACAGAGGAGATGCTCACCAAACTCAACTACGGCCTGATTCTCGTCTGTGGCCCGACCGGTTCGGGAAAATCGACCACCCTTGCGGCAATGCTTGACCGCATCAACGCAGAGCGCAGTTCAAAGATTATTACTGCAGAAGATCCGATCGAGTACGTATTTGAACACAAAAAATCAGTGATCGAACAGCGCGAGATCGGCATTGACGCACCATCCTTTGGAACCGCTCTGCGGACCATTTTTCGCCAAGACCCCAATGTCATTATGGTGGGCGAAATTCGCGACAAGGAGACGATTTCAGAAACCCTTCGCATTGCGGAAACCGGCCATTTGGTCTTCTCCACCCTACACACCTCGTCGGCAGCGGCGACCATCCTGCGCATTGTGGATATCTTCGAGCCTCACGAGCAGCGCCAGGTCAAAATTCAACTTGCCGAGAACCTCCGCGCCGTCATTTTCCAACAGCTTGTTCCCTCAAGCGACGGCAAGCGGGTCGCAGCTCGAGAAATTATGATCAACAACAGCGCGATTTCCAATATCATCCGTGTTGGTAACTTTGAGCAGATCGACACGGTATTGCAAACGAGCTCCGAGGAGGGCATGACCACCATGGACAAGGCCCTTGAACGACTCTACCGCGAAAAAATCATCTCCAAAGAATTTTACGAGAAGCGCAGGGGACAGTTAGGGACTGGTTATTCATTTTATTAACCCTTCAGTAAAGAACCCTCCGATCACACTCGGAGGGTTCTTTTTTTACTGAGAGAGTGGGAAAACTAGAACTCTCTGCGTGGGCCGCGATCCTCACCGCGTGACTCGCGATCAAAACTGTCGCCGCCACGGTCCATCATGGCGCCACGATCCCCGCCGCCACGATCCCCGCCGCGATCCATCATCTCCTCGCCTTGAGGAGGTCCGCGACGCTCCATCATATCGCCACCGCGGCCTTGACCACCCATCATGCCGCCGAATGATGGCACGCCAAAATCCATTCTCGGACCACCCTGACCACCCGGTCCGCCGCCGGGGGGACCCATCATCTTCATAAACTGACGAGTATAGTCGTTCTGTCCGCCGCCAAGCTCCTGGAGTGCTTCTGACGCCTCTTCGAGGGCGCCAAACGCCTCCAGAAATGGCTCCATCATCTCTTCAGGATCACCTTTTGCTTTTCGGACTGCCTTGATCTCTCCCAGGGAATCTTCCAACTTTTCAAGCGCTGCCGTAAGTGCGGTAACATCCGCCCCTTCTTTCTTCGCCAGCTTATCACGCTTCTTTTTCATCGAGGTGAGCTGTTTGGTGAGCATGTCAACGCCCTTTTTCGATTGGCTGACTGCTTCGATTTGACCCCGTTTATTGAATACCGTGTCCATCGAGCCGAAAAAGTCTGTTTGCAGTGACTCCATCGCTTCTTGCGGGTCACTCGATGCGGTCTCTTTTGCCTTGGCCAACACTCCTGCAAGCGCTTCAACTTCGGTTTTGTATCCGGCGAGGAGTTCGTTGAGCTCGTCAACAAGGTCTCCGCTCTTTGCGATCATTTTCTCGAGCGGTTTTGTCTTGCGTAAATCTTTCAGCATGCGCTCGGCTTGCGGAAGCATCTGTCCACAAAAACCATCCAGCATCCCGAACTGTCCCTCTGATTCGCGAATCGTCTGCATGTGACCCTCCATCTCCTCCATGTGTCCCTGGAACTCATCCATATCCTTTGCCGCGTCCACCTTCGGCTTGAGGGTGTCGACGGCATCCAGGGCGCTCAGGGTTTCTTTCGGTATTCCGACGCCGCACTTTGAAAGGGTCTTTTCAAGACGAGTAATCTTTTTCCGCATCGAAGAGATTCCCTTTGCCTGACGGCTATAATTTTTCTTCATCGACGAGAGCTGGCGATCCTGCTCCTTTTTCATGCGAGCGTCATCCTTTGTGCGGCGCTCGTCATCCTTTTTCATCCGCTCCTCATCTCGCTTCGTACGTTCTTCTTCCTGTTTGTTAAACTGCTCCTCGTTCTGGCCGGACTTTCCGAATGACCGAGTATCTTCAGGACGGAGGTTTTCCCCTCCTCTACGGTCATCACGACGGTCCCCGGTCTGGTCTTGTGGGGCTTTTACTTGCTGATCCGGCTTTACTTCGGGTTTTTGTTCCGGCTTCTGGGGGTCTGCAGGCGCGGT
>JBBTRP010000065.1:5528-6917 GCA_038065125.1 Patescibacteria group bacterium
TACAAGCAATCTAATAGCATTTAACTTTTTAAGTTTACCACCTTTATAAACGACGAGCCAGATCCATTAATGGAACTGGCTCGCGTTTTTTCCTGATTGAATGCCTTACCGAGGACCCGATCCGCCCATTCCAGGGCCGGGACCGCCGGGTCCGCCGAAATCATCTTGGCACATTGCCGGCGGCACCTGTGGAACTCGACGAGTGCCGAGTGACTTGAGAATAGCGTTGTTCAGACCCATCACATCATGGAAGAGATCACTGCACTCCGCCTCCTCATCCGCAATTCCGTATTTATCCGACAGAGCATCCAGCGCCTCACTCAAACGTTTCATCTCCTCCATAAAGGGGGACATAAAGGGCTGGCCGGGCTCTCCTCCCTTTTCTTCTTCATTCTTGAGCGTTGCCAGCGCTGTTCGCGTAGCTGTAAGCTCTCCTCGAACGTCGCTCACGATCGTCTTGAGAAGATCGAGGAGTTCCGGGTTTGCTTTTTTTCTTGCTTTCTTTGTAATAGCAGCATCAGCTTTCTTAATGGTGTCGTCAAAGTTTTTTAGCATGTTCTCGTTCATGCCAAGCATGTTGCAGACCGGCTCAAAATCCTTATAGGTAGACATGTAGCCGTCAAGCTCGAGCACCTCATCGTCTTCAAGTTTCTTCAAATTACCGTAGAGAGAAGCCATTTTTTCTGCACTCCCCACCAACTCCTGCAGGTCTGCGGGTAGAGGATCCAGCTTGCAGAGAGCGGGGAGCCGTGTGACCGCGGTAAGGACCTTATCTGCTATTCCGGACTTTGCTCCCTTTACTTTCTTCGCACCTCTCTTGGGGGCAAATTCAGGCCGGTTGAACATATTCTGATCCATCTGGAGCATCCGACGAATCTCTGCGGGGTCATCCTGCGGATTGTACGGTTCGCCCTGGCCCTCGTCCATCATTCCATTATCACCCTGACCGCGATCGCCCTCACCGCCGCGAGCTTCAGATCCGCCTCGCCGTTCACCGCCGCCCATTTTCCTAGCTGCAAGCTCACTGCATTTAGGCAAAGATCCTTTGACATCGATAAATCCGCCACGAGCTGCTTGAGCAACCACGCCCCCACCCATTGAAGGGGCGCTACCCTGCATACCAGTCTGAACACCTGCCTGCATCCCGGCTTGTACGCCGGCCTGGGCTCCAGTCTGTACTCCTGCCTGCATGCCAGCTTGTACGCCACTCTGCATCCCGGCCTGGACTCCGGCTTGAGTTCCGCCGACAGCATTGTCCATCGGCTTAAAAGCAGGATCGATGATACCCTTGTTGTCCATCGGCTTAAAAGCAGGATCGATGATACCCTTGTTGTCACCCTTGAAGTCGCCTTTAAAGTCTCCCTTGAAGTCACCCTCGCCACCCTTGAA
>JBBTRP010000066.1:0-11440 GCA_038065125.1 Patescibacteria group bacterium
AGTGCGTGGAAAGCGATTCGGGCAACGCGGAAGAACAGTCAGAAGCTGGCAGGCAAAGAAATTATTGAACTCGCAAAGCTGGTCGTACACATTGAGAAGCACTACGGCTTTCCTTGCGACATCGAATGGGCCCGCGAAAAGAAAAAATACTACATCACCCAAAGCCGTCCGATCACCACGCTCACCTAGCGTGCATCACCGCCAATAAACTACGATCGTTGTTCATTGGCGGAGATTGGAAGTATTGACGGGTATAATGGATAGTGTAATAATAATGGTATTAGTTAGTCCATTATTTCATGAAGAGTAAGCACCGCATCGTGTCCATTACTAGTCAAGGTCAACTGACCGTTCCCAAGGCCATTCTGAGGGAGTTCGGTGTTACCACGTCGGTCAAAGCGATCGTCAGTAAAAATGGGAAGCGTATTATCGTGACGCCGAAAGCTGATTTCTGGTCTCTTCAGGGAGTGTTGAAAGGAAAGGTGAAGCTCTCTGATCCTCAATTGCGGAAAGCCCGAAAGGCGTTTGCCAAACACTGGCCTCGGTATGCGAAAAAGCGTTCTTGATACGAACGTTCTTTTACGTTTCTTCGTCGGAGATCACCCCGCGCATTTGGTGCTCGCGAAGGACATATTCCAGGGGGCTCAGAAGGGGCGATGCTCCCTCGTTATACTCCCGATCATTGTTGCCGAAACTGTCTTCGTCCTCGACTCGTTTTATAAAAAATCCCCCCATGAGATCGCGGACGTCTTCGAGGTTTTTTTGAGTCAGAGATGGCTGGACGTCTTGGAGCGGGATATTTTGTTGTCCGCCATTGATCGCTATCGCCTGGGCGAACACTTCGTCGACTGCTATCTTGCCGCCTGGGCGCAGTATGAGGACACCGATCTTGTCACCTTTGATACCAAACTCAAAAAAAGATTAAATAAATAACCGCCTTGTGACTCCCGATTTTTTATACCGCAAAAAACAACCCTCCGATGGCTATCGGGGGTTGTTTTTTCATCTTGAGAGTCTTTTTTGAGAAAAAATGCCAAGAAGATAGGCGGGCGGAAAGGACGGTGAGGTCGCATTCCGCCCGGTCGAGAGTACTGGTCGGTTAAGTAGGGCGTTAGCTTGCGGCGGCTGGCGTGAGCTGGCCGATCACGCCGAGGTAGGTGCCCCGGGGCTCGTGGTAGAAGACCCTTTCGGCCTGGCAGTAGTCCACGAAGTGAATCACGGCAATGCCGCACTCCTCGAAGGAGTAGCCCAGCTCCACTGGCGACTTGCGGAGCAGTCTGGCCATGAGCCACTCGAGCGTGGCCTTTATAATCATAACGAAAATTGACCTAGTCTTGTCTAGGATGTAGTATTTTGAGTGGTTTTTGTTCATGATCTCTAGTTTTCTATGACCGCAAAGCCCGCCGAACAGTTCAGTGCCAATTACTTCAAGCCGCGTGAGTACGACCACGAAAAAGGACGCAATGTACATGTTCAGATCGTGATTGAGCGTCATGGCGATCCCCAAAAAGATCCCCTGACCGGCAAGAGTCTGGACGCGCTCACGGAAAAAGGAGTTCGGGAGGAGCGCGAAAAAGGTGCAACTCTTGAGGTGCCCGCGGGAGGGGTCAAGGGGTATGCAAGTCCCAAGAAACGTACGCAGCAGAGTGCCGACCTCCAGTTGGAAGGACTGGAGGACTCAGAAAACGCAGCGCATATCATCAACCTGAAACTTAAGGATATTGAAAAACCCCAGGCAACGTATCCTAACAAAGACGCAACGTTTACGCCGTTCATTATTCGCGAGAAGCGTGAACTGGATGTACTCACATTCGATCCAAAATTTTATCGTGCAATGGCGTTTCAAAATCCCGAGGAGCAGGACGAGTCAAAACTCATCAAGCACAGTTACGACGAGCTGGTGCAGTACTACCTCGACCATGCCGACTCGTCCGGCACAACACTTCCGCCCGAAGATGTGGCCGCGCTCCTTGCGTATCGTGTTGGTGTGGAACT
Source organism: Patescibacteria group bacterium (assembly GCA_038065125.1). Lineage (GTDB taxonomy): Bacteria > Patescibacteriota > Patescibacteriia > JACQRZ01 > JACQRZ01 > JBBTRP01. The sequence continues at coordinate 1,996 of JBBTRP010000066.1, forward strand.
GGGCATGGTGTTGCGCCTGAAAGACTCCTCGGATGTTCTCTTAAAAAATCTCACACACGCACCCAATGCCGACGCGTTTCTCCAGCAGGTAATGCTACGCGATGTTGACGGGCGGCAAGCGCGTGGCTTTCAGAATGTTGCAGAGATCGGCGGCGCGATCAAGCCGATGGAGGGGTACACGATTGACGCGCGTACCGATGAAAACGGGGATCTCGCGCTGAAACTCATTCTGAGGGGCCAGGAGTACGGCATCGACGAGGAGCGCCTCAGGGAGCTTGCGAAAAGGGGCAAGGAGCTGTTGAAGCCGAAAGGGGATGCCGCATAATCTCCCGGAAGCACCGCCGCTGGGTCTGCTTGTGAGGCCGTTACTTTTTTGCTATGATTTCACTACTATGCTCTCATCTGCTTCGCAGAAAAAGTTGATCAAATACTGGAAGATAACCGCCGCCGACTCGTATACGACAATGCAGCTTCTCTATAAAGGCAAGCGGTATGCCGACGCGCTCTTTTTCGGGCATCTTGTACTTGAGAAGATTCTGAAAGCAATTGTAGCCCAACACACAAAGAGCCCGACCCCGTATTTGCACAATTTGATCGAGCTTTGGGAGAGAGGCGGACTACCACGCGACGCAAACCAGAGAGAGCTTCTTGCACAAGTGAATCGTTTTAATGTCCGGGCACGGTATCCTGACGACAAGTTCGAGTTTCATAAGCAGTGCACCCCGAAGTTTACCAAGCATTATATACAGAAGATCCAAGCACTCTATCAATTCCTATGCGAGTATCTGGAAAAAAACAAGCAGTGAAAAAGATCGTCCATTCCTATGCGGATGAATTGCGGCGAAAAGGCGTTTCATTTTCTCATGTGTACCTTTTTGGTTCTCACGCAAAGGGCACCCCGCGTGCATGGAGCGACATTGACGTGGCTGTTGTTGTGAAAAAAAAATCTGCTGCCAGCTTCCGAAAGGATATGAAGCTGTGGAGCATTGCTCCGGACGTGGACAGGCGCATCGAGCCGATTCTTATTGAAGAGCGAGACCTGCATAGCGACACGCCCAATCCGATCGCGTGGGAGGTGTATTCAACCGGAATTCGCATCGAGTAACACGCGCATGCGGCGATCGATCCCTGACCTGAAAAAACATTCGTGGTATCTATGGGAGCGGATTCCGCAGTATCCGCTTTGGTCGCTCTGGTCGCCGACCATGGCGTTTTTACGGCGGCTCGATGAGCTGTACGGCGTCGGGAAGTTCCGCGGTATTTTTTTCTACAAGAATCGTGAGCTTTTCATGTTCAATGTTGCCGGCGCGCTTGAGGCCGCCGGCCGCGTGCTTCTTGAACGTGAAAAAAAGAACAAGGGTTTTCTGCTCTCGCTCCTTGACGAGATCGAAGAGTATGTCGACACCTTGAAACGGCAAAGTGAGGAGCTCTTCGATCGTCGGGTCGAGACGCTGTCAAATGCAGAACTTGCGGACGCGTTTGAGAACCTGTACCGAATCCACGAAGAGGCGTGGGTGCGCGGACAGGCGCCGAACTTGCTTGAGCACGGATACTCCTTTCTTGGCGATATGTTCAAAAAAGATCTGGCCGCGTGCGGCGTTCCCAAAAATCAGATCGCGCCCGTCGCCAACATCCTGACAAAACCACGGCAGTACAGTTTTTTACAAAAAGAAGAGCAAGGGCTTCTTTCACTCGCCGATTCGGGGGACGAGAAAGAACTTGAGCGCCATTGGGCGGCGTATTCGTTTCTCGGCGGCGATTGGACGGGCGGACCAGGGTACGGGAAGGAGTATTTTTTTGAACGGATTGACGCACTCAAAAACGACCCCGAACGAAAACGGCTGAAAAAGAGCGAGGAACAGTATCGGGGCGAGATCGAAGACCAGCGGAGGGCGACGATCACCGAACATGGCATCGGGGAGAGTGCGCTCCATATCGCGCTAATGATCGAGCGGATTATTCTGATGAAGGCGTATCGGGTCGATGTGTCGTGGTACTGCTACTGGGTACTGGATCCGATGTTTCGAAAGATAGCGCGGGACCACCAACTTTCGCTGACCCAGACGTGGTTTTTGAAACCGGATGAAATTATCGAGCTCCTGAGCGGCGGAACGATTGATGTGGATCAGTTGAACTGGAGGAGCACAATGTATGCACTTGAGTTTCACGACGGGAAGTTCTGCGAGTATTACGGAGAAGCGGCGCAAAACGCGTACGGCTATCTTGAACAGACAACCGCGCACAGCGGCGAGGCGGTGTCAGAGCTCATCGGTGATATGGGATCGCCGGGGAGTGCCGCCGGAATTGTGAAGATCGTGAATACCGCAGACGATATGCGCAAGATGGAGAAGGGGAATATCCTCGTATCGCACATAACCAACCCGCGTCTGGTACCCGCAATGAAACTCGCTGCGGCGATTGTTGCCGATATCGGCGGGGTGACCAGCCACGCGGCGATCGTGTCGCGGGAGCTGCAAATTCCGTGTGTGATCGGCACAAAAATCGCAACCCAGGTCCTCAAAGACGGCGATCGGGTCGAGGTTGACGCGGACTCGGCGATTGTTCGCATACACTAGCCCTGTCGCGCAATAACTCTTCTGCTGCAATTATGACTTTTCGGCTGCAAACAATTCACCGCTCGTCGATGAATACGCCGTATTCACCTCCTCCCGCTTCATTGTTTTCGCTCGAAAATTCATAATTTCGCTACGAAGCTTATTACGCGACAGGGCTAATAATAACGTGGAAGTTTTTTGCATGAAAAGCCACTACTTCAAAACGAAGTTGTTGAAGATGGGAAAGTGGGCGTTATTGCCTGCAGACGTTGAGAATTGGATGACCGAAGAAACCTCGGATTATTTCCGCCGTCTTTTTGGATTGCCAAAGGGTCTCCTCCATATCTGTACGCTTGATGATGGGTATGAGCACGTCTATGTCCCTATTTCGTATATCAAGAAACTCCACGCCTTTATTACAGAGACGACTCGATCAGAGCGCACGAAGCTTGAACAGGTACTAAGAACTTTTTACTCTTTTAAGCGTCTCGCCCGGAAAAATCTCACTCACCGTGCGTCCTTCGCACGTATGAGTACGCAAAAGCTCATCTCTCTGTATCGTGCCAATCGCCATTGGGCGCACCGGGCAACCGTGTATGACCAGTTCGGATGGCTTGGAGAAGATTATTGGACGCCTCTCATGGAAAAAATCCTTGTGAGGCGGTGTGGCACCCCAAAAGATTCACCCGAATATTATCGAGTCCTCTTCACTTTTATCAAACCCGAAGAAATCTCGACAACGCTGGAAGAAAAGCGGGCGGTGCTTGACGCAGCGCTTTCGGTTAAAGCACGGAAGGAATCTCTTGCAAACGCAGCGCGAACACTTGCGCGCGCCTATGGCTGGATGCCGGTCTTTACCTTTGGCGAGCCATGGGACGAGGGGCATTATGCGCAGGAGATCAGAACGCTCCAGAAACGAAAAACAGAAAAGCTCCAGATCGAGTATGATGAGCTCGTTTCATATAGAGAAAAACGCAATACAGACATCGCCGAATGCGTCCGCCGCTACGATATCACAAAGCGCGACCTCCAGACATTCATCGACTTCGGTCTCGCGCTGGACACGCGCAATGAAGCGGAGTATATCGTGAGCTATGCAGGGTTTTATCTTCTGCCGATCTATCGGGAAATTGCCCGGCGACTCGGCCTTTCTGTCAAGCAGCTTCGCACGCTCTACGAAGATGAAATCGTCTCTGCGCTGAAAGGTACGCTTGATCCGCAGGAAGCCTTACGAAAGAAGGGGACGATTATCGCGTGGGGATTTGATCGGGCGATGAAAAAAAGAAAGAATTTTTCCGAGAAAGAGTCGCAGGCATTGTTCGAGCACATCGAATCGTATGTCAAGCCGATCCAAGGGTCGGATGAGTCGCGCGGCGTGTGCGGTAGTCCGGGAAGCGCGACAGGCACGGCACGGATTGTAAAGAGCCCTTCAGAGAATGGGAAGGTAAAGAAAGGAGATATTCTTGTGACCTACGCGACAACGGTCGACTATTTGCCCGCGATGAAGCGAGCCTCGGCATTTATCACCGAGGTCGGCGGCCTCACCTGCCATGCGGCGGTTGTCGCGCGCGAATTCGGCGTGCCGTGCATTGTGGGATTGAAGAATGCGATGACGGCGATTCAGGACGGTGCGCGCGTGGAAGTGATTGCAGAGAAGGGGATCGTGAAAATAGCATAACACAGCGATGCTTGATATTGACCAATTTAATCTAATAAAGTAAAATGGTCATATCTCTGTATGTATACCCCTCGCTACATCGAGCAAACAATTATTGATGCCCATAAGACGTTTAAGGTTCTGTATGTTGGTGGACCGCGCCAAGTCGGCAAGACAACAACGCTGTTGCACCTTGCCAAGAAATTCGGTGTGTCGTATGTGACTTTTGACGATCTTCGCGTGCGCGCTCTTGCTCAGAAGGACACCGACCTATTTCTCGACTCTCATCCCGCCCCCCTTCTTATCGATGAGGTTCAATATGTCCCGGAATTATTTCCGGCATTAAAGCTTCGCGTCGATAAGAGTAAAAAGATGGGGCAGTATTGGCTTACCGGGTCTCAGCAGTTTGCGTCGTTGCGCCACGTACAAGAGTCACTTGCCGGTCGTGTTGCTATTCTTTCGATGCTTGGGTTCTCGTCAGCGGAGCTAGCACGCGTGCCGCGCGCTCCTCAGCCATTTACTCTTCATGCCCGCCGCTCATTGAGAAAAAAGCCAGACGACATATTCGGCGCCATATTTCGCGGTTCGTTTCCGGCACTGTGGCAAAAAAATCCACCGTCTCTTGAGCTTTTTTATAACTCATACATACAGACGTACCTTGATCGCGATTTGCGCGATTTATTCGGTGTGACAAAACTTTCAGAATTCCATACGTTCATTCAACTGTGTGCTGCGCGTACCGGGCAGCTTCTTAACTATTCCGAGCTGGCGCGCGATGCCGGCATTTCGGTCCATGCCGCCCGTGAGTGGATTAGCATTCTTGAATCAACGGGTCAACTTTTTCTTCTGCAACCTTTTTCGAATAATTTCTCAAAGCGATTGATCAAAAGTCCAAAGCTGTATTTTTTGGACACCGGATTCGCCGCCTATCTTACCCAATGGAAAACAAAAGAAACGCTTGAAGCGGGCGCAATGGCAGGGGCAATCTTTGAGACCTTTGTCGTTGGTGAGGTATACAAGAGCTATCTTTTCCGGGGGGTGCGCCCGTTCCTGTTTTACCTTCGTGATAAACAGGGCCATGAAGTTGATCTTGTGTTGCAAGATGGGCAGGAGCTGACCTTTATTGAAATAAAGCGCGCATCTCGTATTGATGAGCGTGACGTCGCGGGACTTGCGTACTTTGCGGAGCGGCATTCATCAAAAAAGCGTAGCGCGGTTATCTCTCTCTCGCGCGAGCGCTATCCCCTGAGTCGGGATCTTGAGGTTATTCCCGTTCAGGACATCTCCTAAAAACACGGTACTGTATGCAAAAGAACCCTGAGCTTGTCGAAGGGTTCTTTTGTCGTCTTGAAAGTCTTTGTTAAAAAAACTGCCAAGAAGATGGGCGGGCGGAAAGGACGGTGAGGTCGTATTCCGCCCGGTCGAGGGTGTTGGTCGGTTGGGTGGCGAGGTCTAGCTCGCGGTAGCCGGCTCGAGCTGGCCGATCACGCCGAGGTACGAGATCCGCACCCCCTCGTCGGCCTGGCAGTAGTCCACGAAGTGAATCACGGCAATGCCGCACTCCTCGAAGGAGTAGCCGATCGAACTCCTTCTTGCGTGATGACACCCGGGTCAACCGTGCTACAGGTGTCTGATGCGGATCGCCCGTTTATGGCGCGTACCATGAAGGGGCGAACCGCATCCTCGTCTAACCGCTCGATTGTAATGATCGTTTTGGAGAAAAACGCTTGAAAAATCAAGAGTTTTTACTCCCAAAAGCGTTTATCAGTATAGCATAGTTTCCGCTTTTTGTCAAGATTTGCACGGGTAAAAGCATATTGGTTATAAGGAAATATGATATACTTATTGTGAAACACCATTAAACATTATGGCGCACAAGAAAAAATACACCGTTCACTGGAAAGACTTCAACTCGCCGCTGATGCGCAACGAGATCTGGCCGCGGTTCTGTCAGTTATGGCATACGGAATTCGGATTACCGTTCGTTCCGATCGGCATTTGGTCAGAAAAAGACGCGATCAAGTATTTTGTGAATCTCAAAGATGTTCAGAATCTTCAAAAGATTCTTGTGTCGCGCGTGCTGGAAAATCCCGGCCTCATCAAGAAGTGGATCCGCCAATCTGATGTCTTGGCGAAAGAAATGAACCGGTACACCGGCACGATCCGAGAGGCGGATCTTTCGAGATGGTCCGCCGCGAAATTGAAAACGGCGTACGATCGGTTTGCCGAGTTGGATGCGCGGCAGTACGCGATTGGAATCCTCCTTGTCGGCTTCGATGAGTCGTTCGGACCAAACGGCCTTGACGCGATGGTGCGCGCGATCGTTGCAAGAGCCGTTCCGAAACGAGACGCTGCGCGTACATTTGCAGTATTAACCCAGCCGGTACGGGACTCGTTTTCCCGCGAGCAGGAAAAAGAACTCCTTGAACTGTATGCTCAAGCAGTGCCATCCGGGCAGCGCGGTCGTGTCGCGTCCGGATCTTTCGAGTCATTTCCCCGGGTACAAAAGTTGCTCAAAAAGCACACGAAGAAATGGGCATGGGTGTATCATTCCTATGCCGGTCCCGCATGGACAGAGCGCGACTTTTTCGGCGTGATGCAAGATTGGGCGCGAAGAAGCGTACGCCCCCAAGCTCTTCTTGCAGAGTGGAAACGCGAACGCGCGGCAACGCTTGCGAACCGCAAAGAACTTCTTGAGCGGATGCCGCTTTCCGCGCGCGAAAAAAAGATCATCGTCTTGGGCGATATTGTGTGGGCAAAACCACGGCGAAAGGATTACCAGGCGAAGTCATATTGGCACCTCGAGCCCTTTTTCCGCGAGGTTGCGCGCAGACTTGGAATTTCACTCAAGCACGCACGGTCGTTGGAGCAGAAGTTGCTGTGGAAAAGTCTGAAAAAGGGGAGCGTCACGCCGCGGGTGGTGGACGATCTCTACACGTGCCATGTTACGTTCCCGACAAAGAATACCGTGCGAGTTCTGAGCGGTAAACATGCGCGTGAATTTATCAAGAAGAACGTGCGAGAAGAGACGCACTCGATAGAGGGATCTGAATTTTACGGCACGCCCGCGTGTACCGGAGTCGCGCAGGGGATTGTTCGGGTTATCAACTCCCCGGATGACATGGCAAAAATGAACGAGGGCGACATTTTGGTTTCGGTCGCCACCACGCCAAGCATTGTCGCGGTGATGCGAAAAGCGGCCGCAATTCTTACTGATGAGGGCGGGCTCACCTGCCACGCGGCGATCGTGTCGCGCGAGCTGGGTATTCCGTGTATCGTCGGTTTTGGATCAATTACCTCGGCGGTCAAGGACGGCGACTGCGTGAAGGTTGATGCGAAAAAAGGAACAGTGATGAGGCTTCCTGTAAAGTAGAGAAGCGCACGGGGCAGGGGAAAAACCTGTCCGCGTGCGCTTGTGACGGTTATCCCTCCTGAATCTTGGTCGGAGTGAACTTGTGCCTCGCGGTGACCAGTTCGATCGCCGGCGGCTCGTCGCTCGGTTTGAGCGGTTCGCAGTACGCGAGATTCTGGAAGGCGAGATGGGGCACTTTGCCCTGAGGAGAGAAGGTCAGCGTGATGAGACCTCCGGGCATGAAGGGGGGTGAGGATCGTGGACCCATGATGTTCCCGACCCACTGCCAGACCTGCTCCAGGCACGGCTTGCTGTCCGTGATGGCGAGAGCGAATCTCGCCAGTCCGTTGCTTGCTACTTCCGCGCCTGCAAGGACCTTATACATGGTGGCGAGGTGCATGAACTGTTGCCCCTTCCTGACAACGCTCAACTCGGGGTACGCCCAGACTCGCTTGACCCGCCCGAGCGAGAGTTCCGCGAGTTCGAGGGCGACGCGTAGCGCAGGAAGCGTGTCGGCCGAGCCGATGAACCCCGGAGCTCCGTGATGCGAGTCGAGGAACCATCGCGCGAGTTCGTTGGCGTCAAGTGACCCAGACCCCTCCTCGTGCGAGAGTAGGAGTCCGAGGACAATGGCGTTTGGGGGCAGACCTGTGTGTCCCATCGTGTGGCCTCCTTAACACGAAAAAAGCACTACTCGTTTGCTCTAAAGAAGACCACGGATTCGAGAAGATGTCAATCGGAGTATGGTATACTGAATGATCATGAAGAATCTTACGCGAAGACAACAACCCATAATACGCTCGGTTGTTGCTGTGCAGAAACTCCAACCCAAAGACCGTGGGATTCTGAAGGGCAACTACCTCGTCGCTTTTTGTTGCGGTGTGATTATTTTTTCTTTGGCGGAACTGGCGTTTGTGGCAGCTGCTTCGATCGGAAAACGCGAGCGCGCGGCACGATCCCAGAATCCCTCGCCACTTGAGGTACGGAAAGTCGGCGGCGGGTCAAACCACGCATTTGTTGCAACAGAGCCGTTCGTGATGGCGCCGCCGTCCCGGGCAAAGGTGACGATCGGTTCTGCGACATTCGAGGTCGAGCTTGCGCGCACAGAACTTGAGCGCCGTAAAGGCCTTTCCGGACGGCAATCCCTGCCCGAAGGCACCGGTCTTCTTTTTTACTTTCCCCAGAGCGGCTCCCCGTGGTTTTGGATGAAAGATATGAATTTTCCCATTGATATCATCTGGATCGGGGAGGATCGCACCGTGGTGTCCGTTCACTCGGGCGTGGCGCCGGAGAGTTATCCGACCGTCTACACTCCCTCCTCGCCCACACAGTTCGTGCTCGAGGTTCCCGCGGGCAACGCACATCGCGCCGGTATCAAAAAGGGGGCTCGAGTGACTCTTCCCGCATTATGATCTACTTTCTCGCCGTCATTCTCCTGGGACTTTTGTTTTTTCTACTCGGCAAGACCGCCGATCAGGTGGTCGACGCGGTCGGAAGGTTCTGCACGCTTGCGCGCGTGAAAGTATTCTTCGTCGGGATTATTTTGGGACTCGTGACCTCCCTTCCCGAGTTCTCCATCGCGCTGAACTCGCTTGTCAATAATGTGCCGGAGGTCTCGCTGGGAAACCTCATGGGCAGCTTGATGGTTGTTTTGGGGCTTGTCTTTGGGGTGAGCATCATTTTGAACAGGTCCATCAAGACGGATGGGAAGTCGCATCGGATCGTGCCGCTTCTGGGGTATTTGTTTTTGCCGATCGTCTTTGCTCTTGACGGGACAATCTCGCGCCTTGATAGCGCGCTTCTGATTTTGTGGTATGTGTGGATTCTGTATTATCTGTACTCGACGCACCAGGCGGGGAGGGAGCGGAAAGCTCGTCCGAC
>JBBTRP010000066.1:11540-13208 GCA_038065125.1 Patescibacteria group bacterium
TGTATTATCTGTACTCGACGCACCAGGCGGGGAGGGAGCGGAAAGCTCGTCCGACCACCATGAGCCAGAAGGAGTTTTTGTTTGAGCTCTTCGTGATGGGGTTGGGCATGGTCTCGTTACTGCTTCTTTCCAATCTTATCGTCCAGATCAGTGAGATTCTACTTGTTCACTTCAACATCTCGGGATTTTTTGCGGGGCTCGTGGTATTTGCGATCGGGACGAATCTTCCTGAGATCACTGTCATGCTGAGGTCGTGGAAGCGTAACATGAAGGAGCTCTCCATGAGTCACCTCATGGGGTCGGTGATTGTGGATCCGCTTCTCATCGGCATTTTTGGGTTTATCAGCCCGTTTGTGGTGGCGCGGTCGCTCGGATTTGTGCATTTGATGTTGTTTGCACTGCTCCTCTTGGTTTCGTTCTATCTGTTTTATCGATCCGGCAAACGATTTTCCCGGACAGAGGGGTTCTTACTGGTCACTATCTATCTCTTGTTTTTGATTGGCGAGGTCAGTATTTCCATTCTGACGCGCGGGTGATACGATTCTGTTCGTATGCAACTTCGTTTTGTTATTGCAATTGGAGTGTTGACTGCGGGAGCTTTGGGAGCGGGGATTTTTTTGTACGCGAATCGTGTGCAGGATAGGATCAATGCAACCGAAGAGCGCTTCCGGGCCCTTGAGCAGAAACTCGTAACGATTGAAGAGTCTTTGGGCATACTCGCCGAGAGGGAGCCGTTGACCGTACTAGATCAGCCCTCAATCTCAACAGAGGAGCGCGCTAACGAGATCGCCGAGCTTGAGAAAAAGATCGAGAGTCTCCAGAAGCGAAAACCGTCCGTGATGAGCGTGCCGCAGTCGATTCCTCAATTTCCGCAACCCGATCGACTCACGGCAACGGTTGCAAAAACAGCGCCGGCGGTGGTCTCGATCGTGATATCAAGGGATGTACCGCAACTAGAGGTGACGTATCAGAATCCGTTTGGGAACGATCCGTTTTTCCAGGATTTCGGCATTCGCGTGCCGGTGTATCGACAGCGGGGGACGACCAAGAAGAAGGTTGGCGCGGGCACCGGATTTTTAATCTCAAACGACGGATATATTGTGACCAACAAGCACGTGGTGCTTGATGAGGCGGCAGAGTATATGGTTCTTTTGAGTACGGGCGGGCAGAAAAAGGCCAAGGTCATCTATCGTGACGGAGAGGTGGATGTCGCGCTTTTAGATATAGAAGGGGAGGGATATTCCTCGATTCGCCTTGGCGACTCTTCAAAAATCGAGTTAGGGGAGTCGGTCGTCGCGATTGGAAACGCTCTTGGCGAGTACAATAACTCGGTTTCACGCGGGATTGTTTCGGGCCTTGACCGGACGGTGAAGGCGGCGGGGCCGCGCGGGGAGTCAGAGGAGCTTTCGGGCGTGATTCAAACTGATGCGGCAATCAATCCGGGAAATTCCGGCGGGCCCCTGCTGACGTTTGACGGCAAGGCTATCGGCGTGAACGTCGCAACCGTGCTTGGGTCCAATAATATTAGTTTTGCCATTCCCATCAATCGTGTTCGCGACATTGTGCGACACTACGTTCCGGGCGTGTGAGGTATTCCGTGAGCGTAAAAACCGGCGCAAAAGAGAAAAAAGTCGTGGAGGCGGCGTCGGGCGAGCTGTTGGTGTGGGT
>JBBTRP010000067.1:0-19805 GCA_038065125.1 Patescibacteria group bacterium
AGGAGGTGAATACGGCGTATTCATCGACGAGCGGTGAATTGTTTGCAGCCGAAAAATCATGATTACAGCAGAAGAGTTATTGCGCGACAGGTCTAATGGTCCCGACCGCCTCGCCGATATTTGCAAAACCGTTTTTATGCAAGAGTCTCGCAAGTCCCTGATTTATTTCGCTAACTACCTGCGGGCCTTGATAGATCATCCCCGTAATCATTTGAATGAGGGATGCGCCCAGAAGAATTTTCGTATACGCGTCCTGTGCGGAAAATACTCCTCCGCAACCAATAATCACGGCTGTCCCGCCGGTCCAACGGTATACCTGCGCGATGAGTGCATTTGCAGCGTCCTCCATCGGCTTTCCACTAATCCCGCCGATATTCGGCACGACGTCTCCCGCAAGACGAGCGTGGGAGCGATCCTTGACCAGGTTCGAGCAAATGTACCCCGCTACCCGATGAGACACGCACACCTCAAGGAGGCGATCGATGGTCTCTTGCGAAAGATCCGGCGAGAGCTTAAGGAAGAGGGGCTTTGGAGACTGAATGCGATCGATCCGGCCCAAAAGACGGTCAAGGAGTATCGGGTCGACGAAAGGTTGTCCGAGAAGAGTATTCGGACAGCTGATGTTGACGGTTGTGTACGCGCCGCACTCCTTAAAGAGCCTGAGTGTTGTACAGTAGTCCTCGATCGCCTCATCGCTTGCGCAGAGTGTTTGGTCGTTGGAAAGAGCGACGCTGATTCCTACCGGAAACTCAAACCGCTCACCGGTAATCCTTTTGTAGATCTCATCAGCGCCCTCGTTCTTCAGGCCGTAGTTAATAACCAGTCCGCGGCTGTTGACGAGCCGCCAGAGTCGTTTCCCCGGATTTCCCGCGTACGGCCGCGCGGTGATCGATCCCACCTCGCAAAATCCGAATCCGACCGAGGGCATCAGTCGCGTCAGTCGGGCGTCCTTGTCAAATCCTGCCGAAAGTCCGATCGGATTCTTAAACCGAATGCCGAGGAGTGTTTGCTCCAGCGCCGGATGAGAGTAGGAAAATGAAAAGGCGACAGCCTTCTTCGTTGCGGGATTGCCGCCCAGAAACACTCCGAAACGGACCATCCGGTCGTGCACGCGCTCAGCGTCGAAACAAAAGAATATACGTCTGCACAACTGCCGATACAGCGAACCGATCAGAGAGTTTCTGATCGCGATCAAAATTTCCTTCATAACGAATCTCGGCAGATCTTCGCCGAGATTCTTTAATTGATTAACTACGCGTACACGTGTCTACTCTTTTTTGTCTCGTGGTCTTTGCGGCATTTCGGCTCTGATCTGAATCGATTCGGCGGCGATGCTGCCGTCGTCATTTGCCATTCCGTTTGCAAACACGTTTGTGCCGATGGACAGATCAGCCAAAGAACCATTCATGCTCTTGACGATCTGGGTTGAGGATCCGAAAAAAATGATTTTTGATCCACCATCGCGAAGTTTTACGGTTACGCTTGTCTCGTCCTTTGCAATGATCTCGCCTAGGGTACCGGGACCGCTTTGCGCTCCTCGCTTCCCGCCCTGCCCGCTGCCACGCCGCGCCATAAACTGCGCACGCTCCTCGGGAGAAAGATTAGGATCATTTGCGCGGCTTTCCCAACCCTCTGATACGCTGCGAGTATTTTTTGCATACTGCATCCCGCCATAAAAACCTATTCCTCCTCCCACCAGAAGCGCGATTAACGATGGAACAATAATCTTCCCCATAAACACGCTGCTTTTCATGAATTATTCGTGGCGGAGCGCATCGATCGGATTCAAGCGCGCTGCCCGATGCGCCGGATAGTACCCGAAAACGATCCCGATGCCGGCAGACACGCAAAATGCCAAGGCAACCGAGGAAAGCGAGACACGCGTGGCAATGCCGCCGAAGGTGGAAACGACAAATGCGACGCCGCTTCCCAGGACTATCCCGATCATACCACCGATAAACGTGAGCACAACCGCCTCGGCAAGAAACTGCACCGTGATATCGCGTGATTTGGCGCCGATGCTTTTGCGAAGGCCGATCTCGCGCGTGCGCTCGGTCACTGCCGTGAGCATCATATTCATGATTCCGATCCCGCCGACAACGAGCGAGATTCCGGCGATGGAGGCGAGAAATAGCGTGAATGCGGTGGTGACCTGGTTGAGAGTTCCCAAAATATCAGCCTGCGAGATGATGGAAAAATCCGGATCACTCACCCGATGCCGTTGAACGAGAAGGGCGGTTGCCGCATCTTTCACCTCTGTCATCCCGTTCTTATCGGTGACCGTAACCGCAATGGTCGAAAGGTAGTCGACGCCGGCAAGGATTTTCTGCATGGTCGAGAGTGGCACGATAATCGTATCATCGGGGTTGAAAAATCCCGATCCGCCCTTTGCGGCAAGAATGCCGATCACCCGGAATTGGATCTTGTTGATGCGAACGGTCTTACCCAAAGGATCATCGGTACCGAAAAGATCGCTCGCGGCAGAGGGCCCGAGGACCGCGACGCGCGCGCCGCTACGAATATGTCCGCCGGACAGAAATGCGCCACTTGAAAGCATCACATTGCGCACGCCAAGATACTCATCGGTTGCGCCGATCACGGTCGAATTCGTATTCATGCCAACCTCAGAAATGATTTGGAAACGACGCTGAAGTTCTTCAGAAAGAGCAGCGACCCCGGGCAAGGAGCGAATCGCATCGGCATCTTCGTTCTTCAAGGTCTGCCCCGTCCCCCTGCCGGATGAGATGATTCCACGACCCGGTTGCGCGGTGCCCGGAATAATGGTCAACAGATTGGAGCCAAGACCTTCGATACTCGATTGAATCGCACCTTGAGCACCCTGGCCGATCGAGACCATCGCAATCACGGATGCGATGCCGATCACGATACCAAGAATAGTTAAAGACGATCTCACCTTGTTGCTCGTCAGACTTGTGGCGGTCTCTTCGACAAGATCAAGAATAGTCATGCTGTCTTTGCGATTCGTGGACGTGACACCGTCACGTCTTCAGTAATCAGTCCGTCGCGAATCGTAATGATACGACCGGTATGCTCGGCGACCGCGAGTTCGTGGGTAATCAGGATAATGGTATGTCCTGCGGTGCGATGCAGCGCCTGCAGCGCCGCCAGGACGCTTTCACCTGTCTTTGAATCGAGATTTCCGGTCGGCTCGTCGGCCAAAAGCAATGAAGGGTTGTTCACAAGCGCGCGCGCGATCGCGACGCGCTGCATCATTCCACCCGAAAGTTGATTCGGACGGTAGGACCAAAACGTGTCAGGAAGCGCTGCCGTCCGTAACGCCTTTGAGGCCGCTGTTTCGCGATGCGCGCGGCTTGTATGCGCATACACCAACGGAAGAAGTACGTTTCGAAATACCGTGGTGCGCGAGAGGAGATTATATGACTGGAATACGAATCCAATTTTTTCGTTTCGGATAGCCGCGAGGTCGTCGTCGGAGAGATCGGACACGTCCCGGCCATCCAGTAGGTACGTTCCGCTCGTTGGCGTATCCAAGCACCCCAGAATATTCATGAGCGTCGACTTGCCCGATCCTGACGGGCCCATGATCGCAACACACTCCCCATCTGCAATGGTAAACGTCAGCCCTCTCAACACCGGCGTCTCAAGGTCTCCGTTCCTATATGACTTCGCGAGGTCACGACATTCGATCAAGCTTTTCATACCATCATCCCGTCATCGAAAGCCTCCGCGCCCCCCACCTCCACCGCCGGGCATACCAGGAATACGAAATGCAGGCGCGCCCGGTGATTGCGATGATGTCGCTTTTGCCTGTTGTTGAATGATTGAGGAAATGACCAGATCTCCCTCGGCAAGCCCCTCGGTGACCTCGCTCACCTCGTCGTTTGCAATGCCGGTGCTAATCGTTTGACGGCGCGGGGACGATTTCAGAAAAACGCCCGTACCATCACCAACCTGAAGGCTCGCACGGTCGGTGGACGAGGGAGTCTCGACATACTGGGAGCTATTCTGTGATTTGATCGCGCTCAAGGGGACGAGCAGCACGTCCGATTTTGAGTCGGTGATAATGTTTGCAGTCACGCTCATTCCTGGCTTGATGCGCGAATCTTGCGTGTCAAATCGAATGGTCGCGGTGTAGGAAACCACGCCCTGGGAAACCGTACCGATCGTGTCGATGTCGGCAACCGAACCCGAGATGCTCACTTCAGGCAACGCGTCGAATTCAAGCGTCGCCTTCTGTCCGATGGCCACGCGCGCCGTGTCAACCTCGTTCAAAGATATCTCCGCGACCCGTTGAGACGTAATGAGTGTCGCGATTGCCGCACTCGGCGAAACCGAGTCCCCGATTTTGATATCCATATTCGCGATCAGTCCGTCCACGGGCGCGCGAACCGTATACTCTTCAACTTTTTCATTGGCATCCGCGAGGGCGTTTTCTTTCTGTTGGATCGCGAGCTGCTGCGACTGAATGTCAATGAGTTCAGTTCCTTTTCGCAGCTTAAGAAGCGCCTCCTTTTTTTCTGTTATCACCCGGTTTGTACTCTCCAACGCGTTCTGTCGCGATTTCACAACGAGCTGTTGCGATTGAACGTCCAGATGATCAGCACCTTCTTGTAATTCTCTGAGTGACTGTTCTTTTTCTCTGATCGAGCGCGCAGAGCTCTTTTTTGCATTCTCCCCGGTGTCGATTGTTTTCCGCGCGGTTGAGAGCGCAAGGAGATGATCGTTGCTCTTGGTGGTGTAGGTGTCGATTGCGCTTTGGTGTGTCGCAAGAACTGTCGGCACAGTGACATTGATTTCTTTCAATGCGTCTCCAACATAATCAAGGAAAGTATTTCCCGCTTTGACCGCCTCGACAATTCGCTGTACGGTGCTCTCCGTCTCTTTTAGGAGTGTGTCAAGAGCGCTTGCGTCTGCACTGCGCGCTGTTCCTTTGTAGTGTTCAAAATTTACCGTGTACGCATCGCGTGCCACGCCGTATGAGAGTGTCACATCGTTTTTATACAGGGTAATTTTATCTGATCGGTATTTGATGAGTTGATTTGAATACCAATCGAGATTTGATTGATTCCGATCAATGGTGCTTTGAATAAAAATATCATTGATCCCCGTAAGAATCGTGGGCATATCAATGAATGCGCCGGAAATTTTATTGAATGCGTCCTCCCGTGTTTTAGAAAGATCATCAATCGCCTTGCCCTCCGATTCCCGCGCTTGGGTTACGGCGTTTCCCGCCTGAAGAACCGCGAGGTCGTCGGCGGGCTTGGTCAATTTCTCCAATGCGAGTTTTGCGGATGTGAGATCATCACTCGCCTTGTCTTTTGCCTCTTGCGCTTGAATGATGGCGTTTTCCGCCTGCAAAAGAGCAAATGGATCAACCGGTTGTGTCAACTTGGAAAGAGTTAGTCGCGCGGACATAAGTGCGGCATGCGCGTCCCGGATCGCTTTTTTTGCGTCGCGTGCGTCTAGCTCGACAAGGATATCCCCCGCTTTTACTTCGCGGCCTGCGGGTGCGAGTAGTGAGAGTACTGTTCCGGTGGTTTTCGGTTTCACGTCAAATTGATTCTGCGGCGTCACCTGCCCGGTTCCGGACACCAAGGAAGATATAAACCCTCGCTCGACCTTTGCAAGGACGTATTTGGGGCGTGCAGTTTCCTGTTTCTTTGCCGTATAAAAAAAATATCCGCTTCCCCCGACGATGACCGCCGCGGCGAGTATGAAGGGGACCAGAGGAAATCCGTGTTTCTTTTTCATATGAGTTCATTATCGCGCCGAAAAGTTCCGATTGTCAACAACTCGATGAACTGCTACACTGACAGTATGGTCCCCCAAGGAAAAATCATCTTCGTGCGCAATTTCATCTTCGGCGTTGAGGACAGCCTTGTTTCCACCCTTGGATTTCTTGCCGGCATTGCCGTTGCGGGCATCGCGACACGGGAACTGGTCACCTCAGGTATTGTCCTTATTCTCGTGGAAGCGTTTTCGATGGGCGTTGGGAGTTTTCTCTCAGAGGAGTCTGCAGAAGAGGTTGAGGAGCACCGGGAGGTCCCGATGAAAAAACCGCTTGACGCCGCGGCGATCATGTTTTTCTCTTACATCTTTGCGGGACTTATTCCCCTGGGTCCCTATGTCATCTTTCCGCGCGACACCGCATTTTGGACCTCAATCGGGCTCTCGCTGTTCGCACTTTGGTCTTTAGGATTTTTCCGAGGAAAAATTTCGGCTATCAATCCCTTCAAAAGCGGTCTTCGAATCCTGGTTGTCGGTGGATGCGCCATGGCAATCGGCGCACTCATCGGCGGATTACTGGGTAATCGATAAGCCTTCAAGATCGGCGATCAGCACGGGAGAAAAATCAATGATCGGAATATCATTTTTGTGGCAGAAGTTACGCTCCCATCGACTGCCAGTTGACTGCTCCCATCCGGGCAAGAAATGTACGGCGCTGATATGACCCGACCCGATGACCCCGCCGAAAAAAACCTCAAGAAGTTCAAAGCAATACTCGTTCGGACTGCGTTCATCGATCAGGCGCAGCATGGACTCCTGAAACACCATGATATCAAAAACCGCATGCCCTTTGCGGGTAAGAAGTTCGGTTGCCGCATGGAATAATGCGACATTTTCCTCGACCGACCCACGCCCGCCGGTGGTCACGGGCCCTGACAGTTGAATCGTTGGCTTGGGAAGGCGCGAAGCGAGTGGAAGAGCGATCTCAAGAAGCTCATGGAAGTTCCGCGCTTTAAAAATGCGATCGCGCTCGCTGTCGATTATGAAGCGGTGCATAGTAGTTGTTCGTCGGCAAGATAGCGAATCACGTGATCGCCATCCTTGATTACGGCAAGGTCCTTTGACTCGTCTGGCGTCGCCCACCGATACTCGGTGTGTTCGCCTTCGCACAGACGAACCATGGGGAGGTCTTGCAGCGCAAGCCGAAATACATGATAGATAAAATCACCCTCTGGCCAACGGACGTAAAAAGTCGTGAGAAACGAAAATTCCTCGGAACCGAATATTAGTCCGGTCTCCTCGCGCACCTCTCTCACAACTGCATCCAGGGGCGATTCGCCCCGCTCAAGCTTCCCCCCGGGAAACCCCCACGTCATCGGGCGTGGACGGGAGACGTGTCGAAACAAAAGAAGAACGCGGCCCTGATATTCCATCGCGCATCCCGACGCTTCCATTATTGGTGAAAAATCCTCGGGTTTTTCCAAAAAAATCATAACAATCGCTCGAGGGAAGTTATTACTCCCTCAATGTGATTGAACACAATTTTTAGCTCTCGGTCAAGATTTTTTCGTCGAGACAAACCACTCCTTGCTGACTTTGGCACACCGAAAACCGATAGGGGTTGTGCCCCAGTTGGCGAATGAATGGTAAAAAAGTAAGCGGTGACCCGTACCCCCGTGACAAGACCAATGATCCTGGTATTCTGTAGACACCTACCATTCTCCTATGACTACCCTTCTCTTCTACGGCTTCCTTGCCGGACTGTGTTCTCTGGCAGGCGGATTTCTGCTCCTGTGGCGCACACAACTCATCATGCGATTCATGACCCCGCTCATCGCGTTTGCCGCCGCAGCGTTTTTGGCGGTGGGATTTCTTGACCTTCTTCCCGAGGCGATCGAGTCTGGAGCGGAGGCGTCGCGGGTATTCCTGTTTGTGCTGATCGGCTTTACCGCCTTCTTCACGCTTGAACGCGGTCTCATGAAATACCTTGCCCGCCATCGCAGCGAGGCCGAGCACGAAGAACACACCGAGGCACTCCCCCTCCTGATCATTCTAGGCGACAGCCTCCATAACTTTCTTGACGGCGTGGTAATCGCGCTTGCGTATATTGCAAACCCCGCTCTTGCCCTTCCGACAACGCTTGCCATCATCGCCCACGAAGTTCCACAGGAGATCGCGGATTTTGCGATTCTCTTGGATCGTGGCTGGTCAAAAATGAAGATCCTCGCCATCAACGTACTCTCGTCGCTTCTTTCGATCGTTGGGGTGGTCGTTGGATACTACGCAACGTCCCGGATTGAGGGATCTCTTCCTTCCCTTCTTGCAGTAACCGCGGGAATCTTTATTTACATCGGAGCGTCGGATCTGATTCCAGAAGTTCACCACCGAGCAGGGCATAGACACTTCTTCAGAGTTCTCTTGGCATTTATCTTTGGTCTGGTACTCATCGGCGGACTCATCGCCTATCTCGAAGGTGCTGGATGATCTGATTTATTTAACAGGCTCGTGTCGGCCGCACCACACTACCAGAAGCGTGCACCCACGAGTCGACTGTGATGCGTGGACGGATCCGGGAGGGTTGATTTTCATTTTTCCCGCCGAAATGGAATCCTTTTCATCTTCATATACACCCTCAAGCACAGTGACCCACTCCCAACTCGGATGACGGTGTCGCGCGAGGCGAGCACCGGGTTCAATTTTGAACAGCGTCCAATAAAGATCCCTGATCGGGTCGTGCGCCAGATGCGCCGTAAAAACGCCGGGCGACCGTTTTGTCCACGAGACCGTGGCAGGATCAATGACAGTCCCCTCACCCGAATCCTCCGGCGCTTGCTGTCTCTCAAGTAAACGTTTTTCGTTCGTGGTAAACCCTCGGATCACGTGATCCCGCAAGACGTTGGTCGCCCAAATACGAAACCGTGTCGCGTGTCGCGAGTTCACGCGGTACCCGACGGCAATGATCATATCGAGGTTATACAGCTCGATTTTTCTTTTAATCAAACGATTCCCCTCTTGCTGAACTGTTTCCATTTTGGAAACAGTTGATCGCCGACTCAGCTCGCCGTCCTCAAAAATATTTTTTACGTGTTTTGAAACGGCTGATTTTTTTACAACAAACAGGTTCCCGATTTGCGTCTGTGAGAGCCAGATGGTGTCGTCATGCAGTGTCACCTCAAAATGCACGCCATCCTTGCGCTCATAAATAACAACTCCTTGCTCTTTTTTTTCCATAGTGCTACGAAAGAATCTCGAGTGAGGATTTAATTGCGCGGCTTTTTTCTGCGCGCTTTTTCATCTTTGTCTCACTGGCAAGAAACGGCTCTGTGCGCTCGAGAAAATCTCGTGCCGCCTGAATGCGAACGGCGCCTTCTTTCTCGCCTTTTATTTTTTCGATCCACTCATTCAGCCGGTTTTCAAAATACTTCTGCCCAACCGCCTCTTGGCCGTCTGATGCTCCGATCCTCTCCAATAGATGCGCACGGAATACCGACGGCTCAGTGCTTGAGAACTCGCCCTCCTCCAATAAGGGGATTGCCGCGGCGGGAGTCTCGCGCTCGGGCGTATGGACAGGAACAGACGATGTGCGCACGATGCGCTCCTGCAGTGCAGAGACAAGCATCGCGGTTGCGTGAGTCAAAAAATCGGTGAGTTCCTTGGATATCCGCCCGCGTGCGGCCGTTACGGTCACCTCGTGTAAAAATTTTTCGACGCGTGAAATGTCAGCATCCGTAGTCGAGTCGGCGGCAAGCCATGTCCCAAATTGTTCTTCAAACGTCTTGTCATCCGCTTCTGCGCCCGACGGCACAACACCGATACCGGAAAGAATTCTGCCTCGATACCGCGCAAGGATTTTTTCGGGGTCTTCGGGTGTCGGTTCACCTGGCTGTGCCGGTATGGCCTCCATAGCCGGAGGGGCGGATTCGATCGTATCGAAAGCCGGTTCTCTCGTTGTACGTGGTGCCCCCAAATCCTGTGGTCTTTTTTCAGGTGCGCTACCGACTCGCTCCCGATGCGCGGCAACGAGTTTTTGGGAGTCGGCAACCACCTCCCTGATCGCTGAGATTTCAAAACCCTCCTTTTCTGTGCTTGTTTTTTGTGTCACCTCAAGAGCATGGTGGAGATAGCGTTCAAGTTTGTTAATCCGCTCCTCATCAGACTGGTCAAGCCACGTTGCAAGCGACCGATGATACTCGTCGCGCCCTGCAACGCGCAGTAATGCGCGCTCATCGGGAATCTCGCCGCTTTTTAAAAATTCAAGGACTCTCGCACGAAAGATAAAGCTCGGACGCTGGCCCTTTTCATGGCGGATCTGGGAAAGCGTGCCTTCAATCACGGGCATCATCTGCTCTTGTATCTGGCCGCCGTTGGTTCCCAGCTGCGCGTTTACGCGGTGAACGAGCTGCTCGATCATGGAAATCTCCCCGTCGCGTGCCTCGTGCGCCCACATCGCAACCGATTTTGCGAACTCTTTCTGCGACACCAAATGCCCGGGTTCGGAAAGCCCCATTCGGGCAAGAATCGATCCGCGAAACGCTTCCTGCGAGGTAGGATGCACCATATCTTCCGTGCGGGGAAACTGAGTGATCTTTTCAGTCCCCACGACCGAGATCCACCACTGCTCTCTCTTGGGACCGGGTTTCTCCCATCCGGATTTTTTTGGCGTCGCAGGTCTTGCTTCTCTCGCGGGCTGAGGGGGTGGTGTCGCCTCAACCTTCGGTTCGACACGACCCTCAGACCTCTCTCCACTAAACCACTCGCCGAGTTTTTGAAACAATCGCATAGACCGATTAAAATTCGAACCTATCAAGATCTACCGGCACAAAAATTTCTCCGTTGAAGTTTTGTTTTGCTTCTTCTAAATATGTTTTCTTTCGACTTGCTAAAGTCTCGTCTTCCATGTGGTAGAAAACTAATTTCTTTGCTCCTATTCGTGAGGCATTTTGCGCAGCTTCTTTTACCGTGCTGTGATTTTTTGGATGAGGCTTAAAGTGGTCTTGCTGATTATCCAGGCAAAATGCGTCATGGATTAGTACATCACTATTTTTTACTAGATCCAGGTAGTGTTCTCTCAATGGCTCATCCCCTAGAAAAGAAAATTTTGTACCATCCGAAAAAAGGATAACACACCCGAATTGTGGGCTTTTGTCGCTCTTGATGTCAAAAAAAGTAAATTTCGATCCGTGATCTTCAAAATTCGTTCCATCATTGAGTATTACAAAATTGAATGACGACTTAACTGGCTCGTAATGGTCTTTTGCGACAAAAGCAAAAAGAGATTCAATCGCATTTTTAACTTCTTGTGAGCAAAAAATATTTCTCGTGACTGGCTCTGCCCAACGATGAAAAGCCCTCACCAGCGGAACAATACCTAAAATGTGGTCGCTGTCAAAATGAGTTATAAAAATATTTTTTACAGAAGTTGGATTTTTTTCTGCTCTGTGAAATTGACCGAGCAAATCATGCCCGCCACCAACATCTAACAAAATATTGTTTTTCTCGTCTTCAACAAGAATAGATGAACATGAGGAGTATAAGGGCATTCCATGGCCCGTTCCAAGAAAAAGTAATTGTCGAGTATTTTTTCCCATATACTATAGTAATTAGTGTATGATACTGCCTGCGAGAGCGCAACGGGCCGTCCGATCACCCTACATTAACAAACTAAACTCCCTATACCCCTATGGCACTCATTCGAAAAAAATGCGTCCCGGAATTTTTTGAGCCCACGCTTTCAGGCGAAAAAAAATTCGACCTGCGCCTCAATGATGTCGACATTAAAGAGGGCGACGTTCTCATTCAGGAAGAGTGGGACCCGGTGAAACAAGCCTACACCGGACGCAGCATCACCAGAAAAGTGACCTACGCTCGAGTGTTCCGAATCGATCAACTCTCCTGGCCCGAAGAAGACGTGAGAAAATACGGCCTGCGTGTCGTGTCGCTTGAGTGAGCCTCATTCATCGGCACAATACACACTCACTCCCCCACCCTCGTGCGAGGGTTTCCAGTTCGGAAAAGTCGCTCCGCTGACGACAACCCGTGCACCTTTTTTCAGCTGCGGCTTCAAAAACAGTTCGAGCGGCTTCATGACTGTGTGAATGCTGTACAAAAAAATAATGTCGTAGTCGGAAAAATCCACACGCCAAAAGTTCGTTGCAAAGATTGTCGCCCGATCCCCAAGGCCCAGCGCGCGAATCCGCCGGCGCGACCACCAGACCAGCAGTGGGTTGATCTCGTACCCATGCGCGATCGCGCCGGCTTGTGCGCAGGCGATCACAATCCGCCCATCGCCCGACCCGATATCAACGACCGTATCCCCCGGTCTCATTCCCGAGAGTGCGAGCAGCGACTCAACGCGTGCCTTCGTACTTGGCACAAACGGCAACGTCGGAAACGCGAACGAGAGCACAACAAGCGCGCCCGCAAACAGCGCAAGTGTCACGACGCCTCCGAAAATAAAAAATACAATATCCATAGCTCTCGTGTATTGTATCACCGCTTTCAAATCTATCCAGCAAAAAATCGTCCCGGCCAGATGACCGGGACGATCCTTTTTCACTTCTTAACGCGAGGAAGTTCTGTAAAAACGACGGTGGGGCGCTCCCCGTTTTTTGCTGGAAAAATGGCCACCGCGGGAAGAAGCCGGTTTTTCGTGCCGACTAAACTCCACGCCGGTCAGTTTGATCGATGTGTTAACCAGTCGCTCGATCGCGGCAACAAGGTGTCGCTGATTGGGTAGCGCAAATGAGAGCGCCTTGCCGCTTTTGCCAGCTCGACCGGTGCGGCCGATGCGGTGCACGTAATCTTCGGGGCTTTCCGGTAGATCAAAATTAATAACCATGCCGATATCTGACACATCGATTCCGCGTGCGGCAATGTCAGTTGCGACCAAGACCTGGTACCTCCCAGACTTGAATCCATCCAACGCCGCGCGGCGCTGCGAAAGTGAGCGATTTGCGTGAATTTCGGCGGCATGAAATCCGCGGTGTCGCAGCTCGAATGAAAGTTTCTTTGCGGCGTGCTTGGTTCTGACAAAGACCAGCGCGGTGCCAGGGTTTTTTTTCAGCGCACGCTCAAGCTCTTCGACTCTCGTGCCAACCGCGACAACCTGAACCTCCTGCTCGATCCCGTGAGCAAGTGTCCCTGCCCGCGCAACCTCGACATGCTCAGGGCCAGACAAATACGCGCTTGCGATTTTGTGAATCTCGGGCGGCATGGTTGCAGAAAAAAGCATGGTCTGCCGATCACTGGGGACCACTTCCATAATACGCTTGATTTGCGGAGCAAATCCCATGTCCAGCATGCGATCCGCCTCATCAAGAACAAGAATTTTTACCTCAGAGAGCTTCAGGCTCTTACGCGTGAGCAGATCGTTGATACGCCCCGGTGTTCCAATAATGACATGGGGGTTAGAGCTCAGGCTTCGTATCTGATGTCGGATATCTGCGCCCCCGATGAGAACTGCGGTCCTCAGGCCCGCTCCTTTTCCGACTTTTTCAAATGTCTCGTTCACCTGGAGCGCGAGCTCCCGTGTCGGTACCATTACCAACGCTCGGCATTTCAAATGCGCAATCCGCTGGATAACCGGCACGGCAAACGCGAGCGTCTTTCCCGTACCCGTCTGGGCAATGCCCATCAGGTCTTTGCCCTGGATGAGGAGCGGAATGGAGCGATGCTGAATCGGCGTGGGAACGGTATATCCCAAACCCGTAATCCGGTGCAGAAGGCCCGGTGAAATAGTGAGGGTTCCAAACCCCGTGTGTGTTTTTTCTTGCGTGTGCATAAAAAAAATATATGGCCCGATATATTCCCGTGCCATATACCACTATCTGACAAAAGATCTCGAGCTGCGCGTCAATCTATAGGCGCTTTACTAATGAAGTAAGTATACACCATTCTCCCCCTTTTGTCAAGCCCCCGTCGTCAAAGAGTATCGAGTTTGACCTCATCCGGGTAGAGAAGCTGGAACGGATACCCGACGTAATTTCTACTGATTGTGCCGCAGCCGGTGTGCTTGAGAAAGGCAACCATTTTATTCGTTTCTTGTGTCGGGTCAACGACCTCATTAGCACCCTTGTATTCAATCTCAACAAAGTCGCCGAGACCCTCGACCGAGTCCAGGGAGATCTCCCAGTCGTTATAGATCCATGCGGAGCGGGTCTTGTCGACGGTGATACGCGCAGTAAAATCGAGCGCCGAAAAAATATTCCTCATCTGCTCGATATCTGAAATTGGCGTCTCGTACTCATCGCAATACGTTGACTTCCCTTCTTCATTGAGATGCCAGTATTTATAATTGATCGAATATACTCCATCCGAATCGCGCACGCGCAGCCACTCCTTCGCGGGGCGCACACTGAGAAAGTCCCGGTGGCTGGGCGTGAAATACTCATCCCGTTGGTGGTTCATGCTTTTGAACGTGCCACTCTTGTCCAAGAGTTCCTTGAGCGGTGCCACATGTTCAACCTGAACTTGGATCTCAATCTCGATGTTTTTCATAGGATCAAAAAATTTTTTCTCTACGTCTTGTCTATCTTACAAAACGCACCGCGCGCTTACAAGTGGGCCCTTGATTATTTTGATTTTTTTTGACAGAATAACGGAGCGATACAATACCCCCCCTCACAAAAGGAGATGCCTGTGAGATTGATCACTTCATTCATGGT
The DNA here is from genome assembly GCA_038065125.1 of Patescibacteria group bacterium. Lineage (GTDB taxonomy): Bacteria > Patescibacteriota > Patescibacteriia > JACQRZ01 > JACQRZ01 > JBBTRP01. The sequence continues at coordinate 14,373 of JBBTRP010000067.1, forward strand.
GGCGAGCGTAGGGCTCGCGGGCTGCGTGACCAGTCCACTCACGCCCCAGTCCCAGCCCCAACCGACCCCCAGGCAGGACGAGACGAGGCCCGTCGTCCAGTCCGACACCGGCGGGACTCAAGTCCAGGTCTTCCCGGGGTCGACCGTCAAGGTCTCACTGGTCAAAGACCAGTACGTGGAGAACGTCCACGACCCCGCAAACTACCAGAAAATCATCGGGAGTCGCCTGGTCGCCTCGCCCGGCATGCGGACCATCGTCGTCGCCTTCCAGGGATTCCCGACGCAAGGCCGGTATGGCCTGGTCAACAAGGGTGACAGAATGGGCCTCTGGTCTCCGTGGTCAGGCAGCGACTGGAACCCGGACAAGAACCTCACCCGAGGCACCGGATGGCTGGATGAACTCCAGTTCGCGCAGAGCATCAGTTTCCCTACTGACAAGCTCGGCTCCGGCACGATCTACACCTTCGAGATCGTCACCGAGAAGGGTGTGTACTTGGAATCCGAGGATGCCAAACTCGAAAAAGGAGTCCGGATCGGCGGTCCGAGCGCGAAGCTCTTCGACCCCGGGGAGCGGATCTCCTTCGGCGTTTCGCCGCTCAGCATTCGGCTGTAGCGCAAACCGCGCGAAACACCACTCACCGGCTGCCCGCATCCCCCGCCGGCAGCCTTCTTTATTTTTCTATACTCTCCCGGAGCGTACGAGCTGTTTCCTTAACTGCTACTATATTTCTTTCGTCTCCAAAGCGCTCCTTGGCGTGCTCAATAATCGGTCTCACTGACTGAATTCTTGTTCCGAATTTTTCCATCCATGAATACCGAGGGAGAATCCAGAGATGAAACTGTTCGTGAGTCGTGTCTTCGGCCTGGTATAGATAGACTGTATCTATGGCCAGGACATCTTTCAGTGCCTGCCGAACTTTCATAAGCAGCGGACCGAATTCTTGAATTTCTTCTTGATTGAACTCCATGATCGACCTGATCTTCCTTCGGCATGCCAAAATCAAAAAACCCGGTATTGGCGTCTCCCAATCTTGATGAACGTCAAAGTTTTCTGTAACAATTATCGCATCATTTGGGAATAATTTTTTGTCCATACGGACTCGTCCCATGGGTTATTTTTTTCCTTCGTGGTAATTAATCATCCATTGCACTCCGAACTGGTCCGCACAACTGCCGTAGTAGTCGCCCCAGGGCTGGTCGCCCATGGGCATCTCTACTCGACCTCCGACTGAGAGTGCATTGAATACCTGATCGGCTTGGCCCTTGCTATCCGGATGAAGTGAGATGTATGAGTTGTTCCCAATAATCAATTTTTGACCAAGCGATTCAAGACAGTCGGTTCCCATAAGCATCTGACTGCCGATCGGCAGACCGACGTGCATAATTTTTTCTTGATCCTCTGGGGGAATCGTGACGCCTTCCATTGGCATGTCTTTGAAACGAACCAGTGCACTAAAGTCACCGCCAAAAACAGACTTGTAAAAGTTGAATGCGGCCTCGGTGTTACCGGCAAAATTAAGATAGGTATTGAGTGTCATATGCTGTTGCGTTAAAAATTTAAGATTTTTTAAGCTATCGCTGGTCAAGTCACATATACATAAACGTATCATTCAAAATCTTAGAGGCTCGATCATCGTAACTTGGTCGATCGGGATTCATACTCGCCTCAAGTGCTGCACATAGTATGTCTAGTCTCATTAGACCGAAAACAGTGTAGTTGATGATCGTTGACCATGCCGACTGCCTGCATGAAGGCATAGCAGATGGTCGAGCCGACGAACTTGAACCCGCGGTGCATTAAGTCTCGGCTCATGACATCAGACTCTTTGGTCGTTGCGGGAATATCTCTCATCTCTTTGATTCTGTGGTCGATCGGATTCCCGCCAACAAACTGCCATAGATACACCGCAAAGGAACCAAACTCTTTTTGGACAACCAAAAATCTTTTTGCGTTTTCGATTGCCGCTGCAATTTTAAGACGATTTCTGATGATGCCGGCATTCGCGAGCAGTCGCACACTGTCACGCGCAGCATACCGCGCGATTTTGACAGGATCAAAGCCTTCAAACGCCGCACGGTAGTTCTCTCGCTTATTCAAAACCGTTTGCCATGAAAGCCCCGCCTGTGCGCCTTCCAGTATCAGGAACTCAAACAGTGTCTGGTCGTCATGTACGGGCACGCCCCACTCGTTATCGTGGTAGGCGGTCATGAGTGCATTTTCGCCGACCCAAGCACAGCGCTGTCTTTTATCGGTCATAATCGACACATTCCGAAAACGCATCTCGGCTTCGCAAAACAGGAGGGATGCTGAGAGACCGCCATTAGACAGCCCGTACCCATACATTCACTTCGCATCTTGCCCTCCCATTCTGATTTAAAATTCTTGTTGACCGCAGTCGCAGTTCCCATTGCACTGCATCCGCAACAATCGGCAGATACAGATACGCAATCCGAATTTTCAGTACACGCGTACATCTCCCCTTTCACGATGCTTGTTTGAAAAAAAATAAAAAGACCAACTCCGAGCAGCGCAACGATCACAAGAATCATGGATATCTTTTTCATATTAGTAATTGAGGATGAAGGTCTTAAATTGATATTCAGACAAACACAGGAGCGGCAACTCTGGCCTCACTTGATCAAGGATTGCTCTCTGTTCGTTTTTAAAATGACATATAATCTTTGTGGGAATAATGCCAAATCCCTCCCCTATTCCGATTGTTTTACTGAAGAAGACGGAAGAAAGCGCATTTGCGCCTGCTGAATCGGCACCGATTATTTTCCCTCGGAAATGATGTGCAAAATCGGGATATTTTTTTAGGACTTGGAGAAGTTTTTCTGAACGACCTCCATGAAAATAAATAATATCCGCCCACTGCATCTGCTCAATAAATACTTCTTCTCGCGCCATCTCGAACGAAAGATCTCTCGCGCCTTTATTTTTTTCAAACTGCTCGGTGTCTGATTGCTGATAGATGGGAATACGGCTATTTTCTCACAGATCGGCTATGATAATTTTTTTCATATTCATCATGTTGGCAAACGCCCCAGGCCTCTTCATGAGCTCCTCCGAGTTCACCGGGGCGACTTGCCAGCTTGCGCCATATTTATCTGAAAGCCAGCCACAGACACTCTCCTCTCCGCCGTCTGCCGTGAGTCTCTCCCAATAATAATCAATTTCTGATTGGTCTTGACAGCCGACCGAGAGCGAAACACCTTCATTGAATTTAAATTCATGGGCTTGTACGCCGTCCATAGCGGCAATCCATACATTTTCAATCATGAAATCGCCAAACGAGAGCGTGCCTGCTTTCGCCATTCCGTCATCTTCGGTGCGGCGCACCAGCTGTCCTGTCTTGGAATTTCCGCCTCTGGCGTAGAAAACAGAGACATAAAAGTTTGTCGCCTCTTCTGCCTTGCCGTTTTTATCTTGAGTAAAGAGAAGCGAGGGCATCACTTTCGGCCGCCAGTCACCTTCGGGTCGATTAAGAATTAACTGCCAACTCACATTATATTTATCGTGAACCCAGCCGTAGTACTCGCTAAATGGATACTTCCCAAGCGCCATCAATTCTGCTCCCCCGTCCTTTAATTTGTTCCACACTGTATCAATCTCTTCTTTCGTATCGAGCGTGATAAAAAATGATACCGACGGATTGGGAGTAAACTCGGGTCCAGCGTTTATGGCCACAAAATGAAACCCCATAATCTCAATATCAATCGTTAATACTTTGCCGGCCATATTGAGCTGAAAGTCGGTTAGACCTTCTTCTTTGGTCTTTGGGTAATATAACGTTACCGCTGCTTTGGCGCCGTAAAAAATCGACGGATAAAAGTCCGCGGCTTCTTTGGCATTGCCGTTAAACCATATGTTTGGGGTTATTTTTTGCATAAATTTCTTTGTTATTTCATCTTGTTAATTTCTTATTTCGTTTATTGAGTATTCCTCGCACTGAAGGACTGACAGATTTATGGGTGCGATGAATACAGCCCATCCAGCAGCAAGGCCGGCGCATCCCTTCCGTAAGTTCGCTGATCGTCCTTTGAACGTGATCCTTTCTCGTCTCGCCTTTCTTTATAGAGACAACCCAGCAAATCCACTCATTACGCGCAAGCGGCGTCAAACCATTCCATTTTGCAAGCGCGTTCACATCGGAAGCGAACGCTTTTCGTAAATCTGCCGGGACACTATGTACTACATCGGCGGCAATTGCTTTATTGCTCATACACGTATCTAGTCAAACTTTTCTTTGGCGGCAGATTTTTTTTCAATCAGGAATGTATAACCTGCTTGATAGCTGTCTCAAGTTTTTCCGGTTCATCCGTTCCGATGCGGTAGATTTTTCCATTCTTCATTCGAATTTCAACCGCATAAAAGCCGGAAACATTTAAAATCCACATACGCGGCCAAAACCATAACCGTATGCCCCAGCCATAATACCAATGATTTTTTACCCTTGCCGCTGACACAATCTCACTCGCTAAGAATTTCTTGCGAAAAATGCCATAGCCAAACCTGATCTGAAGATATTTTTCATCAATGAATACAGAGAGTGTTGTAAACGATGCAAAAACAAACAGAATCAATGCCATTATGGCAGTAATGGCAAAATTTGTGCCAGAGTCGGCCGAGGGAGGTTCGGTTCGTGCCGTAATCTGAAGCCAAGCAAAAAGCACCAGCACAGCAAGCGTGACAACCAACATTAGGTAGCCAATTTGTGTGTGCTTGTATGTGGACATATTTATTAATTCAATGTCCAGATGACGTAGTTTAGATACATAGCAAAGCTTACCCAAAGAATATAGGGCACAAGAATCCACGAGGCTAGACGGGAGATTTTATAAAACGCGATAATCGTGGCGAGAATAGCAAGCCAAAGAAACACAATTTCAATAAGCGCGCCGCCAGGAGAATGCAGGCCGAAAAAGATGACTGACCAGATTATGTTTAAAAAAAGTTGCATGCCGAAAACTCTGAGCGCAATTTTTACCTCTTTCCGTTCCCAACCCATGCGCCATATCAAAAATGCTGCGATACCCATTAATGCGTAAAGTGTCGTCCATGTGGGGCCGAATGCCCAAGCAGGCGGATTCAATGCCGGCTTCACAAGTCCGGCATACCAAGTCGGAATTTCCGAGATTGTAAAAAACAATCCGATAACTCCGGCTAATTCAGACACCACAATCGCAATAGCCAATTTGAAAAAATTATTTACCTTCATAATCCCATTATATCTCTTATCACAAGGGAAAGTGGTCAAGAGCTTTTTTATAATTTCAAAATTACCACAATCGTTCTGTGATTTCAATTCTTTTTTGAATTCTGGTGGGAAAAATCCGGATACGAAAAAGCCCCTGAAGGGGGCGATTCCGATTTGTATCCTATCTGGCTCCCCCTGTTGACCGACCTTCGAACATTTTTCAAAGAAAATC
>JBBTRP010000068.1:0-7855 GCA_038065125.1 Patescibacteria group bacterium
CAATGTCGGATAGTCAGCCGGGGTGAGCGAAGTGCCGGCCTTGAGGTAGTAATTTGCGGTTCGAACCGCGCTACAGGGCTTTTTTTGCGCAAGAACACTACCCGGCGAGAGGACGATTGCAGCGACCAAGAGCGCGATATGAAATGTGTATTTTCCAAGTAGCATAGTGCGAAAAACAGTATGGGAAAAAGGCCCCTCCGTCAACGGTCGAGGATATGGTATAATCTTATGGTTTAGGGTTTAGGGTTTAGGGTTTTTTATGCAGCAAAAACTTGAAACACATGATCTTACCGACCAGCAGCTTGATGAGGGCTATTGGCTCGTAACGCATTGGACCAAAATCCAGCGCGAGGTCACCATCGCGATCGGAGTGCTTGCGGCGATATTTTTTATTTTTACGATTACGCGAGTCGTATTTTTATATGCGCTCCAAGCAGACTCCTCTGAGAAGTTCGTGAATGATCTAAAAATCTCCCTCGCAGCGACCCAGTCTTTTCCGCAGCCCGAGCTTGGACTCGGCTCGGTGATCGCCATCCCCTCCGGCGCATCACGGTTTGATGCGATTGTCGATGCCACCAACTCTTCCGACGATTGGCGTGCGAGCGCACAGGTTATATTTACGGTTAATGGTGTAGATCAGCCCACTGATGAGGTCCTGCTGTTTCCCGGCGATACGGTTCCGGCAGTTCTTGTTGGCGGCGTTGGCGGTACCGCGCAAAAAGTCACCGCGCGGGTTGGTGATACTGATTGGCGGCGCCTGACAGCATCTGAAATCGCGCTTCTTAAAGAACGAAAAAACATTTCGATAAAGGACGTTTCTTTTTCAACACATCCGGAAACGGGCATTTCAACCTCTCGTTTTACAGTTGTGAACGCGAGTATTACGTCGTTATGGGAGGTGGGCTTGCGAGTGATCCTTCTTTCCGCCGGGAGAAGCGTTGGCGTAAATCGTGCAACCATTGAGAAGCTTGACACGGGACAGGAGCGAACCGTCGAGATCCGTTGGTTTGCATCCCTGCCACCCGTCGACGATATCCGTGTCGTCCCCCAGGTTGATTTTCTCGACCCCCGCGCGGTTCGAGAGACCCCTTCACCGATCCAGCGTCTGTAGATCCTTTGAATTACGAAACCCCCACTTCGGTCGCCCTGGAGGGTCAGATACGCGGACACCTCGCTCGGAAAGATCTGACCCCCCCAGGACGCCCTCGGGGGGTTTCGTAATTCAAAGAACCTCAGGTGATTTCACAAGAGCCACAGCATACCCTACACTGTGGGTGCTATGTTTAATGCACTCATTCGTGGAATCAGATCGGTTGATATCCTTTTGCTGCTCTCGATGGCGATTCTCTTCGCATTCGGCTGTGCGGCTCTGTATAGCATTGGCCTGGGGAAGGAGCCGCAGAGTTTTTTTTATCTACACAAGCAGCTGACGGTGTTCGGGATTTTCTGTGCCGCACTCGTGCTGGTAGCAAGCGTGAACTATCGGATTTATCGGGACGCGAGCATCGTGTTTTATTGCGCGGTATGTGCGGTTCTGGGAGCGGTGCTCATATTCGGGAGTACGATCCGGGGCACCCGCGGATGGTTCGTGATCGGCGGGGTGGGTGTGCAGCCTGCGGAACTTGCAAAGCTCGCCCTTATTTTCATCCTCGCGCGGTATCTCTCGCACTTTGCGCGGGAGATACGTCAAGCGCGACATCTGCTTATAACCGGTCTTCTTGCAGCGATCCCGATCGGTCTCATCCTGGCGCAGCCGGATTTCGGATCAGCGGCGGTGTTGTTCGTGATTTGGTTTGGGATGATGCTCGTGAGTGGCATCCCGCGGAGGTATCTGCTCGCGCTCGCTGTTTTGGGTGTCATTCTCGGTGCTGCCGCGTGGTCATTCGGTTTCAAAGAGTATCAAAAACAGAGAATTATTACCTACCTGAGTCCGGGAGCATCTGATCAGAAGGGGAGCGGCTATAATGTGCGTCAGGCGATGATTGCGATCGGGTCGGGACAGCTGTTCGGCCGTGGACTGGGGCTGGGGAGTCAAAGCCACTTAAAGTTTCTTCCTGAGTCGCAAACCGACTTTATTTTTTCCGTACTTGCCGAGGAGACTGGCCTTGTCGGAGTATTTCTCCTATTTCTTTTTTGGATATTGTTTTTTTATCGGCTCATCGCTTCACTTCGGAGTGCGAGCGACGATTTTGGGGCGTACACGATTTTGGGAATATCAATTTTTTTCTTCGTCCACGTACTCCTTAATATCGGCGGTAACTTGGGTCTCGTACCACTCACCGGATTGGTGCTGCCGTTCATGAGCTACGGCGGTAGCGCTTTGGCGGTCTCTCTTCTCTCCGTCGGAGTTGTATTGAGCGTGCGCAGTCATAGCGTGTAAAAATATAATCCGCTCGCGATGCATGATGCGTCGTGAGCGGATGAAGGTATCTAGGTTTCGGGCGCGATCTCGGCGCACACCCCGAGCCAGTCGTAAAATTCGACTGTTTCCGGGAAGGTGGAGATGACGTATACGCCTTCCGAGTTGGTTCCGATGATGATCGGGTTCGCTTCTTTCGCGCGGGGGTAGCCCCAGTGCGAGTGATAAGCTAGCAGATCCTCTCCAGTCGTGCCGGCGATGACAAACATCGCTTCAAGGACGTCACGGTCGTGCGCTCGGGTGAGCACGGGGGACTCGGACGCAAGGAGCGCCTCTTGCTGATTCCAGTTGAGCCGCGGGAAGCGAGGCTTGAAGTCGATGAGCCTCCACCCACGTCGCTGTGAACCGAATGCCCACTGCTCATTTGCTGCCTTGATGATGAAGTTCGCGCCGCCCATACAGAATGTCGGCTCGAACTTTTCCATGATGACGATCGTGTCGGGGCCTGACAGGGACCCGGTCATCGGCGTCATCAGACGAGATGGCATCCGGATTTTGCATACGATCTGCAGCGGCTTGAGTCCGAGGACCCAGACCAGCCGCCACTGGTGGCCGCGCTCGTTTTCCTTTGCGCACCGCGAAAGATTCTCGACCGAGAACGGTACCGAATCAACCCGGTACATCTCCTCCTCGCTCTCCCAAAAAGCGCGGGCCTGTTCGACTGTCACGACAGCCGATTGTCCTAGACGCTCTATGGCCTGGGCCTGAGACACGAACGCTCGCTGACCGCGAGCGGATGGTGGGTGGTCGCCCATCGTTCACCTCCAATGGTAGACCGTTGTGCATTAACAGTCGCGAGTATTGCATATTCGACACCAAGAGTCAAAAAGCTCACTTGACAGAACGGAAATGCTCAGTATTATAAATGAAATAATCTCTCCTCAAAGGAGAGCTGTTAAATATTTTGATATTATGCAAACAATCACATTGAGCGCTCAAGGACGGGAGAAGACCGGAAAGCAGTCACAAGCTGTTCGTGCCGAGGGGTTTCTCCCGGCCGTTGTGTATGGTCGTGGGACTGAGTCAAAGCCGATCAGCGTTGCCTACGGCGCGTTTGAAAAAGCCTATCGTCAGGCCGGCGAGTCGACACTTGTCGATTTGGTTATCGAAGGGTCTGGCGCCGTGAAGACCCTTATTCAAGACGTGCAGAAGGATCCGGTCTCGGACAAAATGATCCATGTCGACTTTTATGCGGTGACCATGACCGAGAAACTCACCGCAGAAATCCCGCTCAAGTTCGTCGGTGTTGCGGGCGCGGTTAAGGAGCTCGGGGGTACGCTTGTGAAGAACGTCAGCGAAGTCGAAGTGCGCTGCCTTCCCGGCGATCTGGTACACGAGATCGAGGTTCCGCTCGACTCGCTCGCCACATTTGAAGACACGATCACCATTGCCGCTATTGTTCGTCCGAAAGGAATTGAAATTCTGGGAGCACAGGACACGATTATTGCGACCGTCATGCCGCCAATGACCGAAGAAGAAATGAAGAAGCTTGATGAAAAGCCCGTTGAGGCGGACGTCTCGACAATCGCAAAAATAGAAACGAAGAAGAAGGAAGACGAAGAGACTGCAAAGAAGTAGGAGATCCTATGAAAAAGATTATCGTTGGCCTTGCGGGCAAGATGGCCTCCGGCAAGGGCCGGATTGGCTCCTATTTGGTTGAAAAGTACGATGCTGATCGCATCCGCTCATCAGATCCGCTGCGACGGGTTCTTGATATGTTCGGCGTGCCGCAGTCGCGCGAGAATCTCTCGAGTCTCTCGACCTTTCTGCGCACGACATACGGTGAGAACACCCTTGCAAAGTCTATGGCCCGACTCTTGTCTGAGTCTCCAAAGCGCATCTCCATCTTTGACGGTATGCGACGTCGGATCGACGTGTCGCACTTTCGTCAATTCGACAACTTTTATTTGATCTACGTGGATGCAAAACCCGAAGTTCGCTATGATCGAACCGTGACGCGCAATGAAAACGTCGGGGATGCCGATCTCACGCGCGAGCAGTTTGACGCCCGCGATATACTCGAACCCGAGCAGGAGGTCGAGCAGCTCAAAGACTACGCCGACTTTGTGGTGGAAAACAATTTAAACTCTGTCGAACATCTCGACACTCAAGTCGAAGAGATCCTAAAAAAAATTCTCAAAGCGGATTGATTCGCGATCCCATTGGCCTTCCTCTGGCATCTGTTTGCCGGTCCCGGATATCCGCCTGCTGGCGGATTCCTCTTACTCGCGCCGTCGCGCTCCGTACGGTCCTTACAAACAGGCTGCCTCCGGAAGTCGTTGATACTAAACTGATGACCCCTCAAAGCATTCTTGCAATCGCAGGACCGATCGTTTCCGGGAAGGATACGGCTTCTGAGTACTGCGCTCGGCTCCTTGAGGCCGTTCGTATCTCCTCCTCAAGTGAGCAGTATGCGGTCCTTGAGATGTTTGGCATTCCGAATTCACGGGATAATGTGCAGCGTTTTTCGTTATTTTTGGTACGCAAATTTGGCGAGGACGTGCTTTGCAAATCAATACTTCGGCGACTGGAGGGGATTACTCAACCCGTGATAGTGGACAGCGTGCGCAGGCTCGGAGATATTCAGTGCCTTGAAGGGTTGTCGAAATTTTTTCTCCTCTACATCGATGCCCCGCAGGAGCTCCGCTACCAGTGGTTTTGCAGCCGCGCAAAGGGAAGAGGAGATGAGACCGCATCATGGGAAGAGTTTGTTGCTCGCGATACCGCTCCGACCGAGACGACTCTACTCGATCTCAAGGCGACTGCCTCAGCGATCGTCATAAACGATTCAACACCCGAAATATTTGTGCAAAAAATAGAAGAGGCGATCAGGGCAAGCGGGTTGCTTGCGTGATCGCCTCGGTGATTTCTGCTCTTCGATCAGGTGTGGCTTGCGAGCACCGGTGTTGCCCTGATTTCCTCGATGCGCTCTCGCACTCGCAGAGCGAGATATGCGAGGAGATGTCCCTCGAGGTTGACGACAAGCCGCCTCTTGAGTTCCGGTGAGATCGCCCCATTCGGAAGAGCGGGCACGGTGTAGGTGATACTCTCCTGGCGAGTCGTCACCTTGAGTGTCGCAGCGAGGTCCGTGAGATCCTTAAGGTAGCACTCCATGAGAGCGACCGAGGGCAACTCTTTGGTGAGAGCCTCGCCCAAGCCCACAAAGCCATGCGCCGGCAGGCCGATGTCGCCCAGTTCCAGACTCACGCGGCTCGCGTCCACCAGTGAAAGAACTCCCGCAAATCCCATGGATCCTCCATATCTGATTGAGCAGAGGAAAACAGTTCCTCCGTTGACTCTCTACGCTATCACTGAGATGAGCCCTCCGTCAAGGGAAGAATCTCTGCAATACGATCAAGACCCGCGAGGTCTTTTTTGATTGTTGCGCCGTATCCGGGCAACAGCGTTGCCACAAGTTTTTTGACATCTTCAGCTTGTTCCGAGCCGATTTCCATAAATAAGGCACCGTCGCGGTTGAGATGTTTTTTTGCTGCTCTGACGACCATCGTGATAAAGAGAAGTCCGTCTGTTCCGCCGAGAAGCGCAAGCTGCGGCTCGTGGGTGAGTTCGGGACACGATTGTTTTGCCTCAAAAAATTCTTTTTGTGAAAGATAGGGAGGATTAGAAACAATGATGTCGAATCTGCTTTTTAATGTTTGCATGCGCCCCACATGGTAGCGCTTGAATTTGACCCGTTCGGAAAGTCCCAAATGAGCGGCATTCTGCTTTGCGATCTCAAGCGCCGCGGTTGAGACGTCAACCGCGAGGATGTGTGAGAGGCCCGGTGCGTGCCTGGCAATTGCGCACGCGATCGCACCCGACCCGGTGCCGATATCTAACAGGGATCGTGTCGAGGGATAGGTGGCGATATAATCCAGCGCAGTCTGCACGAGGAGTTCCGTTTCCGGGCGGGGAGTGAGGACTTTTTTGTTCACGACAAAATCAAGGCCGAAAAACTCTTTGTGGCCGGTCAGGTACGCGATCGGGACACGGGCTGCCCGTTGTGCGAGGAGACCACCAAAATTTTTCTGCTCAGTGTGTGAAAGTGTGTATTCTCGGTGTGCAAGAATCCAGGTTCGATCATGACCGACCACCTGTGCGAGTAGGATCTCGGCATCAAGCTCGGGCGAGTCAACGCCGGCTGTCCGCAGTGTGTGTACTGCGGTGCTGGTGACCTCGGCAAGGGTCATGTCACCTCGACATTAAAATGCTTGGAAAGACCTTGCTCTTGGCGCGGGTCGGATGTGTAGTTTGAATCCAACGTGTCATAGAGCGTTGCCGGCAGGGAGGCAAGCGAGGCATACCTGATTTTTGTCACGGGCTGGCGATCTCGCAGAACGATATCCTCAAACGGACGAAGTTCGAGCACCAGCCGTCGGCCTTTGAGTTCGCCGCTGCGGCCATACCCCCATCCCGGATCGACAAATCCCGCATAGTGGGCGCGAAACTCCCCGGTGCGTTCGTCCATGGGAACGATTTCACAGGAGAGGTGCGGCGGGACCAGTACCCGCTCGGTGGTGTACAAAATATACATACCGCCTTGATGAAGGTGTACGTGGTCTCCCTCGCGACGGACCGGGTTAAAAAACTCCATCGGTCTGTAGCTTTTGCGCTTTGAGAGATCAAGAATTTTATTCACCCCCAAGCACTCCCATCCGATGAAATCTTGCGAGAGATCCACGGTGAGGAGTAGATTGTTGTCCGCGTCCATGCAGTGGCTTGTAAAGGGGAGGCTCACTCCCGCCCCATCCCAGATGAGCGGAGTTTTTTCGTATTCAGCTTGAAGCCCTGCGTGACCAAGAACAGAATCATAATTGAAAAACCGGACCTGCGAGAGCGACTCACCCGCGATGAGGAGAACCGGAAATGAGCGAGGGGTGATCAAGAGCCACAACTCGCCGGAGTAGCCGCCCGGCATGATTGTATCAAAGCGGGAGATGGAGTCGGCAACAACACGGACCTGGATGTCGACCCTGCCGGTCGAAGATTTTGGATTAAAAAAACAGAAAATGTCGCTGGGCAAGAAGAAGGACTCCTGGAGGCGCGCAAGATAGGTGACGTTTCTCTCCAGCGGGTGGGAGAGGTGATGGGCTGTCGGGTGGCCCAGTTTGAGAATATCGCGGACCGACTCACCCGGTCGTGGCAAGAAAATATCCTCAATACGATAAACCTCAGACGTGATCGCAAGGTCCAGAGACGCCGGCCGCACATTGCCTTCTTCTGCGTTTCGAACTGCGCCCGAGCGTATGAGTTCGCGAATCGCGCTATCCGCAAGCGCCCCCCGCCCATTTACTGTTTGTTCAGCATCCATATTGAAATTAAACCAGAGGTAGGAGATCAAAAGTTATGAACACCATAACGACGAGAGTATGCTAAATTTTTTAACCCCTAACCCCTGCCTTTTCGCGTGTCGGGTTCTCGTCACCCCGGCAAACC
>JBBTRP010000069.1:0-8869 GCA_038065125.1 Patescibacteria group bacterium
GTTTGCAGCTGAAATTTCATAATTGTAGTAGGAAGGTTATTGTGCAAGCGGTCTATAATGATCTAACCAGCTGTCTCAGTGTGTCACCGACGGCACGATTGGAATAGAGTCTCTCAACTCGTTCCCGACTCGCAGCGCCCATGTGCGCGGCCTCTTTTTGATGCGTTGCTAGAAACCGGATCCTGTCTGCAAGATCTTCGGTGTCGCCGGGGATTGCGAGAAGACCCGTTACGCCATCGACGACTACTGACGACGGACCGGGAAGTCGCGTGGCGATAACAGGTTTTTGGCACGCGCCCGCCTCGATCAATACAACACCGAACGCCTCTGATGTGGCCTGAGAGGGAAGGACGAGCACATCGCAGAGTCGATACTGTTCGCGCACGTGCAGTGCGTCCGGCATCGTTCCGATAAAATGGACAAAACCTTCAAGACGGGGCAGTGATGCCGCCAAAGACTCAAACGACTGCCGCAAGTCCCCGTCTCCAACTATGATTAGTGAAACGCGCACTCCATCAGCGTGTGAATTGACGCTGCTGCACGCCCTTAAAAGGACATCAACGCCCTTAAAATAGTGGGCCCGATCAAGTCCGCCCACAAAAAGAATACGAAATGGATCATGCGAAAGACGCCCTGAGTCGCCCGTATCAGGAGTGAAGAGGTCCGTGTCAACAGTATTCGGTATTTCGACGACCTTTGATGAGAATCGAAAAAAAAGCCGTGACGCCGCACTTGCCTGCGCATACGCATTCGATGTGACCGTGATGCCGTCCGCCACTGCAAGAATGAGAGGAATAATAAAAAACTGATAGATCTTGAATAGTATGCCCAAGAACCCCGTCCGACCAACAAGATCCATATGATAGGTCACCAGGAGCTTCTTTCTCCACACAATTTTTGCAAAGATCGCCGCAAGGCCGCAGCCGATAAATGGGCAGTGGAAATGGATGATGTCGAAATTTCGAAACAAAAAAAATGCCTGCGGAACAAGTGCTGCATTCCCCCACGCAAACAAAGGGCGAAGTGCAATCACCCGGTGACTTGACTGAGGTTGTGCCCGGCCGGGATAGCGAGGGGTAATAATCGTCACCTCCGCGTCGCCAGTGAGCATATCGGCATGCTCGCGCGCAACCGTACCCAATCCCCCGCCATACGGCGGATAGACTGCAACAACTTCGGCTATTTTTATTTTATGTATCATCTCAAATAAATCGTTTTACCATCCGCCAGTACCAGTGCGTGATCGGATTTGCCAGGCGATCGAGAAGCGGATTTTGAATATCCTGAAACTCGATCCGATCGGAAAATAACCCGACAAGATCCCGATCGCCTAGCCTTCTCAGGGAAGCGATTCTCCAGCGGGCTTGTAAAATTCGTATCCACACTTTGGGTTTAAAAAAATATCCATACACGGCGATCTTTTCGCTTGGGCTGACGGTTTTTTTAAAAAGAATACCTCCCAGCAGCGAATACAGAAGTAAACCTCCCTCCCAAAATGCGAGCATCGGCAGAATCAAAAAAAGTGTTCGGGCTTCATAATTTCGAAACAGCGTTAACAATCGGTTTCGCTCAATAAAATAAAATTTCTTGATACTTCGAGAGAACTCATACTCGTGTGTCGCGCGTGACTCGGGAACAACAATTGTGCGATACCCGGCGCTGCGCAGTCGCCAGGAGAGGTCGGTATCCTCATGATACATGAAGTACGACTCATCAAAGAGACCGATTCGGGAGAGCGCCACCGATGAGTATGCCACCAGTGCCCCGCTGCAATACGCGCACCCCATTTGCTTCTCGACGAACAACTCGGGGAGTGGCCGCCGATAATCGCGGGTAAAACCGAACCCCAAATAATGAAGGGCGTTCCCACGCGAGTTGATGAGATGTGTTTCGGGATAGAGAAGAATTAACGGCTGTGCCGCTCCAATCGTCGGATCCTCGCGCAGGGCGGAAACCAGCGGTTCGAGCCAACCCGGCTCGAATCCGATATCTTGATTTGCAAGAATGCACGCATCGACGCCGCGAGCAAGCGCGATTTCCATTCCTTGGTTGCACGCCCCCGCGTACCCTCGATTTTCCTGGTTGCAAATGAGCTCAGCTTCCGGCGCACGCGACCGTATCAGCGGTACCGTTTCATCGGTCGAGTGATTATCGACAACCAGAAGACGTACATTCCCGCCGGCGGTCGTATCATGGAATGTGGACAAAAATCGCTCAATCGTGCCCGCGCCATTGAATGCGGGAACGATAACATATACCGAGGATTTACGGCCCGATTTCAACTCGTCCGGAGATCCGTGAGACAATGACATCCTTTGTTTTGTTTGTTTTCTTATTCTTGAGAGTAATCACCACCCTATCATCAACGAGCGTGCCGTCAATCCTTCCTAGGGCGTCCGGGGTGTGATAAAACACATCGGCGCCGGCGACAGAAGTCACTCCAACGGTAACGGTGTCGATCACGACGATATTTTTTGCGGTGATATCCGGCGATACGGTCTGGTCGATCTGTCTGTCAACAGCAGTTGCGGGCGCAAGAATCGACGCGTCCCACTTCCAGAGTCCCGCAAAATTCGGGTGCACGGGGTCACTTGAGTTGAGATCGACAAACAAGAGTGCCGACCCCGTGAGGTTTGCGCCTGCGGCCTTCTCGATCCGCACGCCGTACCCGTTCGCGAGCGGATACTGCGTCTGCTTCCCTGATTGCGCAAGATTTTGTGCCTTACGAATGATTGTTGCGACTCGCGCAGCTCCCGCTGAGAGAGAATCGTTCTGCTCGATCGTTTTGAATTTTTGCACAGAAATATACGTCATTCCTGAAAGAATAGAAATTGAAATTAATAGCTCAACAAGGGTAAAACCGGGGCTAGCTTTCAGCATGGGGACTAAATAAAGGAAAATGCAAAAAACATACGAGTGATGTCCGTGCCAAAGAGGAGTACCACTGCGGTTGCTACGGTCAAGAAAGGACCAAAAGGAATTTCGCTTCCGCGTTTCTTTTTTCCAATCGCGATCAGAGTGAGCCCGATGATCGAACCGAACATATAGGCAAAAAACAATGCCGCAAGAACTCCGGGGAATCCCACCATGACACCCATCAGAAATCCGAGTCGTATGTCTCCGCCGCCAATCCACCGTCCGCCGGAAATCCCATACTGAGCGAGGAAGAACCCTCCCGCAATGAGAGCGGCAAACAAGAGATTAATCCAGGGATTGGACAGCAGACAGTGCACTCCGACCCCAACGCATGGCGACGGGGACAACAGAAAACCGCTTAAAAGAAATCCGATAACGATTGTGGGGATCGTGACGATATCCGGTATTAAATACCATCGGAAGTCATAGACAAAAATGACGACGAGGACTGACAAGAAAAAGAGGTTCAGAATAAACGCAAGCGCATCACGCATCGCAGATACTCCAAAGAATGCGCCCAAAAGCCCCTCCGGCGCATTGAGGCGGTAGACGCCGTACGCAAATAAAAAGAGGAATGCGGTGGTAACCTCGACCAGCGGATATTGAAGCGAGATAGACGCAGTACACGTTCTACATCGCCCTCCGAGGAGGAGATAACTGATCAATGGGACAAGATCTTTCCATGCAAGGGTATTCGAGCAACTCGTGCACTTCGACCGTCCGACCAGTACCGATGTTCCCTCATGAAGTCGCCAAATCAATGCGTTGAGAAAACTCCCAACCACCAGCCCCAATAATCCGACAATAAGATACTCAAAAAGCATTGCTATCTCCTTCTGATTCCTGACGGCGTCGCGATATACTCAACACCCCTCTGGAAACCGGCAAAGTCACTCTCAAGCATGAATGCGATCTGATACACCGCCGGACGATTATTATTTGCCTGGTCGACAATCGCTGTATATTTATAGGGTGTATTCGGCGGATAGGGGCTCGCGGGAACGCGCGCCATGATCACCGTGGCGTTTGCATTCTGACAGGTTTGGGCCGTATCTACGAATCCCTGAAGCGTCGTGCATAATGTCATGTGGCTTGCATCTCCAATCGGCATGGTGTTATTTGGCGAACCGGCGGGCGGAAGCGGATAGCCGTTTGTCTGATTAAAATAGAACTCGAGCGCGGTCTGAAGTTGCTTCATGTCAGCAAGACGTTTTGAGTCGCGCGCCATCTGTCGAATATTGCCAACTGAAAAATAGGTAATCGAAGAAAGAATCCCGATGATGGAGACGGTCACGAGCAACTCAACAAGCGTGAAACCTGGAACAGCTTTTAGCGAACAGCTTTTAACTTTTAGCATTATTAAATTATAGCAAAGAACCTCGTGTTGCGCGAGGTTCTTTGAGTTGAGATTGTTTGATTACTACCTTCTGATGCCGGCCGGGGTTGCCAGATAGGCCACTCCACGAGAGAAGCCAGCAATGTCGGTCTCGAGCTGGAACTGAATCGTGTATTGAGACGGCCTGCGATTATTAAAATTACCTGGGTCAGTCGCATTATACAGATAGCCGTTTGCAAGACCCCCCGGAATCGGATTTGACGGAACGCGACTCATATACACCGGACCAGCCCCATTGCCTGCACAGTCATTCACCGTATCCTCAAAGCCTCGGGTAGCATCGGCGGTAATACAGAGAACACTCTGATCTCCTGTCCCAAGTGTGATGTCGGTACCGGCCGGATAACCATTCTGCTGATTGAAGTAAAACTCCAAGGCGGTCTGAAGCTGCTTGATATCTGCAAGACGCTTAGAGTCGCGAGCAATTTGACGAACATTACCGACCGACACGACCGTAATGCTTGCAAGCACACCAATAATGGAGATGGTCACCAAGAGCTCAACAAGAGTGAAACCGCGGACGGCATTATTCTTGATTCTACGTGCTTGTAGCATATATAAGATTGCTTTGTTAGGTGGTGCAAGCGGCATTATCTCCTGCACCGGTCCTTGTCATGCCGTCAGGAGTTGCGCTATAGCACCCTGCTTCAAATGATCCGGTAGCCGTCTCAAGGACAAAATTAATCGTGTAACCGGTGTTTCCGGCAGCCGGGGTGTATTTGTATTTTGTCCCTCCGGGACCGGGGTTTTCATTAATACGCGCCATGTACAGAACTCCGTTTGCTCCGCTGCAGCTTGCATCCGTTGTGTCCGCAACAAACCCCGCACCGCTATTACAGAGAACATCAAAGTTTGCCGACCCCAAACCTGTCGCAACGGCAACGGTAGCCGAAGGATAGAGATTGTTGCTACTATAGTACGCCTCCAATGCGTTCTGCACCTGTTTGATGTCAGAAATTCGCTTTGAGTCACGCGCCTTCACGCGAATACTGTTGACGGATACCATCGAAACCGATGCAAGCACCCCAATGATGCCCACCGCAACGAGCAATTCAACCAATGTAAATCCTGCGGTATGGGCTTTCATCTGAATAGGTAATACTTAATACTGGATACTTAAATAGTATTTTATTGTAATCCATTCGGGGTTGCGGTTCGTGCTCCGCCCGCCAGGCCACCGGTGCCGCCCTCAAGGCGAAATCCAATCTCATATGAGGGGCACGGCGCCGCGGGACAGTCTGCGTTTGCCGCTGTTCGTGATTTGTAGGTGTATTCGTAAGAAGCTCCGCCAATCTGCGCTCCATTTGAGGGGTCGCGCGGTGCGCGAGCCATAAATACTGGCGCATTTGCGGCGTTATCGCAGTTTGCGGCGGTATCAAAACCAAGGGCCGTGTTACACAATTTAATCTGATTTCCTGTTCCCAATGTTGCGGGAGCGGCATCAGTGCCAAGAACCGGATATGATGCGCTGGCGCTATTAGAAAAGTACGCCTCCAACGCCGTCTGCATCTGTTTGACTTCCGACACGCGCTTTGCGTCCCGCCCCTTTGCGCGGACGCTGTTCACGGAAACAACCGAGACCGAGGCGAGAACACCGATAATCCCGACTGCGACGAGGAGCTCGACGAGAGTGAAACCTGAAACGGCTTGGTGCTTGTAGGACTTAGTTTTTAGCATAGGTTAAAGAAGTTTATGAAAAGTAGTATTATCTAACCCCAGTCGGATCGAATGTCCGCTCACCAGCAGCGTAGTCGCCAGTTCGTCCTTCGAGCGTGACTTTCAGTTCATACGTACTGCACGGGGCTACCGTATTGTTTGTCGCACAGCCGCCAGCATCGTAGGTGTAGTTTGCTGCTGAAAGTTGATCGCGGGGAACCTTCTGCATAAAAGGAGAGCCAACACAACCAGCGGTATTAGCTGCGGCGACAGTAGTGTCTTGACGAAAACCTAGACCCCCATACGCGTCTGCTTCAACTGCTGCGTCAGCAGTACTATCAATACTACACATAACTAACTTATCGTTTGCTCCGATGGGATTTGATGGAACCCCCAGATTAATCAAGGCGCCATTCGCGGCTCCCAACGGATACGAGTTATTGCTCGCATAGAACGTCTCAAGGGCGGTCTGAATCTGTTTTGCCTCTTGAACACGTTTTGCATCCCTTCCTTTTTGGCGGACGCTATTGACGGACACGACCGACACCGAGGCAAGTACACCGATGATCCCGACGGCAACCAAAAGTTCGACAAGCGTAAAACCTCTGGTATCTTGAAACTTGAAACTTGAAACTTGAAACATAGAGTTTCGATACTAGCTTAGGTAATAAAAGTTATCCACATGACTTAACTACATTATACCACAGTGTTTGTTGTTCTGTGCAAAAGTTTCATGTTTTATGTTTCATGTTTCACGACATTAGACACTCGCCGTGATCTGATACATCGGCAGCAAGATGCCCGCCACGATGATCGCAACACCGACTCCCAGAAGAACCATAATCATTGGCTCGATCAAGGTGATAACCGTCTCAATCGTCGCGTTGACCTCCCGAACATAAAAATCAGTGATTTTGAGAAGCACATCGTCGAGTCGTCCAGTCTGTTCTCCGACTGCAAACATCTGCGCGACCATCCGCGGCACCTCCTTGCTTTTCATAAACACGCTCGATATGGGATTTCCATCCTCGACCTCCTTGATCGTACGGGTAATAAGATTCTCATAGACCGAGTTGCCGATCACGTCCTTCACAATGCGCAACCCCATCGGCACCGTCACTCCTCCAACGAGAATCGTTCCAAAACTCCGGGTGAACCGAATAATGTAGATATACCGAAAGAGCTTTCCAAAGACCGGGATGCGCAACTTGACCGTGTCAAGAATCCTGCGGCCAGCCTCTGAGCGTCCCGCAATACGTATCCCCACGATCGAACCAACGAACCCACCGATAATCAGATACCAGTAGTTGCGCGTGATGTCGGTTGCGCCCATCAATGCCTGCGTGGTCCACGGCAACTGCACACCCGGCCCGAGTTCTTTGAACATCGCAAGCATTTTCGGCAGCACGAAATACATCATCACAAACGCCGCGATACACATCACCGAGACGATAAAAATCGGGTAGGAGAGCGCGCCTTGAATCTTGTTGTGCAGCTCGTAGTCGCGCTCCTGCTGGTCTGCGAGGTAGTTCATGATCTCGTCGAGTTTTCCGGACGTCTCACCAGATCGGATCATGTTCACGAAAAAACTATTGAAAATATAAGGAAATTTGCTGAACGCGACGGACAATTTCGTTCCGCCCTCAACCTCGTCAACCACCGCATTGAGCGCCTCGCGCAAGGAAGAATTTGTGGTCTGATCCGCAAGGATGCGGATCGCTTGCACCAGCGGAATGGCAGCGGAGATCAAAATCGCAAGCTGGCGCAAAAAAATGGAAATATCCTTCTTTGAAACGCGATTGAACAGCGAGCGGACAAACAGTCCGATATTAAAACCTCCGGCCTCCGAAAGACTGGTGACCACTAATCCTCGCTCAAGCAAAAGATCTGCCGCGGCCGCCTCGGTCTCGGCCTCAAGCGTACCCTCGATCGCCTCATTTTGCCGATTGCGGCCAGTGTATTGGAATTTAGGCATGAAAAAAGGTTATAGGTAAGAGGTTATAGGGGAGAGGTTTTGGATTCAACCTATAACCTCTTACCTATAACCTCATCAAGTATAGCACGGGAAAATTGACTACAAAATCAAAACTGCTCCAAAAATCGAATATCATTGCTATACAGCTGCCGCAAGTCTCCGATGTTGAGCTTATTCTTCATGAGGTAACAACGCTCGACGCCGAATCCGAATGCAAAACCTGTGTACTTGGCGGGGTCAAACCCCCCGGCGATCAACACGTTCGGGTGTACCATTCCCGCCCCGCCGATCTCCGACCAGCCCTGTTTACAGTACCCGCAGCCTTTTCCGCCGCAGAGACCACAGGAGACATCGACCTCAAAGCTCGGCTCGGTAAAGCGGAAATGAAACGGCCGTAGCCGAATGGTCCGATCTTGAGAGAAGAACTCTTTGACAAAATGTTCCAATGTCCCAATCAACTGCGTGATCGTAATGTCGGTATCAACCACCAACCCCTCGAATTGATGGAACATGGGCAAATGCGAAATATCCATCTGTCGCCGATAGGTTTTTGCGATGTTAAGCATCCGAACCGAACGCCCTTCGGCAACCGCAGCGCGCATCTCGCGCACCTGTCCCGATGAGGTATGCGGCGTCAGGAGCATTCTCCCCAGAGGTCCGACGGGTTTTTCCGAAATAAAAAATGTCTCCCACTCGTCGCGAGCGGGGTGGTCCTCGGGCATATTGAGCGCCTCAAACGCGTAATAGTCCCACTCGACCTCGTTATATCGCCGCCGAACAAACTCAAGCGCGGTAAAAATCTTCTCGATCTCCTCGATTGCCGACGTCATGGGATGCAGACTTCCTCGCGGCGGTCGGATGCCGGGAAGAGTCATGTCGATATCCGTGCTTCGGGACCCCTCTTTCCCTGAAAAGCTCTTCTTCTT
>JBBTRP010000069.1:8969-10692 GCA_038065125.1 Patescibacteria group bacterium
ACGCGCTGGAATATCAGCTCCTGCCGCACCAAGACCGACCGAATAAAAAAACCGATGAGGCTAAAGCTGCCGCACAGAGCCGCAGTCAGCGTAGCATAAAAAAGAAGAATTCCCAGAAGCGTCGTTGTCTGCGGATTTATTGAAGACACAACCACATACCACGCAGCCCACGCAATACCGGTTGCCGCGGTCATGAATATAAGATAGACGCCGAGGGACATTTGGGGTAGGAGTTAGGAATTAGGAGGCAGGAAGAATGAAATTCCAAATTCCAATCTCCAAATAACAAATAAGTACCAAATTTCAAATAAGTACCGATGTTTGGATATGAATATTGGAATTTATTTGGAATTTCATGAGTTTTGGTATTGGTGCTTATTTGAAATTTGGTGCTTAAGATTTGTGATTTAATAGATTTAGTTGCTAGTGGTGAGGCCTGTTGGAGTCAGGTAGCTAGGGCCTTTTTGGAAGATCGCGTCGGTCTTGAATTCAAGAGGGATCTCATAGCTTGGACAGCCGACTGGAGAGGTGCATGCGCTGCCGTCAGTCAAACGTGGAGAATAGGTAAAATGTTCTGTCGACAGTAGAGCACCTCCTCTCCTCAGCGGTTTTGATTCAAGATACGCACCTTTTTTGCATCGCTCTTCGGTACGCGACACAAACCCGCCCGATACCAGGCAGTTTGCCGAAATGTCCGGCCAGGAGAGAGAATTTCGAATACCCGCGGGAAGCGGTGGATATTGATTGTGGTCGTGATAATACAAATTCAAAGCTGCTCGCACTTCGGCAAGTCGACTTGCGAGCATAAGGTCGTCGGCACGAGCTCGCTCATACCCACTCCAGAGTGACAGAAGTACCCATGCAAGAATGATTGCCAGAATATACCCGATCCGAATAAGGAGTTTTGAAATCTGAGGGTTCATGAGGTTACGATACGAATCCGCTCGACCAGCGGCTGTCGAAAAATCCCATTGATGTACTCTAAAACATCACTCTCACTCGCCCCCAAGGCAGCCGCGGCGCCATGATGGAGCGAGGCGACGTGCAGTGTTTTGTAGCGAATGGCGATGGGCTTGAGCTCTAAAGCTGCATCATCGCCAAGAAACTCCTTAATACAAAACTCGGCACGTTCAAGCGCCAGGGCGATATCAGCCTGCTTCTTGACGCCCGCTCGCGTAAGCGCCGGTGTGATTAGTTTTTCGATCTTTACGAAAGCCATACTGAGTAACGGATGAAATTCCAATATCCAAATAACAAATAAGCACCAAATTTTAAATTAGAACCAAATTTTTGATTTGAATATTGGGATTTATTTGGAATTTGGATATTGTGATTTTGAATTTCATGAGTTTTGGTATTGGTGCTTATTTGAGATTTGGTGCTTGAAATTTGCGATTTACGGATCTTATTTCCTGTATTCACAAATATCCCGAAAATCGCAGAACTGACAATGCCATCCGGGAGTCGCCTTAAACTCACTCGTCCGCATATCACCAAGCGTTTCTGAAATCGACGTTTTTAGGCGATCTTTTTCCTGTGCGCTCCCGAGGAACGATACGCGCGATCCATCTTCAAGATAGTGATAGGTGAGTTGCGAAACTGTTTCTCCGATGTCTTCTGCCGCAATCTGGTAGAGTAGCAACTGCTCCTTGTCCGCAAACGCAAACTTGTTCTGATCTTTGCTTTTACCTGTCTTGTAGTCAACTATCTCAACCCCGCCATC
>JBBTRP010000070.1:0-20887 GCA_038065125.1 Patescibacteria group bacterium
CGTAGGGTGTTGGCTAGAGAGGTCCTCATCTCCGTTGCCTACGCGATCGGCATCGACGAGCCTGTCATGCTCCATGCCCTTAACGAGAACCAAGAAGAGATCACCCACCTGCTTGACCCCCAGGTTTTTCGAGCTTCAAGTCTTCGCTAGCTTTCCGGCTCCCCTCCTTTTTAAGGAGGGGCTGGGGGTGGTTATGCGTTTTGACTGAGGCGGTTTTGGCGCATAAAATGCTCGCGTATGCATTCCCCAAAAAATTGCCTTGTTGTTCACGGCTGTCCGGGGGACGAAGAGTCTCTCATGGATCTCAGCGAGCGGACGTACACTAAGCACTGGATCCCCTGGATCCGGCGCGAGCTTAATGCTCGAGGAATCGCGACTCAGGTGCCGCTTCTCCCAGTTACGGGTATCCTATCGACGAGACGATTCCACAGCGCGTGAAGCGCATCGTGATGTTCATCTCTGACGACGAGGAAGAGGACGGCAAGAAGAGCGTGGAGATTTTCCACCGCGCGCTGGGCGGCGAGCTCATCGAGTTACACGGCCAGGGCCACTTCACGATGGACTCCATGGGGACGGATGAGTTTCCGGAGTTGCTGGCTTGTATCCTAGAACTTGGGTCATAACCGTGAAAATGTATCTTTTTTTCATAGTTTTCACGATTAGTCTTGACTAAACCGTGAAAATTGCCTATCATTAACCAAGATATGCCTAGGAAAACAAAAGCATTTTTAACCATACAGTCGCTACGGGAACGCTATTATAAGGCGTTTCCTGGAAAGGAATCCCTCGTTAAGGTTATCAATGAAGCCGAAATTCCCGAGCACGTTTACAACTCAAACGCGATAGAAAACAGCACGTTGACCTTGGAGGAGACAGAAAAGATCCTTCTTCAAATTGACTTGGAGCGTTTCATCAGCGAGCGTGAGATTTTCGAGGCAAAGAATCTTGCTCGTGTTTCTTCCTTTATCGAGACGAAGGCAAAGGAGGCCGATCTATCGCTTGATCTGATTCTCTTGCTTCATAAGATGCTCATCGTCAACATTCGTGATGACATCGCCGGTCGTTTCAGAGAGGGAGATGAATGGGTGCGTGTCGGTACACATATCGGGGCGGATCCAAAAGATGTCCGTGGGTTGCTTATGGATATGCTCACCCAGTATCAGGCGAGTGCAAATGAACATATCGTGAAACGGATTGCACGGTTCCACCTGACATTTGAAAACATCCATCCGTTCTGCGATGGAAACGGACGCATTGGCCGCGCGATGAACAATTACGCTCTCATTCGTGAGGGATACGTCCCGATCAATATTGCTTTCGTCAATCGTGAGCAGTACTATCAGGCGTTTGGTGAGTTTGAGCGTGCAGGAGAAACAACCATCATGGAAGAACTGATCGGCCGTGCGCTCACGGGCAGCTATCATAAACGACTCGCCTACCTCGAGAGCAAACGGATTATCCCGCTTGTTCAATATGCGAAGGAGACAAAACAGTCTCACTCAAACCTCATCAACAAGGCTCATCGCCAAACGATCCCGGCGTTTATAGAAAAGGGCGTGTGGAAAATTGGCATGTAAGATTAGAACGAGATTGTAAAGGATATTGCAGGAGCCAAATAGCGTATGGAAAAAGCGATCAATCCTAAAAATTTTATAAAATTCTTTGAGCAAACGGCTGGTGTGCAGTTTGTTGATGCTGATACCGGAGAATCTGCGTTGAAAACCATTGCCAAAAATAAGTTAGAAGGTGCGTCAGACTATGATGTGTGGCTCGAACAACAGGATGAAAGCATAAAGACTGAACAAGAAATGGGGTATCTCTAAAAACAACTATGACTGAAGAAATTCAAAAACTCGTCGTGTTTCAGAAAAAAGAAATTCGTCGCCAGCTTCACAATGGTGAATGGTGGTTTGTTATTACTGATGTTGTGGCAGTTTTGACAGATTCCACTGATCCGGCGCGTTATGTCCGTGATTTACGTCATCGCGATGAAGAACTAGCCGTGCTTATGGCTGTGGATAAAGGGGCGTCGCAAATTTCGACGCCCCTTGAGCTACCCTTTGAAACAGCCGGTGGAAAGCAAAAATTACCGTGTTGGAACACAGAAGGAATTTTTCGCCTTATTCAGTCAATCCCCAGCAAAAAAGCAGAGCCATTCAAACGATGGCTCGCACGCGTGGGTTATGAACGGGTACAAGAGATTGAGAATCCGGAGCTGGCACAAAAACGCATGAAGGCGCTTTACAGGGCGAAGGGTTACAGTGATGAGTGGGTAGAGCGTCGCGTGCGTGGCATTGCCATTCGTCAGGAACTCACAGATGAATGGGAAAAGCGAGATGTTACAGAAAGTCAGGATTTCGCGATTCTCACCGCAGAAATTTCAAAAGCGACTTTTGGAATCACGCCAAGTGAATACAAAAAAATCAAAGGTCTAAAACGCGAAAATCTGCGTGACCACATGGACGACCTTGAACTGCTCTTTACTCAGCTCGGCGAAGCGGCAACAACGCAAATCGCACGCACTGACGACGCACGTGGCATGGAACCCAACAAGGACGCCGCCCGCCGTGGCGGAGCAGTTGCCGGCACAGCGCGTAAACAGTTGGAAAAAGAAACCGGTAAACAGGTGGTGAACGAAGTAAACTATCTCGCGCCCAATAAGAGCGTGAAGGCATTGGAGAAGGAGCTAGAGAAGAAACTGAAGGAGAGTTAATCAATACACTATGACCGACTTTGACGAGCTCACATATGCCATCCAACAATTCATTGAGGAGCGCGACTGGAAGCAGTTTCACAAGTCCAAAGATTGCGCGATCTCCCTCACGCTGGAAGCCGCGGAAGTGGCTGAGTTGTTTCAATGGAAGAATGACGAACTCCAACGTCCTCTTCTGGATCCTCGCCCTCGCGCACGATTGCGAGACGAAGCGAGAGAACAATAATGTCCGATCGGACATTATTGTTCCGAGCGAGGCGAAGCAAACAAGGGTCACACCCTTGATTTCCACATCGACCTCAAACCCGCCTTCATGGCCAAACTCGCGAAGAGTGCGAAGAAGTATCCGGTTGAGAAGGCGAAGGGGAACGCGACGAAGTATACGGAGTACTAATCGAATAAGCGGGGTCCCTTAACCCCGCTTTTGCTTTGACGCATGCCTTTAAAAGCGAGTACAATATCATCACGATCCCAGCGTAAATGCTGGGATTTATTGAAGCTACTATGTATGGCAGATAAAGACGCAAAACCTGAGGAGCCGCTGTTTATTGCGATCATGAACGAAGAGGAGACGCGAAATCGTCTGATTCGTCCGGCAATAGCTAGGGTTGGTTGGAAGGACATCCAAATTCGAGAAGAATTTCCCTACACTCTCGGCCGGATTCATGTGGCAGGCAACAAGTGGAAGCGTGGCGATCGGAAAAAAATAGATTTCTTGCTCGAACACAGCCCAGGAGTCCCGATCGCTATCGTAGAAGCAAAACATTTTGGGAAACCTTTGGGTGATGGCATGCAACAGGCGCTCGGCTATGCGGAGGCACTCGATGTACCATTTGTGTTTTCGTCTAACGGTGAGGGTTTTCTTTTCCATGACAAGACTGGTATGGGTGTTGCAACCGAGCAGAAGCTTACGCTCGATCAATTCCCGTCCCCCGAAGAGCTACATACACGATTTGTTGCTTGGAAAGAAAAGAGTGGCGTGCCTTCCACGGTTCTCACCACCGAGTTTCAAAATGAGGATCCTCTCAAATCGGATCGCTACTACCAACGCATCGCCGTTGATAAAGCTGTTGAAGCGTTTGCTGTTGGACAGCGCCGCCTATTACTGGTGATGGCGACCGGCACGGGTAAGACGCGTGTCGCCTCGCAGATTATCTGGAGACTAAAGAAATTGGGACGCATACAACGCGTACTTTTTCTCGCCGATCGTAATGTCCTTGTCGATCAGGCAAAGGGAAACGACTTCAGCCACTTTGGATCCGCTATCACTAAAATTACGCGTCCGAACTTCGTGCATACGGGCGATCTGATGGCACATGAGGTGTTCGTCGGCATTTATCAAGCACTCACGGGTCCAAGCGAGACTGACAAACTTTTCAAAAAACTTCCGCCCGATTTTTTCGATCTCATTGTGATCGACGAGTGTCATCGTGGAGGAGCCTCCCTCGATAGTGAGTGGCATGAGATACTCGACTATTTCACGAGTGCCGCACACCTTGGGCTCACGGCGACGCCGAAAGAAACGGCAGATGTGAGCACGACGCACTATTTCGGCGATGCACTCTATACCTACTCCCTGAAGCAGGGTATCGACGACGGCTTCTTGGCACCTTATAAGGTTTTGCGCGTTCTTCTTGACAACGACATTACAGGTTGGCGTCCATTCCCCGGCATGGTTGATGATACTGGCAATGCGGTCGAAGACCGTATCTACGAAATCAAGGACGTGAACCGATCAGTTATCTTCCCTCAACGCGATGCGCTTGTTGCAAAAAAGATTATTGAGTATCTCGATGCTATCGGCGACCCTTATGCCAAAACCATTGTCTTTTGTCGCACCACTGAACACGCCGAGCGTATGCGCTCCGCCCTTATGAACGCGGCGGGTCCGCGAGCGCAGGAGAGCACTAAATACGCCATGCGCATCACGGGCGACGACGAAGAAGGCAAGATGCAAATCGACACTTTTACACATCCCGACGAGCGCTTTCCGACGATTGCCACTACCTCGCAGCTTCTCTCGACAGGCGTTGATACACAGACGGTCAAGCTCATTGTTCTGGACAAGCCCATAGAGAGCATGACGGAATTTAAGCAGATTATCGGTCGCGGCACGCGCGTGCGTGAAGATAAAGGAAAGACATGGTTTACTATCATGGATTTTCAGGGTGCGACCAAGCTCTTTGCCGATCCCGCCTTCGACGGCGTTCCGGAGCGTGTATTTGAGGTGGGAGAGAACGACGATATTGGTGCAATACTTGCAACGAAAGACCCGCAGGACGAACCTGTCGAACAAAAGGAGAAAGAAGACGAGCTCGTCGATCTCATACTTAGGGTCTACGGGCCGGCTCTCAAAGACCGCCCTCCTGTCTATACCGTAAGCAATGTTTCGTACGCGGTTGTCAAAGAGCAAGTCCAGTACCTTGGTGCTGACGGGAAACTCATTACCGAATCGCTTACCGACTTTACCCGCAAGAACATTCTGGATCACTATCCAACGCTCGAGAATTTCTTCGATGCATGGCAGGAAGCCACGTCACGACAAGCGATTATTGATGAGATCAGTGCTTCCGGCATTCCGCTTGAGGAGTTGCAAAAACAGGTCGGCGCTGAATTTGATCTCTTTGATCTCATCATGCACGTTGCCTACGACAAAAGGATGATGAAGAAGCGCGATCGCGCGGATGCCCTTCGTCGTAGCAACTACCTTGATAAGTGGAGTGGGAAGGCTCGAGAGGTGATTGAGGCGCTCCTGGATAAGTACGCGGACATTGGGTTCATTGCTCTAGATGAGATTGAGACCGTGAAGACGCCGCCAGTCTCCTATATTGGTGAGCCGCTCGAGGTCTTGGAGTGGTTCGGTGGTCGCGAGGCATTCGCCAAAACCCTCGACGAGATTGCAGACACACTCGCAACAGTAAAAGTACGATAGCCCTATGGTCAACGACGCACTCATTAAAGGCTTGCGAAATCTAATGCGGGGCGATCACAACGTCTCGGGAGACGCTCAACGAATGGAGCAGATCGCTTGGCTTTTGTTCCTCAAGATTTTTGACGACCGCGAAAAGGAATTTGAGGCGTTTGAAAAAGACTACTCGTCTCCCATTCCAAAGGAACTAAAGTGGCGGGCGTGGGCGGCTCCGCAGGATGGGAAGACAGGGCCAACGCTCATCGAGTTTGTTGAGAAAGAGCTTTTCCCTACGCTCCGAAGTCTTGAGATTTCGGAAAATTCCGATCCGCGCCACGCCGTTGTCAAGAAAGTCGTGAGCGAAACCCGCAACTACATGCAGGAGGGAGTGCTTTTGCGGCAAGTGATCAACCGACTTAATGGACTCGATCTTACGAAGGCGATTGATCGGCACGCCATGAATGACATCTACGAGAAGTTTCTCCAAGAACTTCAAGACGCGGGAAGTGCGGGAGAATATTACACGCCGCGGCCCATCACTTCATTCATCGTAGACATGATCGCCCCGCGTCTCGGCGAGACGGTGCTTGACCCAGCGTGTGGAACAGGTGGATTCCTTATTCACGCGCTTGAAATCATCAAGAATGAGGCAAAGAACAAGGAAGATATCGAGAAGTATCAAGGTGCCATCCAAGGTTGGGAGTCAAAACCTCTGCCACACATCTTAGCTGTCACCAACATGCTTCTGCATGGCGTCGATGCGCCGGTTGGACTCATTCGTAAAGACTCGCTCGCGCGACCGACAAATGACATCCGAGATGATGAGCGAGTAGATGTGATCGTGGCGAATCCTCCATTCGGTGGCCATCAAAAGGACGGTACCGAGAAAAATTTTCCGCGTCAGTTTCAAACCAAAGAGACCGCACTCCTTTTTGTCTACCTCATCATGCAGATGCTCAAACCCGGCGGGAGAGCAGGCATCGTTCTTCCAGACGGCTTCCTTTTTGGCGATGGTGTCGCCGCGCGGCTCAAAGAGGAGCTCCTCACCAAGTGTCGGCTCGATGTGATTGTTCGTATGCCAGGAGGTGAATTCACTCCCTATGCCGCACCAAAAGTGAACCTTCTCTTCTTCACAAAAGGAGAGTCAACAAAAGAGGTGTGGTATTACGCGATGCCGCTTCCTTCAGGAGTAGGAAAAAACGGCTTCACCAAAACCATGCCGTTGCGCGACGAGCACATGGTGGAGCTCCGCAAGTGGTTTGGTAATCGAACGGAGAACGAAAACGCATGGGAAGTTTCAATCGACGACATCCGCGCGCGTAACTGGTCGCTTGATTTCAAAAATCCGAATAGTCAAGTAACTGAGGAGCACAAGACCCCGAAAGAATTGTTGGGGGAGATTGAGGAGAAAGAGAGGCAGATTTTGATGTTGTTAGAGAATGTTGTGAAAGAAGGTATATGAGTAGTCAATACAAGAGGGGGTCAGAATGGAGGAAATGGGACCTGCATGTTCACAGTCCCGCTTCTGCTCTCTATAACGAATTTTCAGGCAAGGACGACGGCGAGCGTTGGAGCCTTTACATAGAAAAACTGAAGACGATCACCGACACGCCAGTCATTGCGATCACGGACTATTTTTCAGTGGAAGGTTTCAAGCGGGTCCGAGACGCAAAGCTCAAGAACTTCGAGCTTATCGTCCCGAACGTGGAGCTCCGAATGCTTCCGGTCACCAAAATTGAAACGCCGATCAATATCCACGCCATCTTCAATCCCGCGATCGTCGATGAGCTGGATAGCAAATTCTTCTCCGGCCTCGAATATGAGTACCAGGGAGAAACTTTCAAATGCGTAAGGCCCGACCTCATAAAGCTCGGACGCAAATACAAGAACGACCCTGCGCTTGCTGAAGAAGCCGCGTACAGGGAAGGCGTCGACCAATTCAAGGTCAGAAGCATCAACGACATCAAGGATCTCTTTAAGAAGGACCAGGTGCTTCGTGAGAACTCCCTGGTAGCCGTTTCAAACAGCAGCAATGATGGGGCATCTGGCATACAACACTCATCCCTTGCTTCAACGCGCGAAGAAATCTATCGTTTCTCCGATTTCATATTTTCAAGCAATCCAAAAGATCGAGAATTCTTCCTCGGCAAAGGCACCGATGACGAGGCGACAATGGTTCGTAAATACGACGGACTCAAGCCATGCATATACGGATGCGACGCTCACACCCTCGACCGCATCGGCAAGCCGTGCGCGATCCGCGCAAAGCACGACTGCGTAAAGAATGCCGCCGACTGCGAGATGCGCCATTGCTGGGTCAAAGCCGATCCGACCTTCGAAGGCCTCAAGCAAATAACCTTCGAGCCGGATGAGCGCGTAAAGATACAAAGTACGGACCCGACGACGCTCAAGAGCAACTACTGCATCGAGCGGGTAGAAATCAGGGATTCAAGTGTCGACGCAGAGCTGAGTTTCAAACATTCAGACCTGCCAATAAACACCAATCTGGTCGCCATCACCGGCGGCAAAGGGAACGGTAAGACCGCCTTCGTCGATCTCGTGGCGAATTGCTATACCGACCGCATAAACTCTGGCGACACCAACTCGTTCGTGAAAAGAATCACGGCTGACGGATCGCCAGAGCTCCGGCTCAAGCTCACATTGAAAGACGGTACCACGTTCGAAAAAGGCGTCTCTGACTTCACCTTCTACGAAGACAGTCCGGTCGTATACATAGCTCAGGGGGATCTGGAAAGCCACGTCGCAAATACCGCGACCTTGGAGGCGCACATCGACGAACTCATCTTCGAGAGTCCGAAAGTGAAAGATACCGAGAAACAATTCGAATACGAGAGCCTCAAGACAGAGACTGGCACCTTCTCAGCAAAACTTCAGAAGAAGAACACCCTTATCCATACGCTCGAGCAAAAGACAACAGAGGCCGTAGAAAGCGGACTGACTACAGAACTGGCGCAGCACAAGGCAAAGCTCAAGGACGTAAAGACCAGGATCACCGGCATCGAAAAAGGGCAGAGCAAGGCAAAGACCGACGAGGCAAAGAAGAAGCAAGCCGAACTAGAAAAGCTCCGTACTCGCAAGCAGCAACTCATTGACCTTCAAGAAGCAATACAAGCTGCTGTAGAATTCCATGACGAAAGCCTCCAGCTTTTCAACGACGAGATCAAGAAGATCAACGCTGGAATCTCGCGGCTGGAAATCAAATCGAAGGCTTACCCCGAGATCACCTACGAGAAGTTCAGCGACCTGAAGGCACTCGAGAAAGAAGTGGCGAAAGACCTAAAGGCAGTAGTGGCCGGCATAGAGAAATTCCAGAAGGATATCCAAAAGACAGCAGAGGAGTTCAAGCTCCACACAAAGCTCCTCGATGACAAAAAGAACCTTGAAAAGGCGATCATCGGCACCGAAGAAAAAATAAAGATACTCGGCGACGAGAGGATCCAACTTGGCGACGAGAAAGAGAAGCGAAAGGAAATCCTCAAAGAGCTCCTGCAGAAGAAGATCGCACTCAAGAAGGCCTATGATGGCATCATCGCCGCTTTCTCTGAAAACGCCGACGAGATATTGAACGACCTGACCTTCTCGGCCGACCTCCACTTCAGCGAGGATACCTTCCATGAAGGTTGCTCGCGTCTATTCGACGAGCGCAGCGTCACTGTAAAGGCGACCGCAGAGAAGGTGTCTGATTTTGCCGGCATGATGTCCGCCGCAACCGAGCTCATGGAAACGAGCGATCCAAAGCTGATCGACAAGTACGTCGACGCGGTAGATGTCGTACTCTCAACCCTCCAGGCAAAAGCTCGCAAGGCGGTCACGAGCAAAATGATATGCGACCATCTCTATAACGATTTCTGGTCCGTCGTGCCATCGGTGAAATACAAGAACGTAAGCCTCAGCAAACTGTCGCTCGGGCAGAAGGCGACTGTGCTTATAAAAATCTACCTAGCGCAGGGAGACAAGCCGATCATCATCGACTCGCACGACGATCACCTCGATAACGAGTTCATCATGGATGAGCTGGTGCCGGCAATTAGAAAGGCAAAGCAATACCGTCAAGTCATCATCGTTTCCAACAACGGAAATATGGTAGTGAACAGCGACGCCGAACAGGTGATCATCGCCAGCAGAGATCAGCAGGGAGAAATTTCATATGTACTTGGATCACTCGAAAATCCCGATCTCCGCAGCAAGCTCCTAAGCGTCCTGGAGGGTGGTAAGGAGGCATTCAGCAAGCGCAAGAAGAAATATAGACTCCACCCTTAATTTAGTGCTATGGAAATTAACACTCCAACAAAAAAATTCGGAGAGGTTTTGGAAAAAATACCAAAAGTGGCAGGGGTACTGACTAAAAACTATCGTGACCGAGGGAACTTTCCTATCGTTGATCAGGGTCAATCTTTGATCGCTGGATACACGGACGATTCGTCCAATTTGTATCAGGTTGAGCTGCCAGTGGTGATATTCGGCGACCATACCAGAGAAATAAAGTTTGTTGATTTTCCTTTTGCAGTTGGCGCTGACGGGACGAAAGTTTTAAAACCTATTTCAGGTATTGATACAAGATATCTCTACTTTTTTTTACACTCAGTTGATATTCCTGCTCGTGGTTACGCTCGGCACTTCAGTTTACTAAAGGAAATCCAAATCCCTCTACCGCCGGTGGTGGAGCAGAGGAAGATTGTCGCGCAGATAGAAAAGCAGTTTGCAAAGATCGACAAAGCCGCGCGGTTGCTCGAGGAGTCGCAGGCACTCACTGATCAACTCCTCCACTCCGCACTTCACGATATTTTTTTCTCTGCCGAATCGACGGGTTGGGAAGAAAAGCCACTTGGCGAAATTGCGAATTTTATCGACTATCGAGGCAAAACTCCACAAAAGACTGCGAGTGGGATGCGATTAATTACGGCTAAGAATGTAAAGTTTGGATTCCTGTCTCAAACTCCTGAAGAATTCGTCGACCCCTCCATCTATGATTCTTGGATGACGCGAGGCGTACCGAATCAAGGCGACGTTCTTTTTACGACGGAGGCGCCGCTTGGGAATGTGGCGCAACTCGATATTAGTGAGCGTGTTGTATTTGCACAGCGTGTAATCATTTTACAACCAAAAGAGGGCTTGTATCCTGGATTTTTGAAATCTACACTCATGGGTGGTCCGGTAAGGGACAAAATTCTCGCACAAGCGACCGGTGTAACTGCACAAGGAATCAAAGCATCAAAATTGAAACTTGTAGGAATACCCCTCCCGCCGCTTGAAGAGCAGAAACAAATCGTCAAAAAGCTCGACGCGATTTCTGAAAAGGTTCGAGCGCTTCGGGAGCTACAATCCTCCCAAGCCGCTGATTTCAAGGCTCTCAAGCAATCGATTCTTCACCAAGTTTTCTCAGGAATATAATGGTCTCAGTTCGCTAGCCATATCTACGCCCTTTTAGGGCGAGGACTTTCAGCCGCTACCCACCATCTGTTAGGCTGAAGAGGTTTGGCAAGGTATAACCGTTATGCGACCCACTCGGCGGGCACTTCTGGGCTATTGGCTACGGCACCTGGTCAAGCGGGAACCTGACCGAGGAGATGATTAACGAATATCTTGAACACCACCGACATGATGCCAACGATGATACAAACTTTATCCTTGAGTAAGCCCACGAGGGCTTTCAGCCCGAGCGTTTATAAACCTATGGGCTTTCAGCCCATAGTGGTTTAGTATCGGAATTATCGAGGCCCTTTTGCTTTTTCGTGCAAAAAGGCAAAAGCTTAAGTTTTACGATTACAACTATCCGCACGCCACTCTCCTACCTGAGGTCTTTCAAAAAACGGAGCATGAATTGATCGTTTCTTACAGAAGTAAGAAAGAACGCCATGAATCTCGAGTGTGGTTACATGAGCTTATCCGAGAACAAAAGGATTTTTTGGGGGAGGCATTGAATAAGGACATAAGCGATTTGCAGGGGATCAGGAATACTTTTCACTTATCCCGACCACGTAATGTTCTTTCACTCAAGGCAGCTGAGGATTCTTTCGATGTAGTGTTGAAAGTAACCGATAAGATACAGAAGGAAGAGTCGAAGAAACGTAGGTAAGCTTTTAGGTTTCCGGTCTACGATCTCGAACCAAACAAAGGCTATCCATCACCACATCCCCCTCATCGGGGATTTTTGGTAGGATGTGTTGGTATGGTTACAGATATTAAGCGGATTATTGCGAAGGAGGTTGAGCTTGGGTTTTTGAATGTTTCGGCAAAATTACGGGGGGATTTTCCTGGGGAGACTACGAAGTTGTCCCTGCTTTTTGATGGGAAAAGGAAACAGTGTGGATTTAATCCAAAGTATGGTCGAATCACAGGGCTCACTGAATTTTATCGATCGCACAGTGCGACGGCGGGAGACCGGGTTGAGGTGGTGGTTGAACAGGGTACATATCGTCTAAATTTTTTGAAGGTTGATGAGTCGGAGAAGAATGTTACTGTCCCAACGAGCGAGGAGGCAGAGGAAATCATTCAAGTGTCTGAAATTTCATCCGTGGTAAAAGGGAATGTTGTTGAGGGTCGAATTGCTGAGCTAATTCTTCTTTATGGTCAGGGGTTACTTAATGTGTACAAACCCATTGCCGATGTTGAAGGAGTTGATCTCATTGTGGTGAAGAAGGGATGCTTTCATCCACTCTTTATTCAAGTGAAAAGTCGCTTCAATCTCCGTGGTAAGAGTTTTCAAATCGCTCTCCGAAAAATGACGTTCACACCGCATCACTTGTTCTTCATAGTTGGTGCTTATTTCAATCCGGTGAAAATGGACATTGACGATCGCCTCGTCCTAATTCCCTCAATAGATTTTTCCCGCTTGTCTGTTTCTGTAAATAAGGACACGGATCGTGAAACCATGGTTTTGAACACACCATTCTCGGATTCTTACACCGGCAAATACGCTCCCTATATTTTTCCAAAGTTTCGTTTGGTAGATGAATTGCTGGAAAAGTTTCAAGAACTTGAAAAGCATTACCGATAACTTAGGAAGCCCACCGGGGTTGGGTCCGACTGAGATTTATTATCGCAAACTCCCCAGTCTGGAGAATCTCATTGGGGTCAGGTCGTGAATCGTGAACTTCAAACATCCCCCTCATCGGGGATTTTTGGTAGAGTAGGGAAGTATGAGTGAGTATTATTCCGTGCCACGAAAAACCGACTGGAACTACGGAGGCAAGAGATGGAAACTGTCGCGGTCGAAGATTGGGCTGTTTCAGGAGTGTCCACGGTGTTTTTATCTGGACAACAAACTTGGACTCAAGCGGCCGCCGGGGTTTCCGTTTAACTTGAACTCAGCGGTGGACTCGCTTCTGAAAAATGAGTTTGATGCGCATCGCGCAAATGGGGAACAGCATCCGTTGCAGAAACAGTACGGCCTCAAGGCGCGGCCGGCTCTTCATGAGAAGCTCGACGTCTGGCGCGCGAACTTCGACGGTGTTGAGTATCTGCATGAGCCCACCGGTATGCTCGTCTCGGGTGCCATCGACGATCTCTGGATCGACGAGGATGGCCAGTACAGCGTGGTCGATTATAAAGCGACGGCGAAATCGGAGCCCGTGACCGAACTCAACGACCAGTGGCACGAAGGGTACAAACGGCAGATGGAAGTGTACCAGTGGCTGTTACGTCACAATGGACTCGAGGTCAGTGATACCGGTTACTTCGTTTACTGCACTGGCCGACCAGATGAAAAGGCATTTGACGCCAAGGTTTCGTTTGACGTGCATCTCATTGCCTACACTGGAAACGACGGTTGGGTCGAGGGCGTGCTGACAAAGATCAAGAAGACGCTCGACTCAAAAAAGATTCCATCCGCGGCGAAGGATTGCGACTACTGCGCGTATCGCCATGCCATTCATGAACTTGAATAGCAAGTCCCCCTCATCGGGACATTGTCCGTACGGCTTTAGGCTCTACGGGCTTTTTGGTAGGATGGTTGTATCTAGATAAAGTCTCTATGGCCACAGACGAAGAAATTCGTTTACGAGCAATCGCCTATATCAAAGCGAATAAGAAGCTGATTAAAAAAGAATTCGCTGATCCATTGTTGTATCCAAAGTCAGAACATCCAGTAGCGGTTTTTATGTCTGGTTCTCCTGGAGCAGGGAAAACGGAAATCTCAAAACAATTGGTCAAAATTTTTGATGAGCCGACGGTTCGAATAGATGCTGATGAGATTCGAAAGTTGTTACCGGGTTATACAGGTAGCAATGCGAGTTTATTTCAAGGTGCTGCCGCACTTGGCGTAGAGAAGGTTTTAGATTCTTGCATTGAAAGATCGCAGTCTTTTATTTTGGATGGGCTTTTGGCTGACTCTGCGAAGGCCCAACATAATATCCAACGTTGTTTGGATCACGGATTTGAAGTTATTATCCTGTATGTTTATCAGAAGCCAGAGTTAGCCTGGAATTTTACCCAGATAAGAGAAAAGGTTGAGGGAAGAAATATTTCAAAGGAGGTCTTTATTCACGGATTGATTGAGTCGAGGTCTGTTGCGCAACAGGTGAAGGATAAATTCGGATCACGGGTACGTCTACTTGTTCTGAAGAAGGATTATCAAAATGGGGTTCAGAAAGTTTGGGAGGATGTAAAAAAAATCAGCGATCTTATTGAGGCATTGCCAAGCATCGAGGAGTTGGATAAAATACTAACGTAAAGAGACTATGGAAACATTTTTGATCAGGATGAAAGATTTTTTTGGGATCGGTGCAAAACATCAAGATATTGCATCTTTTTTTCGTAGAACTTC
Source organism: Patescibacteria group bacterium (assembly GCA_038065125.1). Taxonomy (GTDB): domain Bacteria; phylum Patescibacteriota; class Patescibacteriia; order JACQRZ01; family JACQRZ01; genus JBBTRP01. The sequence goes on from JBBTRP010000070.1 coordinate 14,407, forward strand.
ACCTAGCATACAAAAGAAGGTTCTTGAAGACGTTGCGAGGAAAGCAAACGAAGACCAAAAAGCCCTTGTTGATTCCTACAACCAAAAGTAGAAAAACCATCATCCCCCTCATGGGGGATTTTTGGTAGAGTAAAGGAGTATGAGTGCCTATTGAATACATACATGCAAATCGAATCAAAACAACAAATTCTTGAACGACGGAAAGAGATCGAGCAGGAGCTCGTGGACATGCTCAAGGAAACACAGAGTGATTTTACTTTGCAGGATGTGAAGGACGCGATTTTCCATGAGGAAGACAACGACGACATGATGAAGATCGTGATGATGTTTGACCGTGGTAGCGATAGTGCGGAACTAAGTGATGTGCTTGAGTTGGTGACTGACGCGTGGAATTATTTCCCTCATTCGGCTATCGGCGGCAAAGCTCCGGTCGAGATGAGATAAGTTTACTCATCGATAAACTATGCACTCACTATCATCCGCCAAAATTACCGTTTCTTTCGACACTAATCTCCAACGCATCACAGGAACCGCATCGGAGGAGGCGATGGTGAACGACGGAATCTCGTTCATGCAGTTTTTGTTCTTCCTGTTTGAATCGTATCCGGAAATGCAGACCTCGTATCCTCCGGGCAAGCTGGGGTTCTTGGTAAACGACGAGCCGCCCGGTGAAGATTGTACGTTACATGACGGTGATCGAGTATTGTTTGTTGCCACGGGCGCGGATGGGGTTACTCGCACACCGTTTGGGTTCCACGCCACGCGGAAGCTTTAAGGGTCAGGTCTCCGGTTTACGGTTTTGACCTAAACTTAGGTTCTTCATCGCCAAATCCCCCTCACCGGGGATTTTTGCTATCATGGAACCCTCTGGCTATGAAAAACCACATGGACTATCACAGACAAAGAGAACACGCGCGGGGGTTTGTGCATAGCCGCTTGGAGGTTTTTAATGAGCACTACTGTTTCGTCTACAACCGAGTCGCGATCCGGAATCAGAGAACGCGATGGGGAAGTTGCTCCAAGAAGGGGAATCTCAACTTCAACTATCGCATCGCGAGTCTCCCTATTCACCTTGCCGATTACGTCATCGTCCACGAGCTCTGTCACCTGGAAGAGTTCAATCACTCGCAAAAATTTTGGAGCCTGGTTGCCCGGGCGATTCCGGATCATCGCGCGCGGCGAATGGAGCTTCGAGCGATCCATATTGGGCTCAGGTCGTGAATCGGGGATTTTTGTAGAGAAGAGATGCGTCATTGACGTTCGTTGCATATCGTATACAATGTATTTATCGTTATGAAGTACTTTGACTGGAATGAGGAGAAGAATCGAGAATTGCAGGTTCAGAGGAAGGTAACTTTTGAGGATGTACTCGTCGCTATCGAAGAAGGGAACCTCCTGGATGTACTGGAACATCCAAATCGAAAGAAGTATCCGGGTCAAAGATTCTTGGTGATTTGGGTGAACGAGTACGTTCATCTCGTGCCGTTTGTCGAAGATGAAGAAAAGATTTTTCTCAAGACGATTATCCCAAGTAGAAAGATGCATAAAAAGTATAAGAAGGCATATGAAAACTAAATTGACAAAAAAAACAGAATCGGAATTTCTCAACCTTTTTGAGGCTGGGAAGTTGGGTTCGGTCAGGGATTTGAAAAATGAGTTGGCGCGTTACCGTCAGGCGGCAAAATTTACGACACAGAAGACCCGGAGCATCAATATCCGATTAGCGCAGAAGGACATGACAAAAATTAAGACCCTGGCAGCGAAGCACGGATTGCCTTATCAGACATTCGTTACCTCCATTCTGCACAAGATTTCAGCTGATGGATAAGCATATTAAATCCCCCTCATCGGGGATTTTTGGTACCATAGAATTCTATGAACGATCGATCTCTTGAATCTCGCGTCGCGCGGATTGAGGCGCGCAATAAAAATGTTGAACTCGACAAGGCGTGGGAGGGAAGTTGGACTCGGCGACTCCTGCTCACACTTTTTACGTATCTCGCGCTGGGTTTGTATATGTGGGCGATTGATATTCCTCGGCCGTTTCTCAATTCGATCGTCCCGGCTGTTGGGTTCATGATCTCCACCTTCACCATGCCGTGGCTGAAGGCAAAATGGATCGAGAAAAAATCACGAGCGATCTATGGAAAAGATCTATAACGTAAAACTCGATGTTTCTTGTCAGGCGTACGGGAAATTCGCCGGGACAAAGGCCAAGCCTCTTGTGATTGTCGTTCATGGACTACCGTGCACCATCAACGAAGGGATCTACGAACGGGCGTGTGAGCACTTTCAACAGGCAGGCTATGCCACGTATCGGTTCGGACTGTACGATTGGCACAAAGATGCTCGTCAACTCATTGACTGCACGCTCATAACTCATGCAAAAGACCTCGACACCGTTGTCGCCCACTTCCGTGAAAATGGATTCAAGAAGATCTTTGTGGCCGGACACAGCTTCGGCGGCCCGACGATTCTGCTTTCAACAAAACAGGATTTTGACGCGGCCGTGTTGTGGGATCCCTCCTATGACATCAGCGTCATAAAGAAAAAGTATGGTGCGTCGGGCGGGAAGTTCATCAAGGCGTTGAACGGTTACTTCATGCGTTGGGGTGTGAGTGTGATCATTGGAAAGAAGATGGCCGAGCAGATCGATCATCTTGAGTGGGACGGGCTTCCCGAGAATTTTCATGTTCCTCTCAAGATCATCGCGGCGCAGAAGGGAGTGCTCATGGCGGGGTGCAAGAAGTACATCGATCACGCGCATGAACCAAAAGCACTTGAAGTCCTCATTGGCGCGACACACTATTTCGACGACACGCCGACCATGCAACAGCGTTTATTCACCGCCACGCAGAAGTGGTTTGAGAAACAAAAATAAGCCGCACCACATTGCCTCCCCTTTTCAATCCCTCTAAGATGCGTTGATATGTCTCAACCGCTTTTTGACCAGCGCATTCTTCGCGAGATATCCAAGTCAGAATCATTTCGTCGTGGGAAGGCCTATGTATCTGAGGTCGAAAATGTTCAAATTTCTAGGACTTCAACTGGCTCCCTGTCTATAAAGGGGAATGTGTATGGAACGTACCGCTATGAGGTTTCACTGATTGTTACCTCGGATGGCTCTAGGGTAGTGAGGTACCAGTGTTCTTGTCCGTATGATTTTGGCGGTGCGTGTAAGCACGTTGTCGCTCTTGGTCTTGTCGCCTTACGTCGATCGGTCATTCTAGACGATCATCCATTAGATGATGTCCTGAATGTGTTGCGAGATTTTGCGGAAAAACATCGTACGCCACTTACAGAAGGACAGTTGCAGGATCTCGCGAAACGTCTTCGTCATCTTCCAATCCAGCAGGGTCTAAGCTCTCCAGTTGAACCTCTACGCATCATTGAGCATCCCCTGGATAGGATTGAGCTTGCTTTTTCTTACCAGCAAAAAGGAGATGTTATTCGTGTGAGTCCGATCGTCGTGTATGGACCGTTGGTATATGACCTTGAGGGATTTCGATTGAGAGAAGGCGAGGAACGAGAAGAGGAAAGAGCTGATCGAAATTGGGAGGAAGAGCAGGAGGCTGCAGATACTCTTCGGGGATGTGGATTTCGTCAGGATCCAACCGATGGTGGATTTGTTCTTTCTGCCGAGTACGCGTTCCATTTTATTGAGAACGACCTTCCGCTCCTTGCTGATCGGTATGTGGTTTCGATGGATGATGCGTTCAACGCCATTTCGCGTGTGCACGAATCGACCGTCACAACCAATTTCGATATCCGTGAAGGGAAGCAGGATTGGTTGACGTTTTCCGTGGATTGGAAATGTGGGGGTCGACCACTCACGGCGCAGGAAATTTCTGAGCTCGCAACTGGATGGAAGAAGCACATTCGTCTTGTGGATGGTTCTTTTGTACGAGTAACAAACCAGTCTTCAATCGCTCGAGTACAGGAGGTCATTGGAAATGATGGGGCTTCTGGACGACGCATGTCCCGTATGCGAGTCATTGAGCTTGCACTGCTTTGCGAAGGAGATGCGTCCGTCCGGCTGGCAAACACGGTGGAATCCGTGAGGACATTTTTGCAGGATGCAAAGGCTGGAAAACTTATGAGAGCGCCTAAGATTCCTCTGGCGCTGAGAAAGATTTTGCGTCCGTACCAGCGTGAGGCGGTTGCGTGGATGCTGTTTTTGCGTCGATATCAATTTGGGGGTGTGCTCGCTGATGACATGGGACTTGGAAAGACACTTCAGGCGCTCGCCGCCATCGTGACTGAGCGACCGAAGAATGCCTTACCCTCTCTTGTCGTATGTCCCAAGACACTCATTCCGGTATGGCTTGCAGAAGCGAAGAGATTCACTCCTTTGTTAAATGTCTGCGCGATAGAGGGGAGTGCGGCAGAGCGTGAGTCTCTCCTGAAGGCACAGACAAAGACATGTGATTTGTTCGTGACGTCCTATTCACTGCTTCAACGCGATGCAAAACGGTATAGAAGTTATGAATTTTATTACGTTATTTTGGACGAGGCTCAGTATGCAAAGAATGCAAAATCATTGACCGCTATGGCGGTAAAAACGGTTCGGTCACAACATCGTCTCGCATTGACAGGCACACCCATTGAGAATGGCGTGCATGAGCTGTGGTCGTTGTTTGATTTTCTCATTCCGGGGTTGCTCGATGATTATCCATCGTTTCGATCTCATTTTGAACTTCCTATTCGAAATCATGGACATGCGGAAACACTGGCCGCCTTGAAACGACGCGTAAAGCCGTTCATGATGCGTCGGACAAAGGAGATCGTTGCTCCCGAGTTGCCACCTCGCATTGAACAGACAGATATCTGCCCACTCACGGAACCCCAAGCGGCTTTGTATGCCGATGTACTGGCGTCTGTACGTGAGGATGTGTACGAAGCCGTGCGCACGAAAGGATTCAAGCGTTCGCAGATTGTCATTTTGTCCGCGCTCACAAAGTTGCGTCAGGTGTGCAATCACCCCGCGCTCGTGGATAAACGATCTTCTCGTGATCAGAGTGTCTCGGGAAAAATGGCGTATGCCCTCGAGCTTGCGCGAGAGGCGGTTGAAGGTGGACACAAAGTGTTGCTCTTCAGTCAGTTTACTTCCATGCTTGATTTGTTACGTGACGCGCTAGACAAGATCGAAATTCCTCACTTGACCATTGAAGGGAAGACGAAAGATCGTGCAACGGTGGTGAGACAGTTTAAAGAAGCGCAGAGCGGATGCGTTTTTCTTCTTTCTCTACGTGCCGCCGGTACAGGATTAACACTCACAGAAGCGGATACGGTTATCTTGTATGACCCTTGGTGGAACCCGATGGTGGAGCGTCAGGCGATGGATCGCGCTCATCGTATTGGACAGACCAAGACCGTGAACGTGCATAAGCTAGCAACGAAGGGAACTATTGAGGAACGCGTGTTGGCATTGCAGGAAAAGAAGAGAGCCATCTTTGATGCTATTGTTTCTGAAACCTCTGAGGGAATGAAGGAACTCAGTTGGGAGGATGTGCAAGGGTTGTTTGAATCATAAATTCCCCAATCGGGAAATTTTGCAAACGACATGATTTGACAATCGCAAAAAAATGCGTTAGTTTGACTCAGTAAGTCGTGCATCTCAGCCATTGGCTGAATTTTTTATATGCGGGAACAACTCAAGACCCACTTTGGGTTCGATACGTTCCGGCCACTGCAGGAGGAAATCATGACAGCGATCTTGGCGCGGCAGGACACGCTCGTCTTGATGCCTACGGGGGGCGGAAAATCTTTGTGTTATCAACTTCCGGCGCTTTTGTTTGACGGGCTGACGCTGGTGGTGTCGCCGCTTATTGCGCTCATGAAGGATCAAGTCGATGCCCTGCAAGCAAACGGCGTGGCGGCGGCGTATCTGAACAGTTCGCAGAGTCCGCAGGAGATGGAGCGCGTGCAAGCGATGGTGCGTGCGGGGGAGATCAAGCTGTTGTATGTGGCACCGGAGCGGATCGCCCAGCCTGGGTTTCGTGATTTGATTGCTGGTGTAGAAATTTCCCTGGTGGCGATCGATGAAGCCCATTGCATCTCGGAATGGGGACACAACTTTCGTCCCGAGTACCGCCATCTGTGCGATGTCCGTTCCCTGTTTGCGACGGTTCCCATTATTGCGTTGACCGCTACCGCCACCCCGCAGGTTCGTGAAGATATTGTGCGCGCGCTCGCCCTGCGCGATCCGCGTGTTTTCGTTTCGAGCTTTAATCGTCCCAATCTCCACTATCGCGTGCGTCCCAAGTTCAACACACTCAGTGCCCTCAAGACGCTGTTAAGAGAGCACGCGCATCAGTCCACGATCATCTATTGTTTTTCGCGGAAGGACACCGAGGCACTTGCCGGTGAACTTACCAAGGCGGGGTTTTCCGCTCTCCCGTATCACGCAGGACTTGATCGTGATGTACGCATCCGCACGCAGGAGCAATTTATTGGCGATGAGGTCGAGATCATCGTGGCG
>JBBTRP010000071.1:0-4878 GCA_038065125.1 Patescibacteria group bacterium
ATCTTCTGGCCCGCGGAAGAGTATCACCATGAGTATTATGCGAACAACAGCGATGCGCCCTATTGTCAGGCCGTGATAGCTCCAAAGTGTGAGAAGATCAAGCAGACATTTCCGCTTCTAGTTTAATTTGAAACTGATCAATTGAAAAAACGTGGAAATACGCATTAATAAATTCTTGGCAGATCAGGGGATCGCTTCTCGGCGGGGGAGCGACCAGCTCATCCTGGAAAAGAGAATATCCGTAAACGGCGTGATTCTAGAAAAGCCGGGACACGTGATTTGCGACACGGACCGAGTCGCTCTCGACGGAAAAGAGATCGTTAGAAAATCAAAACAGGGAGTGTTCATTCTCCTCAATAAGCCAGCAAATTGCGTTACGACCGCGAAAGACACTCATGGACGAAAAACAGTCCTGGACTGCGTTCAAAGTGAGTCGCGGATTTTTCCGATCGGACGGCTCGATATACATACGACCGGCGTATTGATTCTTACCAATGACGGCGATCTAGCAAACGCGCTTATGCATCCGAGATACTCGATAGAAAAAGAGTACCGCGCATATCTTGATCGGGCCCTTACCGACAAGGATATGAATAAGTTAGAGAGTGGTATCATGCTTGATGGTGTAAAAACTTCTCGCTCGAGAATACGGTTTTTAGGGAAAGACCGAAGGGAGGTGATCGTCACGCTCCATGAAGGAAAAAATCGGCAGATTCATCGGATGTTTGGCACCCTTGGTTATTCAGTAGAAAAACTTGAACGTATTCGTTACGCGGGTCTTGAAAGCGGCGACCTAAAGCGAGGGGAGTGGCGCCACCTCACAGAAGAAGAAATTGAGTCACTCAAACATTTCGGCACCATTCAACATCCATAGATATGCTTACGCGAGAACAAGAAAAAGTCATTCGTTCGCTCTCAACAAAAAAGGGACGAGATTCGAGCGGCCTCTGTTTGGTTGAGGGAAAGAAGGTGATTGAAACCGCCGGGAGCGCCGTTGTGTATACCTTTGGCCCGAACGACACGACCCGATTTTTTCAACTGGTGACGACTGAGACGCCGCAGGCGCGTGCTGGCGTGGCACGGATTCCCCAATGGAGTATTCGTGATGTCGCATCGCGTGACGTGGTTGTTGTTCTTGACGGGGTGCAGGATCCTGGCAATGTCGGAGCAATCCTTCGGTTGTGTCTTGGGTACGGTGCCGGTCTTGTGCTTGTGGAATCGGCAGACATCACAAATCCAAAAGTGGTTCGCGCGTCCGTCGGATCGCTTTTTCAGGTGCCGTGGGTGCGCGTGCGGCGCGAGGGCGCAGCGGAAGCGCTGGCGGCATTTGATCGACCGATCTATCGTCTCGAAAAGAAAGCGGGCGCAAAAATATTTGATGCACACAAGATCAAAACGCCATGTCTTTTTATCGCAGGATCTGAGGGTGCCGGCATTCAATTAGAAATTATTGGAGAGTCAATCGCCATTCCGCACAACGACGCGCTTGAGTCATTGAATATCGGTCATGCGCTTGCTATTATTCTCTATTCCATATCCGACGCCAATCGGTCAAGCGATACTAATGAATGATAAAGCGTAGTGCCCTGGCGAATGCGATTATTCATTATCGGTAATGAGGTATGTCCACACCACAAAAGGATCGAATACAGATCGTGAATGAGAACGACGAAATCATCGGCCACAAAGAGCGGGGCACACTCGACAACACCGATATCTATCGCGTGTCGGCGTTGTGGATTACCAACTCAAAGGGAGAGATTCTTCTTGCGCGCCGGCATCGCAGCAAATCGCATCATCCCGGAATGTGGGGGCCGGCCGTTGCGGGGACCGTGGATGAGGGCGAGAACTACGAACAGAATATTATTAAGGAAGCCGAGGAAGAGCTGGGATTAAAAGGCATTCGTCCTGTGTTGGGACCAAAGATAAAAGTTGACAACGTGTACCATCACTTTACACAGTGGTATACGTTAGTTGTCGACAAGGATCCGGGCGACTTTACACTGCAGGAGGATGAGGTAGAAGAAGTGAGATGGATCTCTCCCGATGCGCTGAGCATATTGTTGCGTGATCAACCGCAAGACTTTTTGCCGACGTTCAAGAGCTATTTCGATTTGTTTACTGGCAAGGAATAAGGTGACAATAGTCCTCGGTATTTTTTCTCTTCCAAAAGGGGTCCTGAGGGTGTAGAGTCTTTCTATGCGTCATCTGCTGTCTTCATCCGACCTTGGCAAATCAGACTACGACGAGATTATTCGTCGGGGGGTGTTGTTCATAAAAAATGGAGTTCCACCGCGGCTGCTCGACGGGAAAATAGTTGCAGGACTTTTCTTTGCCCCCTCCACGCGAACAATGATCGCATTCCAATCCGCATTCCTCCGTGCCGGTGGCGGGTGGATCGGCGCGAGCGGCGAGCAGGGGCTTTCCATGGGAAAGGGGGAGAGCTGGGAGGACACAATCCGCGCATTCAGCGACAGCTCTGATCTTATCGTGATTCGGCATCCGGATGACGCGAACATGGAGTCGGCAGCCTCTGTATCGGGAGTGCCGATTCTCAACTGCGGCGGCGGGTCGAAGGAGCACGCAGCAGCCGTGGCCATGCTGTTTGTCAATTTGGCGCACGCGCTGAAGCGTCCGCTTGAGGGTTTGCGCGTGGGTATCTATGGCACACCACAGATCAACCGCGTGTGCAAGTCGCTCGTTCCGATTTTCGGATTGTATGGCGTCGAGTTGCTGATCGATGACCTCGGGTATTTCCCGTTGTCTTCAGACATCGAAGAGAGGGCGAAACAGAACGGCCTCAAGGGTCTGACGTATGCGCCGCTAGACTCGTTTATCGGCGACGTTGATCTTCTCATGGTGACGCGCGGTCTGCAGAAGGGAATTTTTCCCGAAGGGACCTTTCCGAAAGAAAAAGAAGAGTTAATCCTCAAGACCTATGTGCCTATCGGCTTACCGCACATGAAAAAATTACGCAAAGATGCGCAGCTCTTCATGATCACTCCGCGCATTTTTGAAATCGACCTCGCCGTCGACCCCGATCCGCGCTGCATGCACACCAAACACCAGCCATACACCGAGGCGTGCCTCGCGCTCTCAACAGTGATTCTCGGGATTGAGGTATAAAGTAAAGATAAAGCCTCGGGCGGGTAAGCGCGCGAGGCAGAAGGGGTGAACGAGATCAGTGTGTGGCCAGGAGCAGCCAGTAAAGCACTCCTTTCCAAAAGCTTGACTCGTCCGGGTTGAACTTGGGCGAGTGATGATCGGCCGGTTTCTCGCCTCCCGATCCCAGGAACACGAACGCTCCGGGCCGGTGCGAGAGGTAGTGGCTGAAGTCCTCGCCCCCGAGAATGGGGTCCACGGTTTCCATGACCTCGCCGTGGAGCCGGAGCAGTCGCGAGATTCGCACGAATTCCTGCGCCGAGTTTACCGTAGGCGGGTGGCCCGGGTATACCGTGATTGATACGCGCGAACCTGGAAACAGATTCACCGTTCGCTTCACTGCCCGTTTGACCGCCTCCATGAACGCGAGGTGCTCGGGCCGGGGAAGCGAGGTACGAACGGCGTACCACATCTCTGCCGACGCAGGCAGGATGTTGGAGGCCGTGCCAGCCTTGTCGATTGTGGGCTCGAGCGCGTACGGCTCGCCCGGCTTGAGTGTCTGGCCCGGCACGCGGTCCACACTGTCGAGGACCGCGTGCGCGATTCGGATCGCGTTGGTGCCCAGATTCGGCCTTCCGACGTGCCCGCCGCGAGTGCGGATCGTGATCTGCATTCTTCCGGAATTCCCCAGAAGAGTTCCAGGCCGAGAGAAAAATACTCCCGACCGCTCGTAGCCGAGTAGATGCAGTCCGTAGGCGCGTGCGACCTTGCCACACACGCCCTCCGTGTTGACGAGGTGATCCCCGCCCGAGGTCGTGATCGGGTTTTCCTCGGCCCGCTGGAACACGAGTCGAAGGTTGTGTCTTGGCACGATCGCGCCGATCGCGATACAGCGGAGGAAGCCGAGGAGCATCGCAGTATGCGCGTCGTGTCCGCACGCGTGCATGTTGCCGTTCATTGAGGCGAACGGGAGACCCGTCTCCTCTTTGATCGGCAGGCCGTCCACGTCCGCGCGGAATAGGATTCGCTGGCCGCGCGGATTGACGTCGATGTCAACCCAGATTCCTCCCTTGCCCTCGATGAGAGCCATGGTCACGGTCGCCACTGACGTCGCGAGGAGCGCATTGATGTGCGTTCTCACGATCGCGAGTGTCCGCTCTTCTTCCCACCTTAGCTCGGGGCAGATGTGCAGCTCTCGCCGCACGCCTATGAGATACGCTTCTTGGGCGCGGGCGATTTGGGCGAAATCTACGTCTATCTGGTGCCTCTCTTATCGAAAAAGAACGCGTAAAACCACATAATTATAACACTTTTTTTGGAATTTGTCAAGGGTTTTGCAGTGGAGTACACTCTTTAAAGTGAGCGACAAAAAATATCCGTACTCTATGCAAGAAAACTGCATTCTCGTGGATGAGACCGACCATGAGATCGGCACAGAAGAAAAGATGGCGACGCACGAGCGAGGGCTTTTGCATCGCGCATTTTCCGTATTCGTGTTCAACGCTTCCGGCGAGCTTTTGTTACAGCAGCGCGCGTTTGAGAAATATCACTCGGCAGGACTCTGGACTAATACCTGCTGCAGTCATCCGCGCCCCGGAGAGGAGACTCTTGCGGCGGCGTATCGCCGACTGCAAGAGGAGATGGGGTTTGACTGTCCGTTGAACGAGATGTTTACCTTCCGGTATTTAGCGCCGTTTCCCAATGGCCTCACGGAGAATGAAGTTGACCATGTCTTTTTCGGGATGTATGACGGGCCGGTCAACCCGAATCCCGCTG
>JBBTRP010000072.1:0-31680 GCA_038065125.1 Patescibacteria group bacterium
ACCTCGCAGTCACGTACTACTCAAGCGCGAAAATGCTGTCAGAATCGAGTGATGGGTGGTATACTTATACTGAGACGGGGGAGCGATACTCTCGCGCAACGATAGAGCAGATTGTTGATGTCGAACGTCCTCGGATCAAAAAACTTGATGAACTGCCTGTTCTCACGAGGTTTTATTTTGAAAAAAAGCTTTCGTTTGATTCCGCGCTGTTGAGGTGGAAGGCGATGACAGATGACGAGGTAAAAAACGCACTCCAGTTCAGTCACCGAGTCCTCTCGGGTCTTGATGAGGCCAAGTTTGATTCAAAAAACCTTGAAGTGGCGTTGAAAGAGGCGATCGGTGCCGAGAGTATGCAGAACGGCGCAATCCTTTGGCCCCTGCGAGTCGCGCTCTCAGGCCTTCAGGCAAGCCCCGGCCCATTTGAGATCGCTGCAATCATCGGGAAGGATAAAACACTCCAGAGAGTTACAGACGCATTTAAATCAGTAGGATAGGGAGCGAAACCTTCTCATAACCCCATGCACAATAGACCACATCGCGCACTCCTCGCCTCGCTGGTGGTGGTTTTTGTTGTATTTTTTTGCTCCGCACCCTTCAGCATTGGAGCGCCCGCCGAACCTCAAAAAACTCTCTCAAACATCACGGTCCTCGAGCTGAATCAGCAGATCCGCGACCGAAAAAGCAAAATCGAAAACTTGCGGCGGCAAATTGCCACGTACGAGCGCAATATTCGCCAGCGCCAACAGGAAAAAATCTCTTTGGAAAATCAAATCGCGATTATTGAGGACCAGGTTGCAAAAACAGAGCTCGATATTGAAGCCACAGAAGACGAGATCGAGCAACTCAATCTGGAAATTCAGCAAGCCGATCTTGAGATCAAGGACAAAGAAGATCGTCTCAGTCTCCAGAAAATGAGGATTGGAGAGGTTTTACGCTCACTCTATCAAGAGAGCCAACGAGATTATTTGGAGATCCTTCTCATGAACGAGCGGTTCTCCGACTTCTTTGACATCATTCGCGCCCTGGAAGAAGTACAATCCGACCTGACCGACTCGGTGATCCAGGCGCAGGAGCTTCGGGAGCAACTTTTAGTTCAGAAAGCGACATTGGAAAATAGCAAGAAGAAGCAGGTGGAATTGCAGAAAAAATTGACGGGTGACAAAGAGTCGATGCAGGATCAAAAAAACGCAAAGCAAACCTTGATTGTCCAGTCGGTGCTTTCTGCGGAAAAATACGAGCGGCTCCTCGGTGAGGCTCGCGCGGAGCAGAATGCGATCAACTCGGATATCGTCACGCTGGAACGCACTATTCGAGAAAAACTTAAAATTTTTGGAACCGGAAAGGTCGCGCTCGCCTGGCCGATCGAACCGTCACGGGGCATATCCGCATATTTTCACGATCCTGGATATCCGTTCCGGAATGTGTTTGAGCATCCTGCAATCGACATCCGCGCCTACCAAGGTACGTACATTAAAGCCTCCGAAGGGGGATACGTAGCGCGTGTGCAATTCAACGGCTCGCCCTCCTATGCCTATATTATGATCGTTCACGAAGGGGGATTGGCAACGGTCTACGGCCATGTCTCCCGACCACTCATACAGCAAGACACGTATGTCAAAAAAGGGCAGGTGATTGCGCTGTCTGGTGCGACTCCAGGAACCCCGGGAGCCGGGCGACTCACAACCGGACCTCACTTGCATTTTGAGGTTCGCTCAAACGGTATTCCAGTCGACCCACTCAAATACCTGCCGTAGCTACAACTTTTTTGCGCACGCGCCCCACAGGCCAAACCGTTGAGCGCGCGCGTGTTTTTCTTGTTTAATAAATTCGCTCTTTTTTTCGAACTCAAACCTACCGTAGACCCGAACGAATCCGGTAGAGACGAGTTGCTGATTCAGTGATTCGCTTTTTTGAGTCACTCCGCTCAGAACATACCGCAAAAGCCGCCCATAGGTGTCTCGGTTTTTGTTTTGAGGATCACGAACCAGGGTTATTTCTTTGTCATGAGTGAGTTTTTTGAGTTTTCTCCGCGCCTCGTGAGAAAAGCATTGTGCGACGCCTGATTTTCTGTCCTTTAGCTCTGGCGCGTCAATTCCAAGGAGGCGAATGTGCTCAACTCGAGATCCGATTCTGACGACCATCGTATCACCGTCAATGACACGCAACACCGACGCGACCTCATCGGCATACAGGGAAGTAGGAGTGCATGCAAAAACCAACGTGATGCATACGACAGAAAAACTAATGGACCAGATTGACATATTCGATATTCTACCTTAAACTCCCGAGCATGCACATTACAACTTCGTCTCTCTCGCCCCGGGTACTCGGGATTCACAACCTCGCGCTTCGCGACTACAACGTCGTGGTTTCGGACATCGACTACACACTCGTGGACATCGGCGGCGCTCACGAGCGAGGCATCGCGGCCATGTCAATCCGTGTTGGCAACGAAATTGCCATGGAAGTAGACGCAATCTATCACTCAATCCTTTCGCATAAGCGGTCTGGGGATGGGAGCCAGACGCGAACCGAAAGGGTATACGAGACTAACCTCGAGTCCTTCCGAGGGCTTCAGGGTATCACGGACGGTCGACTCCCAAAAGTGTGGAGTCGGGAGTACTACATTATGGTTGCCGCGCGGCGACGTGGTCATGAAATCACGCTGCGGCAACTCGAACAGGCCCGCGATGCGTACTGGCGCGAGTTCCTCGAGCCGACAGCGTACCATGATGCGCTCGAACTCATTCTTTGGCTTCAGGAAAATCGAACTCAGTTGATCCTCATGACCGCGAGTGACTCCGTCATGAGAATCGCCGGAGACCCACAAGCGTGCGTGGGCGCTAAGTTGACACAGGTTGTGTACGATCCGGTTTTCTCGCGAGACTACAAGAAGAGTCGGTTTGCAAAGATCGGCTTTGCGTACGACAACATGGTCATCGGCGACCCCCACGACAAGCCGTCGCAGGAGTACTTCGACGAGGTCGAGCGAGCCTCCTTCAGATTCACTGCACCAGCTCGTATGCTATTTATCGGTGACTCGGACTCATCCGACCTCGCGATCCCGCGCGAGCGTGGCTTTGACACCGTGCTCATAGAGAGGAGTTAGACGTGAACAGGGGACAAACGTTGATTAATGCGGCCTTCTTGGTCGTCATCGCGGCCATAATGCTGGCTGGAGGGATCTTGCTGTTCCAGTCATGCAGCAGGCAAGCAACTCCGGCCACGGACCAAACCGCAAAGCCGATCACTGAGGCGGCAACCCCCTAAACCTCAAACTCACCACAAACGGCAGGGAAGTGCATTTCCTGCCGTATTTATTTTAGCGCCTACTCAGTTTTCTTCTTGAGCGGGTGAAATGATCGGTGCGTTTTTTCGGCATAGCGATCAGACGCATGCACATATCGTGTCGTGGTATCAAGTGACTCATGGCCCAACAACACTTGAATTGCGGCTGGATTGGCGCCTGACTCAGCTAAGTACGTTGCAAAACCATGCCTCAATGAGTGGGCGGATATTGGAATGTTAATATGCAACTGCTCTCTGTAAAATTTAATCTTTTCCTGCAGATAGTTCGCTGAAATACGTCTGGTTCGATCCCCGACATTTCTTCCGCGTATTGGCACAAATAATGCAGGATCAGTATCGACTCGCATCATCAAATACAGCTTAATGTAGTCATATGCTCGGGGAGTAAGGTATGCGAAGCGCTCCTTTTTCCCCTTACCCTTAATAAAAACTCTTCCTGTTTCGTCAATCTGAACGCGGTTGAGACTCAGGAGTTCTGAGATTCGCATTCCGGTTGAAAAGAGTACCTCAAGCATTGCTCGATTACGAGCGCCGAGAACCGGGTTTTTTTCTAGCTGGTTCGGGGCCTCAATAAGACGCACAAGTTCCTTAAGCTCGGCAACATGAGGGTGTCTTTTATCGGTTTTAACTAAACGTACGGCATCTGGGGGGACGGGAAGGGTATAATCCATTTCAACTAGATACTTCATGTATGAGCGCAATGAAGAAAGAAGACGATTCAGTGAATTACCATTCAGCTTTATTTTCGACTGCTGATTCTCAGATGTTTTACGATCACGCGACGCAAGGTATGCTTTATACTGCTCTATAACGCGCTTAGTGACTTTAGAGAAGGGTATATCAAGCTCAGAAAGGAAAGACTCGAATATCTTAAGATCTCGCTCGTAATTATAAACCGTCTCTTCAGAGTAATTATCCGTCTGGAGATGTAATAGATAGTCGTCGATCAATGGGAGGTGTTGTTGCCCGGACATAAACTTAAAGAATAGTGTAAACCGAGTGTAAGAGATATTATACTCAGTTTAATATTTTCCGTATAGATTGAAAGTGGATAACATTTTATGCAATTTATGAACTTCGCCGCGAGCGAGCAATAAAAGGCCAAATTACTATGTGCCGCCCGGGACTGCTCACCTCATCTACTATCATTATCTAAACCACCTTTGCAATTGATTTATATGAATCAACCTCCTATCGACTCATATTCGCTATTTTGATGTTACATTGTGCGACGCATACAGATTTAAGATAAAGCTGCGACAGTGAAGCGCAGCTTGGTGTGCTAGTCGTCTGAGTCGAGATCCGCGTCCTCAAATTCCGTTTCAAGGACCCGCAGGACCGATCCCATCCGATAGAAGACGTCGAGTTTCTCGATCTCCTTAAGAGCCGAGGAGAGATCCCCTTCCGTACCCTCATCGGTCATGATGACCCACTCGGCAAGCCTTCTTGTGCGGTTCATGCGTCTCTTAGACTGAAGCTCCTGGAAGACGCTGACTCCGTTGCTCGCAAGGACCGCAAGTATGTCACGCGCCGAGCCGACTCGATCATGAATCACCAGGCGCACGTATTGCATATTCCTCACCGATTCGAAGGGCACGTTCCTGACCTGAGCCGAACACGTTGGCATCGGCTGGATATACCCTCCCTTTACGATATGCGCAGCTGCGTTCATCAGGTCAGACGCGAGAGATGCGGCGGTCGCATCACCGCCGGCACCGTATCCCTCGAGACAAGCGTACCCGATCGGGTCGCCGGTGATGTACACGGCGTTCTTGACACCGGAGACATGCGAGAGGGGGTGCTCATTTGAGACGAGTGTCGGGGCGACCCAGGCCGCGATTCCTTGATCAGAGAACGATGCCGATGCCATCAGTTTGATCGTGTATCCGAACTCACTCGCGTTCCTGAAGTCCTGTCGGGAAAGCCCTTGGATGCCTTCGGTATGGATATCTGTCGGACTGAGATGTTCCCCCGACATGAGCGTTGCAAGGATTGAAAGCTTGCAAGCCGCATCAGCGCCCGTGACGTCAGCCGTCGGATCAGGTTCAGCATATCCCAACTGCTGCGCTTCCTTGAGGGCTTCAGCGTACGTTGCGCCGGCCGTCATCTTCGTGACGATGTAATTCGTTGTGCCATTCACGATCCCGAGTACCGAATGAAACTGGTTCGCCCGGTACCGCGTCTGAAGTGCGTCAACGATTTGAATTCCGCCACATACCGCGGCCTCGATGAAGAGCTCGGTTCCGTGTTCGCGGGCAAGGCGATAGAGATGGGGGCCATGGAGCGCCACGACGAACTTATTTGCGGTGACCACCCTCTTTCCCAGAGAAAGGGCAAGTATAATCGCTGCATACTCAGCTGAGTTGTCTCCAAGTGAGCTCACGACCACATTTACATCCGGATTCCTGATTGCCCCCTCGATGTCGGTCGTCACGGCATCCTGAGGAATCCATTGGGGCCGAGATTTTGCCGGCTGCTTCACGGCTACGGCTTTGAGCGAAAGTTGCGCTCCGATTTCGCGGTCAAGAAACTCTCGGTTCTGCGCCCAGTACTTCAGGAGCGCGCCTCCAACTGTGCCCGCGCCAAGGACTGCGAATCCGACTTCATTCTCACTCATGATCTCTCCCTACTTGCTGAGTTTTTTCCTTCTGATAACTCCAGATCTACTCTACAGATCTTCCCTTCTTCTCGCAACTGATAGAGACTAAAGCATCATTTTTGTCTCTCTGAGTCGTTTCATGTGCTGCAGCTCCTGCCACTCCCGCCATGCGCTTTCAATATAATCTTTAATTTCACGCTTGAATCGTTCGGTACTGTATCTAAGTGCGTGATCTCGTATAACGCGTGGATTGTAGTCTTCGGGTCGGAACCGAAGGACGGCGTCGATGAGTGCGGGCGCGTCCTGATCATAAAAAAATGTTCCGGTCACACCCTCGACAATGGTTTCCAGCGCCCCGCCGGCCGCAAGAGCGATCACTGGCCGTCCTGCGGCAGCTGCCTCAATGACGGTAATACCGAAATCCTCTTCCTGTGGATTAATAAACGCGCTACAGTCCCGATAAAGTCGCGCACGTTCGGGTGTAGATACAAAGCCGGCGAACTCAATGTTTTTTTTCGCAACTCGACGCAGATTGCGATACTCCGGGCCATCCCCAAAAATAATCAATCGTCGATTGATGCGATTAAATGCATCCACAATCATATCAAATCGCTTATAGGACACGAGGCGGCCACCGGCAAGAAAGTACTCCCCACTCCCCTCCCCGACCTCAAATGCCGATACATCGACCGGTGGATAAATGATGTTGCTCTTTCGACGATAGTATTTTGTGATCCGCTCTTGGACGGTTTTTGAATTTGCAACGAATCGGTCGACCCGATCGGCAGCAAGGCGATCCCACTGTCTCAGCCCGGTCAAGACCGGCGGAATGAAGGCCTTGAGAATCCGTGGCGCTCGCACCTCGCGCACATAACTGTGCGTGTCGCTCCATAAATATCGTGTCGGGGTATGGCAGTAGCATACATGGAGTGTTGTCGACTTAGTGATCACTCCTTTGGAGAACGCGGAACTTGAAGAGAGTACAACATCGTAGCCGCTGAGATCATAGAGCTCGGTGGCCAGGGGCATGAACGGCAGCAGCCATTGATATCGCTTGAGTGCGCCGGGAAGAGACTGAAGCATTGAAGAGCGCACTCGTTCGGGGGGGAAAATATGTCCAATTTTTTTTTGGTCGTACACAAGAGTATAGACCGATGCACTCGGATAGAGGTCGAGAAAAATTTCAAGGACCCGCTCGGCTCCTCCGAATTGCATCAAATGATCGTGGACCAGTGCGATCTTCATACGCGAGACTTTCGGCTCAACACGACCAATGGAGTCTTTAATAAGATAACCGCATCAAGCATGACCGACCAGTTTTCCATATAAAAAATATCGAGTCGTGCCTCGTCGTTGAAGTCAAGATCACTGCGACCCTCAACCTGTGCCATGCCGGTTATTCCGGGTCTAATCGAAAAAAGCTGATGATGATTATTCTCGTAATTCTGGACCTGAATCGGCATATGTGGCCTGGGACCAACAAGGCTCATTGTCCCATTAAGAACATTAAATAATTGCGGGAGTTCATCAAGGCTGAACCGCTCTAAAAATCGCCCGACACGCGTTCGACGCGGATCATTGAGCACTTTGAACACGGGTCCGTGTCGTTCACTCTTTTCCTGGGCAAGCTTGAGCTCATATGCAGTTGCAGCTCCGGTCGGATCCCAACGGGCGCCGGTACAGTACTGCGCATACATTGATCTGAATTTATAGGCAAAAAATCGCTTTCCATTCTGCCCGACTCGCTCATTTTTATAGAGCGGTGAGCCGGACGATTCGAGACGAATTACTATCGCGCAGAAAACCATCAGTGGGAGTGTCGCAAGGATTAAGATGAGAGAACCAACAACATCAAAGATGCGCTTCGATACCCTCCCCCACCCCTCCAGACTCGTTCGCTTAATCTCGACAAACGGAATGCCCGCAAGCGTGCCGACAAGAAATTTTTTTTCTTTGACCAGATCCGCAGAATACCGCAAGCCAACATGGTGCGTATTGGAAAAATCAAGGATGCGAGGAAAGTCAGTTGATCGTGCCGCGGTCTCCAGTACAATCAACTCATCAAGTTGATTCCTTGCAATCAGGGTTTCGAGATCGTCAACCGATTTTTTACTGAATGAACTAAATATTCCGGTGACCGCATATCCAAGATCCTTTCGACGTGAAATCTCGTCGCGAAATCTGTGTGCGGAATCGCCGGAGCCGATGATCGCCAGGGAGTGTAGCCCAATGCCGCGGCGAAAAAGCCACCGACGAATCACGCGAAGGAGTGCTCGCCCGGACACGATGCAGACAAAGCTCAATACCCAAAACGCAAGCACGATGAAACGCGAGGTGAACAGCTCTTGGATAAAAAAGATAAATACGATCACGAGCATGACGCTTGCGCTGCACGCGGTCGCAAGTTTTTGAATCTCATTGCGAATTCGCGTATGCCCCATCCGATAGAGTCCGCTCAGCGCAAAGACACAAAGAAACACGAGCGACACGCCGACAAGGTACGCAAAGAATTGTGCGAATGGAATTTCAAAGAGCACGGGCCGGAGAGACACGAACGTCTGGAAACGCAAAAAATATGCGGCGATTCCAGCCGCAATAAGCATACTAAAGTCGATGGGGACCGACAGGACAGCAAATACTACATCTGACCGCTTCATCGAAGTAAATTGATATCACAAAACAATCCTATAAGCCGAATTCTGTCCGGCTCCGCTAAAGCTACGGCGTGACAAGTATCACTCACTAACACCTGCCGCGACGAAGCCTTAGCGAAGTCGGGATGATCATCTCTCTAGCCCCGCGATTGCTCGAGGGGTCATGCGAGCGTATATTGCTCTTGCATCTGGTAGGTGTTTGCCAAGCAGCCGAATCACTCCGGCTCTGGTGCGCTCTTACCGCAATAACGTCAACACAGTCTGAAACGCGTTTCATGGTCACTTCCGCCAGCATGTGCGGGGATTTGAATAAATCTCAAAGCACATGATGGCGGGTGATCCACAAGTTGAAAGAACGAAGTTTTTGCGCTTCAGCGATTGGTCATCGCGTCAACTCTTCATTGAGTCTCCACACCTTTTCACCCTTACCCCTCGACTCACTTGTCACTTCGTTCCAAGCTCGCTCGGGACTCTCAACCCCTCATACAATGAACGGGGCGAAGATCCTGAGTGGGCGACAAACAAAGTGAGGAGCGAGTCGAAGGGCGGTATCTTCTTGCTTTTCTGTTGCTCCGGCCTGGTGACCAGGTCGAAATTCGTGTCCTTGTGAGACACGAACACTATCCCGTGGGCATCGTACCCTCACAAGATGAGGGGTGATTGAATATCCAAAATGAATATCCGCTCACCTCGCTCGTCGTGAAAAGTATCACTCCCAGGTCGCCGTTAGCGACTACCATTTCCCCCGGTACGTACGTACCGGGTCCGATGTTCGGACTTTCCTCATTTATACCTCACGATAGTGAGGAATAAACGCGATCACCCGGATTGCTTTGTGATATCAAAGTACGATGAAAAATACCAAGTCAGTATACAGGAATTCTTCAAAGAGTCAACCCAAGAAAAACTAATATAATTAAGCGTCCAGAGCCGCATTAACCAGTGAATCGGCTTCTTTATTTTTACTCCGTGGAATGTGATGAAAAGACACCGACCGAAAGGCAGAAAGCGTATTCCAAACTTTCAAAAAAATTACGCCAAGCGCTTGATCGCGGACACGATACTCCCGTCGCATTTGCTTGACGACAAGCTCGCTATCCAAATAACACTCTACTTGCTCAATGCCAAGGGATGCCGCTTTCTGGAGGGCCCACAGCAACGCACGGTATTCGGCTTGATTATTAGTTGTGACCCCAATTACTTCCCCATGACGAATCTCTTCGTCAGACTCTAGATCTCGAATAACAATGCCAATCGCTGCGGGGCCGGGATTTCCGCGTGCTCCTCCATCCGTATAGATTCTTACGCTTCGCATGGGGAGATTTTTTTGATAGTTAACTGGCATTGTGAGATGCCATTCCAACTATTCTCCTCAAGTGCAACCAAACAGTCAACACCCGTTCCGACCGGGATACGCGAACACGCATTTCCGAGAGAAAAAGCAATGCCCTGCTTGATGACTCCATTCTGTTCAAGCACGACTCGTGCATGCCGCTGTGACACACCCACACACCGAACATCCTTGAGGCACGCGTTACGAATACGGAGTATTGGCTCAGGATTATTCTGTCCAAATGGCTCAAGTAATTGGATCGCTCGAAGAAGAGTTTCGTCACAGTCGAATAGCGACACCTCGATATCCCATGGTTGCGCATCGGCTATTTGTACTTCGTCGCTCGATTCCACCTTCGTGAGAAGCGCAAACTCCTCAAACCGCTTGGCAAAATCAAGAGGCGTAACCGAAGAGGCAAGCTGGAATCCACCCGCATTCCGATGTCCTCCGTGTCGAACAAAAAGTTCTGATAGTGCGGAGAATGCATTGGCAAGATGGAAGGAGTCAGGACTTCTCCCCGCCCCAGCGATTCGTCCCTCGCCTGCGGAGAGGAGTACCACCGGACGGTTATGCGTGTTGCACAATTTTCCGGCTACCAATCCAAGAACAGAGATGGGCCAACCGTCACCAATCGCAACGAGCGTACACTGCTTGAGAGAGAGCGCATCTGCAAGTAACGCAGTCGCCTCCTGAGTAATCCGTTCGGTGAGCCGCTGACGCTCGATGTTTTTTTCGTTAAGATATTGCGCAAGTGTCTCTGCGTGATCCTCCTGTACCGCGATGAGCAAATCAAACGCGGGCTGTGCATGGTCCATTCTGCTTGCGGCATTCAAACGCGGGCCGATCACGAACCCAACCGTACGCGCCGTGGCTTTTTTGTTCATCTGTCCCGAGATACCGAGAAGCTTTTGGAGGCCGATGCGTCGCGTTTTGGAAAGCACGAGTAGTCCATACTTCACAAAAATGCGGTTCTCGCCTCGAAGCGGTACACAGTCGCCGATTGTCGACAAGCACACCAAGTCCAAAAGCCACTTCTCATACCCCTCCCAGTTGATCGGTGATCCGTCCGGATTTCTCACTGACGTTTTCAAGTCAGAAAATTCCTTATTTCCAGAATATTTGACCAGTGCCTGAACAAACTTGAATGCGACACCTCCTCCCGAAAGCTCTTTAAACGGATACCGATCGGCGCGGACCAGTGGATGAAGAATAGCAAATGCGTTCGGGATATTTGCGGGGTCCTTGGGAACGGTATGATGATCAGTGATAATTACGTCGACGTTACGACCTTGCGCAATCGCGATTTCCGCAGCATTTGAGATGCCACCATCAGTAGTGATGATAAGTCGCGTTCCCGACTCTATAATACTGTGTATCGCAGTCGCATTCAATCCATATCCGTCGCGCTCTCGATGATTGATGTGCGTGCCGACATCACACCCAATAAGTGAGAGAAAATCAAAAAGAAGCGCGCTTGAAGAGAGTCCGTCAACGTCGTAATCGCCATAAATCGTAATGCGCTCTGCACCGAAACGCGCCTGAATAATCCGGTCAACCGCACGTGACATGTCGTCAAAGAGAAACGGATCATGTACACCGGTGAGGTAGTCAGGTTCCAAGAAAGCGCGAATCTCTCCTGGTGAAGTAATCCCGCGTAAAAAAAGCAGCTGCACCAAAAGAGGGTGCAGCGCTAGGGTCTCAGCAATACTTGTGGCGCTATCAGCACTCATGCAGATCGAGAGAAGTTACGCTTTTGCCGGACCGGCAATGGAAACCGGTGAAGGAAGAGCTTTGTGAACGTGTCGTTGTTGGTACCAGAGAATTGCTCCAAGGGGAATAAGTACGCCGGCAAGACCTGCTCCACTCTGGATCATAAGTTTTGTAGTGGCATCCAATGACTTCCAATACGTCTCCCAGGCATTCTCCGGCTTCAGCTTGTACGTTGAATACATCTCAAGCGGCAGAACTTCAGCAGAAATCGCGGTTTTAAACTCCTGTGCCTTGCTGGCAGTAGAGACTGTAAAGAGAACAGAAAAAACAAAAATGAATGCTGCCGAAAGGGCAAAGAGATGCTCAAAATGAAAGACCCGATGCGAACAGACGGACGGAGTGCAGTCTTCAATCAAGGGAAGATTTTCGGGAACGTTTTTTGCTGCGGCTTTTTTCCTACGAGGTGCCGGCGAGCGTCGAGGAGCGCGTGGTGCCATATGGGGTATGGACTAGTAAATAAATTTAAAATCCAAGTGTTGAAAGAGTTGCGACCATGCTAAATGTCACAATGACAGTGATAATAATCCAAAGAATTCGCTGCTTTTTTTTACTGATGAACATACGCCTGTTTATCTTCTTAGAATATCCAGATACGCCTCTGTCGGAATATCGACGCGGCCCATGCTGCGCATGCGCTTCTTCCCCTCTTTTTGCTTCTTGAGAAGTTTCTGCTTGCGTGTCACGTCACCACCATAGAGTTTTGCGGTGACGTCTTTGCGAAGCGCCGAAATGCGCTCTGCGGCAATCACCTTCGCACCGATTGAAGCCTGGATCTTGATCTCAAATTGCTGGCGCGGAAGTTTTTTCTTGAGCGTCTCGACAATCGATCGCCCCGCCGCATACGCGTCCGGCCGGTAGACGATAGACGAGAACGCTTCAACGCACTCATCGGCAATACTGATATCAAGTCGAACCACATCGGCCTCACGATAACCGCTCAGCTCGTAGTTCAGCGATGCGTAGCCTGCGGATACGCTTTTGAGTTTATCATAAAAATCAACAAGGATCGAGGAGAGCGGAAGTTCAAAGTGCATGATCACGCGACCCGTGTGCGCGCCGGCAGCAGATGTGAGATATTCCGTATTCTTATAGGCTCCCCGCTTGTCAGCCGCGAGTGACATGATCGCGCCGATGCAGGACTCAGGCGCCACAATGTCTGCGCGAATCCACGGCTCCTCAATACTGGAAACCATCTGTTGCTCGGGAAGTTCCAATGGGCTGTGGATAACCGAGACCGCCCCGTCCAGGCGAGTGATTCGATATGCGACGGATGGAACCGTCACGATGATGTCAAGATTATACTCGCGCTTGAGCCGCTCCTGAACAATCTCGAGATGTAAAAGCCCCAAAAACCCGCAGCGGTATCCAAATCCAAGCGCGGGCGAGTGCTCATGCTCATACATGAGCGCCGCATCGTTCACTTTCAGCTTATCGATCGCGTCTCGGAGAAGCTTGAAATCTTCGCCCGACTCAGGATAAAATCCGGCAAAAACCATTGGCTTTACTTCCGCATATCCGGGCAGAGGCTCTCGCTCTCGATCTGACGAAAGAAGAATAGTATCTCCGACCCGACACTCCTCCACACTTTTCAATCCGGTAACGATATACCCGATCTCGCCGGTTTCAAGAATCGAGGACTGCCGATACAGCGGTGTGAAGTGTCCGACCTCAAGAATCGATGTTTGAGCGCGTGTTGCGTAAAATAGTACCGAGTCGTGCGGACTGAGACGTCCGTCAACAACGCGCACATACGCAACAACCCCTCGATACTCGTCGTAGACCGAGTCAAAGATCAGTGCTCGCGCTCGCGCATCTGATTGCGCACGCGGGGACGGAATTCGCTTAATGACTGCACTGATCAAGTCGGGAACGCCCTCACCGGTTTTTCCCGAGACACGCAGCACCTCGTCAGGTGGACACCCGAGAAGAATCGCGATCTCGCCAGCCACCTCCTCAATCCGCGCACCGGGCAAATCGATTTTATTGACCGCCGGAATAATTGTTAAATTTAGCTCGATGGCTAAGTACAAATTCGCAAGTGTCTGCGCCTGAATGCCTTGCGTCGCGTCTACCAGGAGAACTGCGCCCTCCACAGCGGCGAGCGAGCGCGAGACTTCATAAGAGAAATCAACATGTCCTGGCGTGTCGATGAGGTTAAGAATCACCTCGTGTCCCGCTTCGCTCCACGACATACGCACCGGCTGCAGTTTGATTGTAATCCCACGCTCGCGCTCAAGATCCATCTGATCAAGTAGTTGATCTTTCATCTCTCGTTTCGAAACGGTACCCGTGACCTCCAACAGACGGTCGGCAAGCGTCGACTTACCGTGATCGATATGCGCGATGATGCAAAAATTTCTGAGGTCCATAGAAGTTTACTTTTTTTGTGCCGCTTCGTTTCTTTGGTGTATGACGACTGACACCAGGCGAAGACGGTTGTAATCAACTGCCGGCTCTAGGGAGGCACTTTTGAAAAGGTCGGTGGGTTTTGACTGGATGTCGCGGACGCGCCCAATCACCAACCCGGCAGGAATTGATGACTCCAGGCCGCTGGTGACCACGAGCTGATCACGCTCCAGTTTTTCCGTAATCGGAATGAGGTTCATACGTAGGCCCACCTGAAACTGACCCTCAACAACGCCGCGCGATGGCTGTTCGCGAGCAAACGTCGCGATGACTTTACTTCTTCGGTCGGTCGGCAAGATCACGGTACTGGTAAATGCCGTAACCTCGGCGACTTTTCCGACGTACGCCGCCTGATCAGCAATGACCGCGTCTCCGCGCTCAATGCCGTGCTCGCTCCCCCGGTCGATGAGAATAAAACTATGCTCGGCATCCGGACTGGTGCCAATGATCCGGGCGAGTACCGATGGTTGTCCAAGCGATGACTCGGCGGAAGCGAGAGTCGCACGTGCCGCGTCGTCCGCGATTCGGAGTGTGCACGCGGCGAGATCGCGCTCAAGTCTCACGATACGCTCACCAAGCACTGTCGTGTCATTCGGTGCAAAGAACCGCTCCCGCGCGAACACGACGCCGGCATGAAGCGCGTCGGCACCCGAGCGCACCGCAATCGCGAGAGGGCGTTCGATGATTGTCAGTGCGCCGATTGCATGACCCGCACCCAGACCTATCAATAGAACAAGTGTTCCCAAACCTCCCCGGCGACTGATCTTCATAGACTGACCAAACCACCCCAACTTAATACCAAAGCCTATGCTTCTGGCCGCCTTCTCGCTCTTCGCCATAAAAAATCCTCATCGTATTTTTAATACGACTGCGGTTTTTTAGGGCTCCAGAGCTTCGAATTCGGCGCAGAAACATACGTTTTATCAATTAAGTTGGGGTGGTTTGGTCAGTGTTACCGGCGCCAACTCTCAGAGGTTGTTGGCACCATCACCTCTTTGAGAAAATCGATATCATCGAGGAGTACCGCAGTGCCTCGCACGACACACGTCAAAGGATCTTCTGCGATGATCACCGGAATGCCAGTTGAATCCGAGACCAGGTGATCAAACCCCCGCAAGAGCGCCCCTCCGCCGGTCAGAAGCAACCCGTTCTCATAAATGTCAGAGACCAGTTCGGGGGGCGTAAACTCGATTGTCGTCTTGATCGTATCCACGATTGTTCTGATGGATCGGGCAAGCGCCTCGCGAACCTGCGCATCATCCATCATGATCTCTTTCGGAAGGCCGGTAATCAGATCGCGTCCGCGCACTTTCATGACGAGTGGTTCGGGGAGAATATCGGCTGATCCGACTTTGATTTTCACATGTTCCGCGGTTCGTTCTCCTAGGAGCAAATTAAAATAATCTCGCGCATATCGAATGATGTCCTCGTTGAGCTCGTTACCGGCAGTTTTGAGCGACCGTGAGGTGACGATTCCGCCCAGGGAGATCACGGCGATATCGGTCGTCCCGCCACCGATATCAACTACCATATACCCACTGGACTCCTGCACGTGTAGACGAGCGCCGATGGCTGCCGCCATCGGCTGTTCGATCAAGTACACCTCGCGTGCGCCCGCAGAAATCGCGGCGTCCTCAACAGCCTTTCGCTCCACTTCCGTAATGTCTAGCGGTATGCCGATCACGACACGCGGACGCGGCGAAAACCCGAACGCTTCTTTGTGCACTTTTCGGATAAAATACTTTAGCATTTTCTCGGTAACCTCGAAGTCAGAGATGACACCATCGACGAGCGGCTTGGTCGCGACGATATGCGCAGGCGTTCTGCCGACCATCTTGTACGCGTCCTGTCCAACCGCAAGAATTTGATCCGTTCGAATATTAACAGCAACCACCGAGGGTTCGTTAATCACGATTCCTTTGTCCTTCACGTAGACAAGGGTGTTTGCGGTCCCCAAGTCTATCCCCAGATCATTTGAAAAGCTGCCGAACAGCCGAGCGAAAGGTGATTGCATGCGGAGTGTTAGCGTGAAAGAAACTGATCAATTGTGACGAGTCGTGCATCGGAACTTTTTCGCTCTTTGACTTCGACGGAGTTTGAGGCAAGCGTTTTCTCGCTTACGACCGCCCGAAGGGGCACTCCCAAAAGGTCGCTGTCGGCAAATTTCTCACCCGCTGACACGTCTCGATCGTCAAAGAGCACCGCATTCCCCTTCGCGGTCAACTGATCATACAGAGAGCGCACGCGGGTCATGATAGTTGCAGCAATATCAGCCTTCTTGCCGGGAAGCGCGAGGAGATGCACCGAGAACGGTGCGACAGATTCCGGCCAGGCGAGTCCTTTCTCATCGGCGGTCACTTCGGCAATCGTTCCCATCAAACGTGATGTTCCGATCCCGTAGCACCCCATGACCGCGCGGACACTCGCGCCGTGTTCATCGGTAAATGAGCAGTCAAACGGGTCGGTGTATTTTGTTCCGAGCTTGAAAATATTGCCAACCTCGCTTGCCCGCAAGGGAGCGCCCACTGCTCCACACGTCATGCAAAGACCACGATCAGAGATCTCCTTATTCACGGCCTTGTCGCACTGCTTACAATAGAAAATAGTGTCCTCTCCGGTCTCGGTGACGACTTGGAACTCATGCGAGAGTTTTGAGAATGAGCCGCCTGAGGCTTCTGTGAGAATCGCGTCAAGTCCAAGACGCGAAAACACCGCACGATACGCCTCAATGACGCGAGAATAGTACGTATCAAGGTCAGTTGTATTTGTATGAAAAGAGTACATATCTTTCATGCGAAACTCCCTGCCGCGCAGGAGGCCCGACTTTGCTCGCGGCTCATCGCGGAACTTCGTCTGAATCTGATAGACGGCAAAAGGCAGATCACGATAGGAACGAATAAACTTGCCCATGAGCGGAACAACTTCCTCTTCGTGAGTGGCGCCCAGTGCATACTCGTTATCATACCGCGAGGTAAGCTTAAAAAGCGCATCAAGACTCTCCCACCGCCCCGTCGCGATCCAATTCTCTTTTGGATGGAGTGACGACATAAATATCTCCTGCCCACCGACTCGATCCATCTCCTCCCGCACTATCTGCTCAATTTTTCGGAGGACAATTGTTCCGAGCGGAAGATACGCGTACACACCCGCAAGAACCTTGTCCACATACCCGGCACGAACTAAGAGCTGTGCATTGAGCGCGTGCTCATCTTTTGGATTTTCTTTCGATGTTTTTGTCGCGAGTGTCGATTGGAGCATAGAAATTTCTGATTATTGACTTTCGCCGGTTGCGTTAACAAGTAAAACTGTATGATTCTGAGTCGGATTCGAAGCCCTGGAGCCTTAAAAAACCGCAGTCGTATTATAAATAC
Source organism: Patescibacteria group bacterium (assembly GCA_038065125.1). Lineage (GTDB taxonomy): Bacteria > Patescibacteriota > Patescibacteriia > JACQRZ01 > JACQRZ01 > JBBTRP01. The sequence continues at coordinate 17,443 of JBBTRP010000072.1, forward strand.
GATGAGGATTTTTTATGGCGAAGGGCGAGAAGGCGGCCAGAATCATAGGGTTTTACGTTAAGGTAACCGGCGAAGGTCAATAAGAGGTGAGAAGACTTTTCCCGGTCATTTCCGGCGGTACCGGAATCCCCATAAGACCCAGGACGGTGGGCGCGACATCGGAGAGTAACCCGCTTGGCTCGATCACGCTGAGATCCTTGCCGGACACATCCAGCGCCGTAAAACTTTTTCCTTCGAGGTCCTTAGCGATCAGGATACAGGGCACTGGATTGTTGCTGTGCTCCTTGTCGATGCTTCCCGTCTTGAGATCAATGAGTGTCTCTGCATTGCCGTGATCGGCGGTGAGTACGATCGCTCCACCCTTTGCAAGCACCGCCCCAACCAATAAACCGAGCGACTGATCAATAACTTCCACCGCTGTGATAGTTGCCTTGAGGTTGCCCGTGTGACCCACCATATCGGCATTTGCAAAATTAATCACGATAAAGTCGTACTCGTCGGACTGAATGCTTTTGAGCGCGGCATCAGTAATTCCCCGCGCGCTCATCTCCGGCTTTTGATCGTAGGACGTAACCGACGGAGAAGGAATGAGTTCACGCTTCTCGGCAAGAAACGGCGTCTCCTTTCCGCCATTGAGAAAATAGGTCACGTGAGCATATTTTTCTGTTTCTGCAATGTGCAACTGCGCAAATCCTTGACGTGATACGGCTTCCGACAGGCTCCAGGTAAGGGATTGGGGCGAAAATGCAACTCGAACAGGAAGCCCCTCTTCATAGTGGGTAAAGGTAACAAAGGGGAGCTTTTCTATTTTTACTCTTTGGAATTTCGTGAACTCGGAATCTACAAAACAATGGGTCAACTGACGCGCGCGGTCCGCCCTAATATTAGAAAATATACATGCATCATTTACGTTCACTTGTCTGCGCGACGAACCGTCAGGATTACAGATCGCCGTTGGAACGAACTCTTCATCCCATACCTTTTCTTGATAGGACGCCTCAACGGCGTCAATGGGGTCGTGTGCTACTGGAGCGGTGGAATCCCCCACAATCGCTTGGTACGCCTTCTCAATGCGATCCCAGTGATTATCCCGATCCATAGCGTAAAACCGTCCGGAAATGCTCCCGATGCGCGCGTCGCTGAGTGGGGCGCACCGATCTTGGACTTTTTGGACAAACTCTTTGCCGCTTGCGTATGGCGTATCACGCCCATCAAGGATTGCATGAATCATCACGTGTGGCACCGCTCGTTGCCGACACAGCTCCAGGAGCGCAAAAAGATGGTCGATGTGGCTATGTACCCCGCCGGAGGAGATCATGCCGATAATATGGAGTGTACTGTCGTGCTCGCGGACATGCTCAATCGCGGAATTGAAAGGGGCGTTTCCAAAGAACGATGCATCCTCAATGGACGCATTAATGCGAGAGAGGTCCTGATAAACAATCCTCCCTGCGCCGATACTCATATGGCCGACCTCGGAATTTCCGACCTCGCTCCAGGGAAGACCCGTAGCCTCGCCCGACGCTTGCAATGTGAACACCGGGTATCGCGAGACGAGCGAGTCAAACTGCGGAGTCCGCGCACTGGTGATCGCGTTTGCGTGCGATGGAACGGCAACGCCCCAACCGTCCAAAACGATCAATACGGTGGGGCGATGAAGAGGTTTTATTTTTTTTTGGGACTCGGTAGCTGAAATCATGAGATACCCTGCTGTGCTACTCTGATCACTGACACTGTTTCTCACGAGCGCTGAGCTCGTGCTCGATATCCATGAGCCGATTGTATTTCTCTACACGCTCGGAGCGGGAAAGACTTCCCGTTTTGATTGCATCCGCAGACACAGCAACCGCGAGGTCGGCAATGGTGGTGTCTGCCGTTTCTCCAGAGCGATGCGAGACGATCACTTTATATCCGTGACGCTGCGCAAGCTGAATGCAATCAACTGTTTCCGTCAGTGAACCGATCTGATTTAGTTTAATGAGGATAGCATTGCCGGCTCGCTTGTCAATGCCCATTTTGAGCCTTTTTGTGTTTGTTACAAAGAAATCATCGCCCACCAGCCAGATCTTTTTTCCAAGTCGCTTTGTGAGCGCAACCCACCCGTCCCAGTCGTCCTGAGAGAGTCCGTCCTCAACGCTCGTGATGGGGTATTTTCCAACCCACTTTTCAATTACGCCAATCATTTTTTCGCTTGAGAGACGCTTACCGCTCGGATTAAGCATACAGGTGTGCGTTTTTTCAGAGCAAAACTCGGACGCCGCAAAGTCAATCCCCAGTGATATATCCGTACCGGGCTCATATCCGGCAGCGGTGATACTAGCAACAATGATTTTAAGCGCCTTTTCGTTTTCTCCCAAGTGCGGCGCAAAACCACCCTCATCGCCCACAAGCGCTGGAAAGCCTTTTTTGCGCAGCAGCGACTGCAGAGCGTGAAACACTTCCGCGCCGGCGCGAACGCGCTCAGAAAATCGTTGTTGGCGAGGAATAATCATGAACTCCTGGATCGAAAGTCCGCTATCGGCGTGCACGCCGCCATTGATAATATTCATCATGGGAAACGGCAAGCGCGTCCCCTTCTCCGGCAAGCCGTATACGCGACGCAAATATTGATAGAGCTGCAATCCTGCAGCTGCCGCTCCGGCGTGCGCCACTGCAAGCGAGACGCCCAAAATCGCATTTGCGCCGAGTCGTGATTTATTCTCTGTGCCGTCGGCCTCGCGCATGCGATCGTCAATTGCGCGATGGTCGCTCATGCCCATGACTGCTTTTCGCAAAACGGTATTCACATTCAAAACGGCCTTGAGAACGCCATGGCCGTTATAGCGCTTCGTATCATGATCGCGCAGTTCGAGTGCCTCGTGAATTCCAGTCGACGCGCCCGAGGGAACTGATGCGGTGCCCAGCGAACCGTCAGAAAGCGTGACGGTTACCCGCACCGTCGGGTTGCCGCGCGAGTCAAGAATCTCCCTGCCGACGACGGATGAAATTTTTGGAATATCTGCCCACATTCGAATGCGCATAGGATTTGTTTATGATACGGATAAATACTTGAGCACGGGAAGTTCGGCGCCGGAGAGGAACTCCAGCGACGCGCCGCCGCCGGTCGAAACATAATCGAATCTTTTTGTGAGGTGCGCCGCCTTCAAAGCTCCCTCGGTATCGCCGCCGCCGACGATCGATTTTGCATGGCTCTTTGCAATTGCGTCCGCAATGGAAATGGTGCCGTGGGCAAAGGCGGGAATCTCGACCACGCCCAGCGGGCCGTTCCAAAATACAGTTTTTGACTTCTCGATGATTCGTGTGTACTCCTTAATTGTTTTTGGTCCGATATCCAGAAACGACCAGTCCCACGGAACTGAGTCGAAATGCTCAAGATCGACAACGCGGCGCTCTGCTTTTGCATCCGCTTTTACCGCGGCGACAACGTCGAGGGGCAATACGAGTTTGGGCACATTCATGCCAGGCCCCAAGTTGACGTAGCGATCTTTGGTTCCCTCAATGATCTCCTCGGCGATCTCGATGATTTTTTTTCGCTCTTTTTTGTTCCCCTCTTTTTGCTCTTCTGCAAGCGGCACTGAGATTTTCGTTCCATGCGCTTTGAGAAGATGGTGCGCAAGCGCACCGCCGATCAAGAAAATATCGGCAATACCCAGCAAATTTTTGAATGTCGCGATTTTGTCAGAAATTTTTGCGCCGCCCAGTACGACCACAAACGGATGGCTGGGATTTTTCAGAAGGCCTCCGAGTTCCGTCAGCTCTTTGTGCATGTCAAATCCCATAACCGATGGCAGGAGCGAGAGGATGCCGGTTGTGGAGGGAGTGTCTCTATGGCTTTCAGGAAACGCGTCAAACACGACCATCTCGCCATACGATGCGAGGGCTTTTGCAAATGCGCGGTCACCGCGCTCCTCGCCCTGGTGAAAACGAACGTTTTCCAGCATGACGATATCCTTGGGTTTCATCCGTTCGATCGTATCCCGAATTACCGGCCCGACGCAGGAGTCGAGCTTTCGCACCGGCCGCTTCAGAAGATGCGAGAGATGTGCCGCTATAGGATCAGTGCGTAAACTTTCAACAACCTGCCCGCCGGGACGCCCTAACTTCGTGAGAATCACGATGCGGCACTTATTTTTCAGAAGATGTTTAATCGTGGGAAGCGTTGCCCGGATTCGAGAGTCATCAACGACGACAATTTTCTTTCCGGCAGTTTTCAACGGCACGTCGTGCGTCACGCGCAACAGGACGCGCTTATTTTTTACATCAATATCAGAGAGTAATTTGTAGGGCATAGTGGTCAGTGAATAGATACATCATACCGCGCAACGCGCCTAGAGGCAAGCGTTTACCCGAAAAGAAAACGGCCGAATGCGCATATGCATTCGGCCTTACGTTACCTAGAAGAGGGAGTCTGTCACGAGCCGTCGGAACGGAAACGATTCAGCAACTCTTTGCCCGTCCGACTTCCTGACCGCGACCACCTTGACCGCGTTCTCCATGCTGCCGGTCATATCCGGTATCGTGTCGATTACGCAGTCAGAAATCTCGATCCCCGCTACGCGAAGTTTGTCCCGTACAAATTGGTTCGCCTCCGTGACGTGATCAGCGTTCATTGTCTCCTCATCTCCTTCCTCCATAACGAACAACTTCTCCCCGGAAAATCCTGAAGGGAGAAGGTGTGAGTGATGACGATTGATCGTGCCTCATTATCTCTCCCCAAGAGTACTCGGGGCAGGAGGTGGCACCCGCACGTCGTTATCGCCTTTTGCGATAACCGGGGTTGTCGGAGGATATTGGCGGTCCTGTTCCCGCGTGTGTCCACTCCCTCTGTTCGAGACAGCAAACAAGCACTTCTCCTCACTCTTGATAATCAAGTTGTAGAGTAATGATAGCGCGTTTCAAAAAATGCGCAATGGGGGTCACTTTTTTCCGACTTTCTCCGCCAGTTCAACCAGTCGACAGGAGTATCCCCACTCGTTGTCGTACCATGCGACGATTTTTGCAAGATCGCCGTCGACCACCTTCGTGAGTGAGAGGTCGGCAACGCTTGAGTATGATGATCCGATAAAGTCAGAGGAGACCAGCGGCTCGCTCGTAACGCCGAGTATCCCCTTGAAGCGTTTTTCCTTTGAAGCGGCTACAAGGGCGGCATTAATATCGTCAGAGGTTGTTTTTTTCTTCAGTAAAAAGACAAAGTCGGTGAGCGAGACGTCCATGACCGGCACGCGAAGCGCAAAACCGTCAAAGAGCCCTTTGAGTTCGGGAATGACCTCTGCCGTCGCGATCGCCGCACCGGTGGTGGTCGGAATAATGTTTTGATACGCGGTTCGAGCGCGCCTCAAATCCCCTCCCTTCAAACCAGGAGGTGGTGCGTCTACGACATTCTGCTCAGCGGTCACCGCGTGAATCGTCGTCATAAGCGCCTTTGCAACACCGAACTTCTCAACCATCACCGCCGCAACCGGCGCGATGCAGTTCGTGGTGCAGGACGCGTTATTCATAATGTCCTGCCCTTTGTAAGTATGATCATTCGCGCCCAACACAAACGTGGGGACCTCGCCCCCTTTGACCGGAGCTGACACGATCACCTTCTTTGCGCCGGCTGCTAAGTGTTTCGACGCGTCGTCCTTATTCGTGAATCGTCCGGTGCACTCAAGCACCACGTCGATTTTTAATTCTTTCCATGGCAGAGCTGCGGGGTCTTTTTCCGCAAGGACGGTAAGCGGCTTTCCTTCGACAAAGATTTTGTTTCCGCGCACTACTACCTTCTTTCCAAATCCGCGAAAAACCGTGTCGTACTTCAAAAGATGGGCAAGCGTTTCCGGGCTCGTCAAATCGTTCACCGCGACAAACTCGAGTTTCTTATGATCAAAACCGGCCTTGAACGCATTTCGTCCGATCCGGCCAAAACCATTGATAGCGACACGAATGGGCATATGGGATAGGTTAGAGGTTAGAGGTTAGAGGTTTTAGCTCTGGGATTGGCTAAAGGCTATTTGAATAGCAATTTGAGTATAACAGAAAAAGCCCCGCAGTGCAGGGCTTTTCTTTTTCACGTCTAGTTTTAGAGTCCGAAGCGGGAGAAGCGGCGGATTTGAATGTTCTCCCCGACTTTTGCGATCATGCGGGTGATCAACTCTTCAATTGTGATTGAGTCTTCTTTGATGAACTTCTGCTTGACCAGACACACTTCCTCGTAGAATTTGGCAATCTTGCCGGCCATGATCTTATCAACCATCTCTTGGGGTTTTCCGGAAAGTGTGCCTCCCATCTGATCTTTATAGATCTCGATCTCTTTGTCCACAACCTCGGAGGGAACATCGTCCGGTTTTACGTAGAGCGGATTCATGGCGACGATCTGGAGTGCGAGCTCGTGTGCGAGCCCCTTGAAGTCCTCGTTGCGTGCAACAAAGTCCGTCTCACAGAGGAGTTCGACCAGGGCGCCGACGCGACCATTGGAGTGGGTGTAGGCATACACAACGCCTTCTTTAGTCTCCCGCGATTCCTTATTAGCGGCAACCTTTTGGCCCTTCTTTCGAAGATACTCGATCGCGGCGGCATACACGCCACCCGACTCTTCGAGCGCCTTTTTACAGTCGACAATGCCTGAGCCGGTTGCGGCCCGAAGCTCGGTAATGAGTTTTGCGTCAATCATAGGGTCAGGGTTTAGGGGCTAGGGGTTAGGCTTCTTGCGCGGGGGCTGCCGGTTTTGCCGCCGGAGCTTCTGCGGTCTTTGCGTCAGCGGCTTTCTGCGCGATCGCCTTTTCAATATCGACCTGTCGCTTGTCTTTGCCTTCCAGGATCGCGTCAGAAACGAGCGTGGTCATCATGCGAATTGATTTAATCGCATCATCATTTGCGGGAATGGGATACGCGATGCATTCGGGATTGATATTGGAGTCGCACAGCGCGACAATCGGAATTTTTTTCTTCTGCGCTTCTGTCGATGCGGTTTTATCTTTCTTTACATCGACAATATAGACGACGTCAGGGAGTTTTGTCAGCTCGGCAATGCCTCCGATCAGCCCTTCTAGCTCCTCCATGTCGCGGGAGAGGTCGAGCTGCTCTTTCTTGGTGAATTTTGCCACCTCGCCCTTTTCAAACTCGCTTTTCAGCTTTTTGTACTTCTTGATCATCTTGGAGATGACGGCGAAGTTTGTGAGCGTTCCTCCCAGCCACCGCGTGTGCACATACGGCATGCCGCAGCGAAGCGCCTGCTCCTTCACGATCTCGGCGGCTTGGTTTTTTGCTCCTACAAAGAGGATCGTTCCACCGGAACGCGCGACTCCCTCAAGGTACTCAAGCGCCTCTTTGAGGTATACGATCGTCTTATCCAAATCCAGGATCGAAATCCCGTCTTTTGCTCCAAAAATAAAATTCGCCATCTTGGGATGACGTTTTGAGGTGCGATGCCCGAAATGCACGCCGCATTTGAGCATCTCAACCATTTCCGGCAATACTGCCATACGTTTCATCTCCTTTCTGTCCAATTAAAGTATCGGACTTTCCTCTGCCTTTGTTCTTTCGGCGGTCAAAGCCGCCGCAAGGAGAATATCAAGGGCATGCGGGATAAAGTTTTATACACGAGAGGTTATCACCTTTGCCCGAACCTGTAAAGGCCTTTTGTTGAACGGATGCCTTGACTTTTGCAAAAAAATGCTTAATTATATTGACCACAGGAGGTTTATTGTCCATGTTGCGCAAAAAACTCACCCGGTTTGGCGTCATTGCCCGTGACCCTTCCGGACTCCACCACTACCACTGTGAGATGGACGGCTGTGACATCTGGAAGGCCCTCGAAGACGCGCTCGATCACAAAATGAAGGCGCGTCCTCTCTGGTTCTGGTTCAATGATACGCCGGCGCCAATCCTGACCGATGACACTCCGGAAAGCCTGAATGGGCGCTGGCGTGAGTGGCGAGAGACGCACCAAACAGGGGCTCCCTCAGAGTTTCTTGCTCTGGTCCGAAACTTCAGCCGCCCACCTCTTGCCGGCAGGCCCTAGCGAAAGCAACTAGCGCCCGTAAAATAGCGTCACCGCCCTTACTCAACCAACGATCGACCCCCTCGGCCGATCGTCTTATTTTTACGAAAGATTCTTGCTTATAAACTCCTTTCAACTCGACCAATCGACGCATCGAGCGACACGCACTCCCCATCGGTGAGCACGCGAGTGGCAACGCCCGTGCCGATGATACAGGGTATGCCTAACTCGCGTGCGATGATTGCCGCGTGACAGGTGATTCCGCCGCGATCCGTGATGATTCCGGCAGCCTTTCTGATCGCAGGTAAAAGATTCGGATTTGTCGATACGGACACGAGAATATCCCCCTGTCGCATCTTAGACATGTCACTTGTCGAGCAAATGATCCTCACAATCCCTCTCGCCTTTCCCGGATATGCACATTCTCCATTTAGTTGGCGAGCGCATGTGTCAACGGGAGGAGTCTCCGCATATTTTTTTACCAGAGCGTGTGCGCGGCGGCCAACCTCCAAACACATTGTGCCGCATGAAAAAAACAACACGCTACACCGGATGCGCTCGTTTAAAATATTGGAAGTAAGTTTTAACCGCCCCTCAAGGAAGTGTCTCATCTCACCGGGCAGAATATGCTTCACCTGAGTCGCCGAAAGCTCGTAGCGTCTGCCGATCTCTCGAATGAGTCGATCCATCATAAAGTAGGAGTGAAATAAAACATCCTTTCGGTAGTCCTTCAGGTACATCAGTCGCTCGGCAAGACGAAAAGTATACGCGACCTTCTTGTCTTTGTAGAGGCCGATTTTTTTGATCACTGTCGCTTTGCGAGCGTTCCTTATTATTCGCTCCTTTTCCAGCCGCTTGATCCGTCTTGTTGGAGACTCGCCGCTCTGATACAGCAGGCATGCCCGATCGACGAGATCGCTGACGGAGAACGGTGGTCCATCATAGTTAAATGACATCCAGCCGTATTTTTTTATATGACCGCGAAATGCGGATTTGAGCGTCGGTAATTTTTCAAGCGCGAGCGGTGCCGTTGTGGAATCGGCGCTAAAAATCTGCCGCTGTTTACGCGACCGGAAAACTCGACACATCAACGTAAGAAATGCCCGCTCTTCCCGCTCGCGGCCGCTCAGGCGATTGGGAGTGATCGCAAACGAAACAATCTCCTTTGCCCCCGCACTGTTCCCCGCACGCTCACGAACGTACTCCTCCAACCGCTGCGTCAGGAGTCCCGAACGGCCTTCGGTGGCGTTGGGAAGCCATGCCGGGACATACATCCTCTTGAAGGCTTTTGTATACGCATCGTAGCGGCGTGCGAGTTCTCTGTTGCTCGGGCGCGACAGATCGCCAAAAGTAACACGACGAGACTCTGAGTGAAGTGCCTTACTTTCCGCAAGTATCTTCTGACAAACGAACTCGGCCCACGAGGGGTCTGCATCGATTCGCGATAAAATAGCTCGTGCAACGCTGTCGTGCGCGTCTGCAGGCGCTGCAAATTGATTCGTGCGGCCCTCCCACTGTCCGAGGAGCGCATCCGCAAATCGCACACCATACGTTTTTTCAAAATCAAAATAGAGCGCCTCACCGAGCATACACAACGGCCACAGGCTCGCTTCGTAGTTTGTTGTTAGAAAGATCAATTTTTTCATTTCCACGGTCGCAAAAGAATATGCGGAAAATAGCTGCAAAACTGAAAGTCGGTTGCGTGCCTCATCTCGGAAATACTGAAATGTCGCTGGACAGTTTTCTTCCACTCTTCAAACGGCGGAAATGTCGTTACGATTGATCCATGAACGAATTCTTTAAGAAATTCTTCTTCTTCGGGCGTGAGGAGATTTTTCCCGTACACCTGTGCGTGTAGCGAGCACTCGGTTTTTTCAAGCGATATCGATTGAGTGCGTGGATCCCACCCAGTATCGGACGTGCAAAAATAAACCTCAAAAAAGAGATCGAAGAGTCCGAGATGATTCGCGTGTACAAAGTCGATACTCTCGACAAGTGTGAGTCGTTTACTGTCACACATACCAAGGACCTCGCGGCACACGAACGCGCCGCCAGATTTGAGCACTGTGCGGATGCCCCCGTAGAGGCGGTGATGGTTTGTAAACTCGATGTTATTCCCAATCGCATCGCCCACCACGATATCAATGGATGCATCAGGCAACGGGAGCTGGAGCCAGTTGCCGACGATGCGCATCTCACGCGTGTCATCCCGAGCTTTTAGGAGCTCGGTCATGTCGGCAAGGATTTTCTCGCTGAGATCGACCGTCGTCACGCGATGGCCGCGTTCGAGCGTAAGATCCCGCAGTTCAGGCGTTGCTCCAAGCACCAGTACATCAAGGCTTGTCCGTCCGTCTTCGGCTTGTACAAAAAACTCGGAATAGATCCGCATGATGTCAGGCCCCGCACCGGGCCCTCCCGCGTACCGGCTCCGATTTTTTGCTCGGGGCTTTGCCGCGATCTCCCACGAGGCCTTTTGTGAGTCAGCCATTCTTGTTCCCGAAAAAAAAGATAAACGTATCGGCACAGAATTTATAATCGCTCGCCTGGCTGACTGGCAATGACTCAAAAAAACGATTGAAGATCTCTTCAAAAACGGTTCGCGGGGCAAACGTATGCGAAACGCTATTGCGAAATCGGCTCACGGCCTGAAAGGCGGCATCGGCGAGACGGCGGCATTCATGAGCCGCATCGATCGCTTCATACAGCGACATGAAACTATAGATATACGCACCCCCGGCAAATGTTCGGGTTGAAATATCACTGAAGAATCGAAGATCCATAATTAGATCAAACCAATGCATTCCTTCTCTATCGAACTCTGCAGAAATCTCTTCTACGGTACGGGTGGGCCGATCAGATGGCAGCACGCCCTCGCGGAGAATAAAAAATCCGTCCGGACGAAGGATTCGATGAATCTGCCCAAAGAGTCTCTCGTACGAGTCAAACGGGATATTGTTGAAAATCCCGTCGCCAAGGACTATGTCGGCAGATGCGTCGCCGCAGGTAGTCTCGAGCCAACTTTCAACCTTAATATGTTCCCGAGGGTCGCCGACATGCTCCATGGCCGCGCCGCACTTTTCGAAGCTCTCTGCGCTGAAGTCGACGGTTGTCAAATTTCCGCCCCGGTCAAGGACCATATCACGAAGCTCTGGCGTTGCGCCGAATACAACCGCATCGAAGGACTCTTTCCCTTGGCGCGCCGTATCGATGAGCCGCTCGTACTCGGCGAGAATGCCCTTTCCAGCAGAGGGAGCTGCCAGGTATTGCGTACGATCAGAGGTTCTCAGATCGATATTTTTTCCGCTCCACTCGTCTTTTTTGGCGTTGTGATGAGACATGACTGAAGTTTATCATGTGATTATATAAAAATAAATCCGCGCAGAGCATCGAGTGGGGGCTTCGATGATGCGCGGATGAAGGGGTTTTGTGCTAGCTTACGGGCACGGTGTTGAGCGCGTCCGCGACCCCCTGGATGATCGAGGTCGACGAGTCACCCCAGCCGCACGAGAGGCGGATGGTGGACTCGGGGTAGTCGCCCGGGACGAGCTGCCCCCAGGGCATCCAGGTCGTCTTTGCGTGGCCGAACGAGCCCATGCAGGCTCCGAACGACTTGACCATACCGGCCGTGATCGACTCCTTCGGGACGAAGTAGAGCATCGAACCTGCGCCGGCCGGGAAGTCGTGCTGTCTGGGGTAGGACACCCACTCGATGTCAATGGCTTGCTCGAGCCATCCCGCGACTTTACTCGCTGCGAGCGAGCTTGGCGCGACCGTCATCTTGAGCGCCTCGGCCGCACCCCACGGGAGCTTTTCGAGGCACCCGAACGGGAGATACGCGCCGGTCCTGGCGATCACGGCGTCGCACTCGTCGATGAACGACTCGGGCGCGACGATGATGCCGGCCGTGATCTGACTTTCAGGCCGCGGGCGGTAGTACTTGGTCAGCGACTCGATCACGACCATCGACATTTTCGGGTCGCCCAGCGTCTCGCGCAGCTGTCCGTAGATCGTGAACGGGTTGAGCCGCAGATACGATGGGATCGTGTTGTCCAGTATGACTGTTCCATTGTAGTTCCAGAACCGCCTGAGCATCTGCTCCAGGTTCTGGACGGGCATCCGGGGGTGATTGCCGACCGTCTCCATGAAGAAGAGGTCTCCGTCCGACCGCGGCTCGTCGGCCCACAGCTCCCCACCAGAAAACTTCAGGCACGCGCCATTAGTCATGGTTGCGTACTCCTCCAGGAGCTTCGGTGTCTCAGGGTACAGTTCGCTGGCGTGCACGATCCGTGCACCGTCGGGCGTCTTTTTCGCGATCCTGCCGACCGCGACGCGCACGGCCGTGTCGATCGCGGCCATACCGGAGTTGGTCAGCCGGGCGCGGAAGCCGAGGTCGAGGGCCTGCATCGAGGCCGCATACCTCGTCGCAACCAGATCGTTCATGATGTACTCATACCGTTTGTATGGGGGCCTGTCGAGCGCGAACGGGAACTCCGGGAACCGCTCGAGAAGGGCGGTCTCCGTCGCTTGCAGCTCGGCACGAGTCGAGGTCACGTTTCCACTAAACGGAACGTTGTTCCCCCGAAGCCAATCGCCGACCGAAAGGACGTTGAACTGCGACATGTTAATCTCCTCGTCGTGTGGTCGATTTTCGACCTCAAATTGTCAAACTGTGCCAAAGTGCCGCATAATTATAGCATAAAATCGTTATTTTGTCAAGATCCCTACCCTAACAGAATCAATCCCCTTGAAATACAATAGAGAATATGTAATACTTGTTCGTATTGTTGATTGCTAGCCCCTAAACCCTAGCCTCTAAACCCTAGCCGTATGAAATCTGACATTCACCCTCAGTACTTCCCCAACGCGGTCATTAGCTGCGCATGCGGAAAATCTCTCACCATCGGCTCGACAATTGAGAATATTTCAATTGAAATCTGCAGCGCCTGCCATCCGTTCTATACTGGCAAGCAAAAACTCGTTGACACCGCCGGCCGCATGGAGCGCTTTGCAAAACGAAGCGCCAAGAAGACCGACACCGCCTCCGCGCGCCTGGGAAAACGCGTCAAGAAGGCCCGCGCGGCAGCAAAAAAGAAAGTTGAAAAATAACTGGCTCTTCCACGAAGAAACATGTCGTCTCTTGTGATGGCATGTTTTTTTGCACACACATTTCGTTATGGTAACCGAGGATCAACGCAATTCACTTTCCGGCAAATCCGCAGGACTTGAGCAGCAGCTCAAAGATCCCGCGATTTTTGCTGACCAAAAAACTTTTGCAGACGTCTCACGCGAGTACTCGGAAGTCACAAACATTCTTGAAAAACTGCAGAAACTTGACGCGGCAACACAGGCAGTTGCGGACACAGAGAGCTTACTTTCCGACAACGCGATTGACGCAGGTCTTGCCGATCTCGCACGATCGGAACGGCAAAAACTCGGAGAAGAGATCACTGTACTGACAGCCGATATCGACGACTACTTTGCGCCACACGATCCCCTGGACGGCAAAAACGTGATCATGGAAATTCGCGCGGGCGCGGGCGGAGACGAGGCGTCGCTGTTTGCGGCAGAGCTCTTCCGTATGTATACGCTCTATAGCGATCAACAAAAGTGGAAGATAAGCCTCATCGCTGCCAATCGCATCGGCATCGGCGGTCTCAAGGAAGTAATTTTTCAAATTAATGGAACCAATGTGTACCGACACCTCAAATACGAGGCGGGTGTGCACCGCGTCCAGCGTGTTCCTGATACCGAGAAAAGCGGCCGCGTGCACACCTCTACGGTTACGGTTGCGGTCCTTCCCGAAGCAGAAGAAGTGGACATCAAAATTGAACCAAAGGACTTACGAGTCGACACCTTCTGCTCTTCCGGCGCTGGAGGGCAGTCAGTCAATACCACGTACTCCGCTGTTCGCATCACGCACATTCCGACAGGGCTGGTGGTCTCCTGCCAGGATGAGCGCTCCCAGCAGCAAAACCGCGAGCGCGCGATGGTTGTGTTGCGCTCACGTCTCCTCGCCCTTGAGCAGGAAAAGCGGCAAGCTGCTATGGGCAGCATGCGCAAAAGCATGGTGGGATCAGGTGATCGATCGGAAAAAATCAGAACCTACAATTTCTCGCAAGACCGGATCACCGACCACCGAATCAAGGAGAACTGGCACAACATCACCGACATTCTGGGCGGCAACCTCGATCCAATCATGAAAGCATTGCGTGCGGCGGAAATTAGGGATACAGTTTGAGGAATATGGGTTAGTGGTT
>JBBTRP010000073.1:0-25009 GCA_038065125.1 Patescibacteria group bacterium
AACTGGTTGGCCTCTGGCGGAATGATTGCACATGAGCGCACGCCGCTGTCGGTCTTGATGCCTTGGTTCCACTCATCGGATGCCCGCTCGGCAAGCCAGTTTGAGTCGCGGATTGCGCGTGCAAGTTCCACACCCTCGCGCGCAAGATGCGTGGCCGTGAGTCGCAGTGTTCCTAGATTTTGATTTCGCGCGTTTGAGTGTGCAAGGCCGAGCGCGGAAACGAGCGCGAGGGACAACACAAAAATAGCCGTGAGAAGCTCGATGAAAGTTTGTCCGTGTTGATTTGAAATCAACGGCATAGCCGTTTATACAGTTTGCACGGCGGGCGCCGGTTCGATATGGATATCCTCAAAGAGTGAGTCCTGCACAACAAACGCATGTTTTTGTTTAACGAGCTCGAGAAGGGCGAGAAAACTGACCACCACTTCCTGCCGCGATGCGTTCTCGCCCACCAGGGAGCGGAATGAACACGCGATTCTCGTTGAAAGCATCTCCTTGATCTGAGCGATCTTTTCCTGCACGCTAATCCGGGAGTCAAGCGTCAGCGTCTTTTTAGGAAGTACGGGTTCGATGTGCTTGAGGACGTCCCGAAATGCGGTGGTAATGCGCTCGACCGTCAAACGCGGCGGCGGTAAAAACCGGACCTGCTCGCTGAGCGTCAGCTTGCGCGCAGGGCGCGGGAACAGAATGCGATGTGCTCCATGCATCTTCTCGAGTACTTTTGCCGCGTGGGCAAATTCTTTGTAAATTTTCAGCTTGAGTTCAAGGTCATGAATCTCTTCCTCTTCCTCATCGGTGAGCGAGGGAAGGAGTTTCCGAGATTTAATGAGCAGGAGCCGCGCGGCAACGACGAGAAAATCGGCAAGATCGTCAATGTGTGTTGTGGATGACAGAGCCGAAAGTCGCGCAAGGTACTGATCGGTCACGGATGCTAAGGACACCTCGGTGATCGGCAGTTCTTCGCTGTCGATTAGGCGCACCAAAAGTTCCAGGGGGCCCTCGAATTGTTCGAGTTTGACATCAAGCATGGGGACGAGGCGCGAAGATTACTTCTTGCTTCTTTGTTTTTTTGGGGATTTCTTTTTTTTCGGCACCACTACTTTCTTCACTAACCCAAAAATGCCGACAGTCGGCGATTCGAGCTTGATGAAGTCCTTGAGTTTTATTTTCACGGAGTCGGTAAAACTTCCGGTCGAAAAAATTCCCTTCACGTTTTTTGCAAATGATTTTTCCAGGAGCGTGGGCAGTGCGTAGAGAGATCCGAATGATGAGAGTCCTTCTTTTTTCTTGAGTTTGAGTAGGGCGAGAATCTCCTTCTCAGTGGGGATCCGCACTTTTTTTGCGTTGAGCAACTTTGTGACTTTTGTGAGGTCGAGCGTATGGCCGGCAGAAAGCAGGGCGAGTGCGAAGCGCTTGTCCGCTTTCACGAGGAGTGGCTTTGCAACCTCCGTAACTTTTACCCGAAGCGTCTGCGCGGTGTCATATGCGGTGTAGACCACACGGTGTGAGAAGGGTTCGTATGGCGTTTTCGCTCGCTCAAGAAACGCGAGTAATTTTTTGGGCAGGGGCATAGGGAGAAGCGGCTGTTAGCTATTAGCTATTAGCTTAATTCCTAATTCTTTCAGCTGTTTTTCCGTGACAGGCGAGGGCGCGCCCATCAGGACATCCTGCGCGCGGCCGTTCTTAGGAAACGCGTAGATGTCGCGGATACTGGGACACTCCCAGAGCACCATCATAAGCCTATCAACACCGGGCGCGATCCCGCCGTGCGGCGGCGCGCCGTACTGAAACGCGGAGATCATTCCGCCGAATTTCGCATCAACGTCGGCAGACGTGTATCCCGCGATCTCAAACGCTTTGTACATGATGTCTGGGCGGTGATTTCTGATGGCTCCGGAACTGATCTCAAACCCATTGCACGTAAGGTCATACTGGTACGCAAGGATTGAGAGCGGATCTTTCGTGTTTAAAGTCTCCATTCCTCCTTGTGGCATTGAGAACGGATTGTGTGAAAAATCAACTTTTTTCTCCTCCTCATTCCACTCATACATTGGAAAGTCAACGATCCAGGTCCAGGCAGCAGTATGAGGGTCGGCAAGGTTTTGCTTCTTCGCAATTTCTGTACGCACCGCGCCCAGTGACCTACACACCATCTCCCACTTCCCCGCTCCGAAGAAGACCGTGTCTCCCGGCTGTGCGCTGACCGTCGAAACAATTGATTGGGAAAGTTCATCGCCCAAAAATTTTACAATCGGGGAGGAGAGCTCATTCTCTTTGACGATGATATACGCTAACCCTTGGGCGCCATAGATTTTTGCGGTATTCGTGAGGTCGTCGATATCTTTTCGTGTGAACTCAGCGCCCTTGGGCACGCGCAGGGCATGGACCACGCCCTGGGAAGAGACCGCGTTTGCAAACACCCCGAAACCGCACCCGGAAACGAGTTCGGTAACCGGCTTGATCGGCAAGGCGTACCGAAGGTCGGGCTTGTCAGAGCCGTAGATGTTCATCGCCTCTCTCCACGCGAGTCGGGCAAAGGGTGCGGTGAGAATTTTTTTATCGGAAAACTGCTCCGTAAGCTTAACCATAAGCGGCTCCACAACACCAAAAACATCCTCTTGCTCTGCAAAACTCATCTCAAGATCGAGCTGGTAAAACTCTCCGGGATGGCGGTCCGCTCGTGGATCCTCGTCTCGAAAGCAGGGTGCGATCTGGAAGTACCGGTCAAGCCCGGACACCATCAGGAGTTGCTTAAATTGTTGGGGGGCTTGCGGAAGCGCATAGAACTGCCCGGGGTGAATGCGGCTGGGAACCAGAAAATCCCGCGCGCCTTCCGGCGACGAGCTCGTGAGAATCGGAGTTTGCACCTCAACGAATTTTTGCGCGTGCATATACTCGCGGATGGCGGTCAGGAACGCATCGCGCTGTGAAAGCATGGTCTGCATCGCCGGGCGTCGCAGATCGAGGAAGCGGTATTTCAGTCGTAAGTCTTCACCCACATCGATCGCATTGTCGATCTCAAAAGGGGGTGTTTTTGATTCCGAAAGCACTTCAACCGTTGCGACACTCACCTCAATCGCTCCCGTTGCGCGATCCGCACGCACCGCGCCCTCAATGCGTGCCTGGACCGTCCCGACAATCTTGATCACCCACTCGGAACGCACGTGCTCTGCAAACGCGAATGCGTCTTTTGTCTCAGGATGAAAAACGACTTGGGTCAATCCGTAATGGTCGCGCAGATCAATAAAAATAAGCCCGCCATGGTCGCGACGCGAATGCACCCATCCCGCAAGCGTCACTTCTGTCCCGATCGACGAGACCGTCAACTCCCCGCATGTGTGCGTTCTATGCATAGTCTGCTTTCCTCGTGTTTCTAAAATTTAAACAACCGTCCACCTGAAGGCCTCTTTCCTTTTATACTATAAGAAAGTGCGCTCTCTTGCAAGACGTTGACTGCCAGCCAACAAAGGTGTTTACTGATCATGCTTTATGGCTCACGGCAGCGGCCATAGAATCTCTGAAAGGATGAGGAATGTCCGAATTGAGCAGTGTGATAGGCCTCCGGCTTGAACAAGAACGTGATACGCGTCGGCAGGAGCTCTACAAACCCAGTCTCGTCATCGTACGGGTTGCCAGTACCCATCTCATGGTTGACCGCGAGTGGTATCTCAACCACTGTGGCGTCGTAATCGCACCTCGACTCGAAAAGGAATACGGCTTTATTCCGGACCATGTGATCGTTGCGCCGAGCAATGTCGCGCGCATCACCGCCAAGGAGATCACGAGCTCGATGTCTCACTTCGTCAATCCCGCGCAAGACGAGCTGCTCTGCGACCAGTACAGCGATGATCAGATGTCGATCCTTGACCCTCTCTGGGAGAGGGTCATACACACCGAGGATGGGTCTCACCTCCCGGACGATATGCCCGAAGCCGTCAAGCTCATCGAGGATGGTGGCCACTTCGCCGGCAATCAGGTTCACCGCGTGATACGTGAACACCCCCGGGGGACAACCCTCATGATCGCCGAGTGGAACTCGTTCAGCTTCATCGAGGCGATCAAACTCTGGAACGTCGATACGTCAACTGCCCAACCGGAGCCGTACCGCCGCTTCTATCCGAGCCTGGGGGTCACACTCATCAAGCATGATGGCGCGGCGATCATGAAGTCGGCGTACGTCCCCGAACCGCTCAATCTGTAGCGGCCGGAACGTCATTCGACCTCCTCAACCTCACGAGAGCCGCTCAAAGCGACTCTCTTATCTTTTTGCATCCTGTTTTTCTCACCGTTCATCTCCCATCCTCCGCTAAAGAACCGCGATCGTAGGTTTTAAGCGGAGGTTGTTTTTTCAACTGAGGGCGGGCTTCTTGGAAAGGAAATCAAAAAATATCTGCGCGGGAATGGGGCGTTCGATCAGGGAGGAAAGACATCCCTCAACGACACTCTCAATGCCCGGAGGAAATTTTTCGTCGGCCGCGCTTGAGAGACCCTTTTGAGACAAGAGCGACACGATCCGCTCATAGCCCTTCGCGGGTGGCCGGTAGCCGAGAAGTGTTGCAAGTTTGAGAATAAAAAGTTGTGTCGTGCGAACATACGCTCCCTGTATCTGAGAACAAACGGAGAGGAAGTCTTTCAGGTGCTCGTAGAGCGCACTATCTGCAACGCCCTCCTGCACCGATCGATCACACAGATCACAGCAATACAACGCGATGGTGAGCGCATCAAGATTCCGTTTGATCGCCTCATGTGTTTCGATCGGGTCAACGGTTGCGATACGGTTAATCTGTTTGCCGTGCGCAATCGTAAAGGTCGCGTGATGCAAAAGTTCAAGGTTTCCTGAGAGTTTACTGGAAAGCTTCCGACATCCTTGGGCGAGTGCGGTTATCTTTCCGTGCTCCTTCGTGTAAATCACGAACATCCGGTCCGCCTCGCGGAAATCCTTCTTGCCGATAATAATACCCGTAACTCTGGTGGTCATCCGCGTTTTTCAAAATACCCCTGCAAGATGAGCATTGCCGCGATGGCGTGCTCGTCGGTTGCGGGCGCAGGTCCCCGGTCGCGCATGAGGGTTTGCGCCTGGCGACTGGAAAAGCTCTCGTCGCTGGTATATACCGGGACCAAAAAATGAGTGAGCATTTTTTTTACGACAGCTTCGATGGCTGCACGTTGCTCGCCGTAGTGAACACCCATTGCTGGTACGCCGACGACGATTGCACCAATCCCCTCTCTCACAATGACTGCGGTAAGGTATTCGATCATTTCCTGGACTCCCTCATTGGTGACAGTCTCCAGTGGCAACGCCATCAGAGTTTCGTCATCTCCAATCGCAATCCCGACATGCGCCTCGCCGTAGTCAATGCCCAGGTACCTCATATCCGTGTTAGGACCTCGTGCCCGTCTTTCGTGACCGCGATCGTGTGCTCAAAATGCGCGGAGAGTTTTTCGTCTGCGGTGCGGATCGTCCAGTGATCGGGATCGACCGTGACTTCCCACGAACCCTGGCACACCATGGGCTCAATCGCGATCACCATGCCTTCTTGCAATGTTGTCTCGGGCATACCGCGCTGGTAATAGCAAAAAATCGGCGGATCCTCGTGCAGCTTGTATCCGACGCCGTGACCAGTCAAGCTCCTCACGGGAGAAAATCCCGCCCGCTCGACTGTCCCTTGAATAATTTTTGAAAGGTCGATTGTTTTCGCGCCGGGCCGCACGAGAGCGATTGCGGCATTCAACGCATCTCGAGTGACCTTCATCAACCGTATCGCTGTCGGGGAAACTCTCCCGACCGGCACTGTGACTGCCATATCGGTGAAGAAGCCATTTTTTTCCGGATACCGCATGCCGATGTCCAAGCCGACGATATCGCCATCAGCGAGAATATTCTCGCGCGTTCCCACCCCGTGAACCACCTCATCGTTAATCGACACGCACAGCGTCGCAGGATATGGCGGCGTGCGTCGATCACCGCGGTACCCTAAAAACGCGGGCTCCCCGCCCGACTCCCTAATCAACTGCTCTGCGAGGTGATCAAGGTCCTTGATGTGTGTCCCTGCCGTTACTTTTTGCGCGACTTGCTCAAGAACACTCGCAAGGAGCTTCCCCCCTTCCCGCAATAGTTCAATTTCTTGTTGTGATTTGATAGTTACCATTACTGCACAGTATCGCGCTGGAGGGTGTTTTGCAAGATTAGGCCTGGAGGACCGAGAGAAGAATGATCCCACCCAGGGTGAGACCGATACCCACTTTTTGACTGAGTCGCGTCGGCTCTCGGAAAAAAAATGCTGAAAGCATGACAAAAAGCGCCGGATACGACCCCGCGATGGGTGCAATCACGGACACGTCGCTTTGCTCAATTGCAATGTTGTATGACCACTCTGCAATCGACGTCAGGATTACACTTGCGAGGAAAATAAAAAAAACTCCTCCTCGAAAGGGAGATGGAAGCGCACACTTTTTGAGTCGCAGAGCAAGTCCGATGATGGGAAAAAGTGCAAGAAACAGATACCCGGGAACAAACCATCCGACGGCTTGCACCGGGATTTTAATGAGCGCGTAGTACAGCCCCCATCCTATCATTGCGATGACGGCCATAAGCTCGCCGCGCGTCCATGCAAATGAAAAAATTCGGTGATCAAACACGCACAGACCGATTCCGATAAGAATTGTCAGAACGATCGCCGCTTTTTCCGGGGTGAGGTGCTCTCCCAAAAAGAGAATGGAGATGAGCACCGCCACCGCCACAAAGGATGCGGAAATAACCCCGACGACCGGCGGGTTTCCGACCCGAAGACTTTCAAAGAATGCAAAATCAGCAATCAGTGAAAGGATGCTCAGGCCAAGGATTATAACGCCCAGCTGAGGCGTCACCAGCAAAAAATCCTTCCAAAAAAAAGGAAGGAGGAGCATGGTCGCGAGGATAAATGCAAAAATTCCGCGCCACACGGTCATGGGGATCGTACCCATCCTTCGCGTCGCAACCACGCCGAATACATCGCCCACGCCCCAACCGATATGCGACAAGAGCGCAAAAAAAAGGGCCATACTGTAGTTTACAAAATGAGCCGGAGCGGCTCATTAATGGTTGTTACTCCCGCTCCTCTGGGGTGTCGAGCGGATTATACTCCGGCGGTTTTTCGGGCGCAGAAGCATCAAGCTGCCAACCAAGATCTGAAAGCTGGCGTTCATAGTCTCCCACCTCGCGCTGAATGGATGCATACTGCTGCTGCAGCTCACTGAGCTCGGAAAAAAAGTGTTCAACTTCTTCTTTGGCTTCCTTCGCCGCATTTTGATACTCAATCCATCCCATCTTCACGCGTAATGTCTGATCAGGATTGATCTCAAATTTTTTTTGTTCTTCCCGTGCTGCCTGTAATTTTTTTGTTGTTTCAGCAAGAGTAGTGGCACACTCCTTCAAGCGACTGCTCGCTTCTCGGTGCAATGAGGTAAGCGTACTCTTCACTTCTTCAGATGGCACCGAATCTGGTTGTGCGAATGGATCTCCTGGTTCAGACATATACTGTTCTACAAAAAGGTCTCATAGTCGCGCATCGTGAGCTGCGCCTGAATCTGTTTGTAGGTTTCCAGTGCGACGGACACGACGATCAGAAGGCTCGTGCCGCCGATCGCGAGCGTCGTGAGGCCGGTCATGCGCTGCACCACCAGCGGCAGTACGGCAATCGCGCCCAAAAAGATCGCACCGGGTAAAATGATTCTTGAAACAACCATTGCAAGATGATCGATCGTCGGCTGCCCAGGACGGATACCGGGAATAAAGCCTCCCTGTTTCTGAAGATTTTCTGCGATCTGTTCCGGCTTAAAAATGACCGCGGTATAAAAATACGTAAAGCCGATCACAAAGAGAAAATAGAGGATCCCGTAGATAGTCTGATCGTTGAAGAACCGAATCACCTGTTCTGCGGCAGACACCAGAAACGGGCTCTGCGCGCGCAGAAGGAACTGTGCGATGGTCGGTGGAAAAAGGATTACAGAAATTGCGAAGATGATCGGGATCACCCCTGCTTGATTGACGCGGATGGGGAGGTGCGTGTCGATGCTTCCCCCGGCCATGCGGATTCCGCGCACAGCGCGCGCATACGTTACGGGAATGTTGCGCTGCCCCTCGGTCATGACAACCACCAGGACGATTGTTACCAGTGCGATAATGGCAAACACCGCAACATTGAATACCTGCGTCGCGTCAATGACTTGAAACGACTGAATCAGCGTCGGAAGACTTGAAACAATCCCAGCAAAAATGAGGAGTGAGATGCCGTTGCCGATTTTTTGCTCTGAAATGAGCTCACCAATCCACATGAGAAACACTGTTCCCGCCGTGAGTGTGAGAATCATGGCGCCGGTCGTGAAAAGGTCAACATCCCCCAAAATGGGCCGCGGCGACTGGCGCAAGAGTGCAATCAAGCCATACGACTGAAGCACCGCAAGCGGCACGGTCAGAAATCGGGTGTATTGGTTTATTTTTTGTCGTCCGTACTCCCCTTCTTTTTGGAGCGCCTCAAGCCGCGGAATGATCATGACCAACAGCTGCAAAATGATCGAGGCGGTAATATAGGGCGCAACGCCCATCGCGACGATGGAAAAATTCGACAGTCCGCCGCCCGAAAAGATATTCATGAGCCCCAAGAGTTGGTTCCCTTGAAAAAACGCCTTCAGGTTATCTGGATTCACACCGGGAATCGGAATGTTTGCGGTAAGCCGAAAAATCACCAGCATAGCCAAAACAAAGAGGATCTTTGCCCGAAGATCCGGAATATTCCAAATGCGTGCCAATGCGCCGATCATGTCTTGTCCGCAATAATTTCTCCACCAGCCTTCTCAATTTGTGTGCGCGCACTTGCAGAAACAGCAATGCCAGAGATGCGCAACGACTTGGTGACGGGATCCCCGCCCAGAATTTTCACGAGCGCCTTCCCTCCCTTTTGGAGTGTGACTAGTCCGCTCGCAGCAAGATGCGCGGGGGTAATGATGTCGGATCCGTCAAACCGGGTGTTCACATCACTCAAACGGACCACAGCAAAGGAAGGATGGATACTCTTAAACCCCCGGACTTTCGGAATGCGCAGAAGCATCTGCTTCATTCCCTTGAGCTTGAGCCCCTTACTGCCACCACTGCGGGCGCGCTGGCCTTTCATGCCACGGGTCGAATAGGTTCCGTGTCCCGACCCCAATCCTCGCCCGATTCGTTTGGCGTTTTTTCGAGATCCCCGCGCCGGATGAATAGTATGAAGTTGCATAGGAGGTAATTACGAAGCACTCTTCTCCCCTTTGAGGAACGCGTGGCGATGGAGGGTCGCACTCAGAATTCTCAGCGCCTGAAAAAATGCTTTAATGTTATTGAGCTTGTTCTTCGATCCGTAAATTTTTGCGACGATATTGTCGATTCCGGCAACTTCCAACGCCATGCGCACCGCCCCTCCCGCAACCACACCCGTACCCTTGGGGGCGGGCTTGAGCATGAGACGGGATGCTTTGTACTTTGTACGGATCTCGTGGGGAATCGTGTTTTGAGAAATGGGCACCACGAGAAGTTCTTTCTTTGCATTTGTGACGGCCTTCTGGACCGCAAGCGTCACGTCCGCGCCCTTACCCATGCCATACCCGATCCGTCCTTTCCGGTCGCCGATCACGACGCACGCACGGAATCGCATGCGTTTTCCACCCGCCATAACGCGCGTCACTCGCGCAATATCAATAATGCGCTGATCAAATTCTCGTTCTTCGAATGGACGATCCCGCCGCCGCTGTTTTTGTCTCTGGTCTGCCATAGGTGTAATTAAAATTCCAAGCCCCCTTCACGTGCGCCGTCAGCGGCCGCGCTCACGCGCCCATGATACCGATTGCCGCCACGATCAAATACGACGCGGACAATCCCGGCAGCGTGTGCCCGCTGGGCAAGAAGCGTGCCGACTGCTTTTGCGCGTTCGGTTTTTGGCTTCTTAAGGAGGCTCGCCTCAAGCTCCCCGTCTCGCGCACTTGCAAGAGTCGTTCCGGTTCGATCGTCAATGAGCTGCAAAGAAATGGTTTTGCTGCCGCGGAATACCGAGAGTCGGGGCCGCTGGGCAGAACCGATCACCTGTGCGCGAACACGCCGTTTCCGCTGAATTTTTCGTGCTTGTTTTGATGCCATATTATTTTGCACCCGCTTTGGCGGCCTTTCCTGCCTTGCGGCGAATCACCTCGTCTGCGTACTTAATACCTTTTCCTTTGTATGGTTCCGGTTTACGTAGTGATCGAACGCGCGCGGCAATTTCGCCGACCTGCTGCTTATCGATTCCGGAAAGGGTTACGGTGTTTTTTTCGACTACCGCGGTAATGCCCTCGGGTAAGATAAACTCAACCGGATGCGAAAATCCGAGGGAGAGAGTCAGTCCTTTTTGCGAGAGCGCTACTTTATAACCGACGCCGTTGAGTTCGAGCTTCTTCTCAAACCCCTTGGTGACGCCAATCACCCCGTTTGCAAGGAGACGATTCATCAATCCCCACAGCGAGCGATCGCCCTTCTCCTCCGGATCCAGGACCGTCACCGTCATTACCGAACCGTTCACGGCAACACGCACATGAGGATGAATAGAAATCAGGATACTCCCCTTGGGGCCTTTTACCTGTACACCCTCTTCGAGGAGATCAACAGTAACTCCCTGAGGGATTGCGATCGGTTGTTTTCCAATACGTGACATACCAATAATCTTGTTATGCGATCTCGCAGATCATCTCTCCTCCGATATGGGCCTTGCGCGCATCTCTGTTGGTCATAAGCCCCTTGGAGGTTGAGAGAATCATAATGCCATAATTATTCATCACCGAGGGAATATTCTCAGTCTGGACATAGCGACGGCATCCCGGCTTACTCAGACGCTTGAGTGTTCGGATTGCGGGACCCTTCTCGTGATCATATTTCAGTGTCAGCTCAATCTCCCGGAATTTCCCCTGCTCGACTACTGATACGCCTCCGAGATACCCTTCCTGGGCAAGAATGTCTGCGAGGGATTTTTTTAATCGTGAATACGGCAAAGATACCGTGGTCTTCTTCACGTTAGAAGCGTTCCTGATGCGTGTCAGCATGTCTGCGATTGGATCGGTCATATCAGTTAAAATCTCAAATTACAATTTCCAAATTCCAAATAGTTTTGAAAATTGAGATTTCGATCATTGGAATTTATTTGTAGATTGAAATTTGTAATTTGGAATTTCATACGTTACCAGCTGCTTTTAGTAATTCCGGGAATCGCGCCCTGATTGGCAAGCTCCCGAAAACAGATACGACACATATCAAACGGCCGCATGTACCCGGCTTTCCTGCCGCAACGCCAACAGCGGCGAACAACGCGAGTAGAGTACTTCGGTTTGATGCGTGAACGTTTTGATTTGATAATTTGTGCGGTTGTTGCCATAAAGTTTAAGAAGATTTTCCGGCAGATCCGGCTTTACCGGACTTTACTCCCTCTTTCTTAAAGGGAAATCCAAGAAGTGTAAATAGTGCAAGGCCCGTCTCACGATTTTTTGCCGTAGTTGCAATCGAGACCTCTAATCCATGCGTCCGCTCGATTTCGTCTGATTTGATCTCCGGAAAAGCGAGATTTTCCCGAAAACCGATCGAAAAATTTCCTGATTGATCGATCGAGGATTGCTCCAAACCCCGAAAATCCCGTACCCGCGGTAGTGCGACATGAATCAGTTTTGAGAGGAAATCTTCCATGTGCCTCTTTCGCAGGGTGACCGAAAACCCGATGACTTGCCCTTTTCTGACCTTAAAACTTGCGATCGACTTTTTTGCTTTTGTTTTGACGGGGCGCTGTCCCGTAATCCGAGAAAGTGAGTCTTGGACAATTTCCAAAACGGCCGGATCTTTCAACGACTTGCCCACGCCGACATTGAGAGTCACGCGCGTCACCTTTGGGACGGAAAGAGGATTACTCAAACCGAACTTCTCCCGCAACGCGGGGACGACAACTGTTTTGTAGTGTGAAGAAAAATCGTTCATAAAATATTACACTGCAGCCTTACACTTCTTGCAAAACCGCTCTTTTTTTTGCCGCATGTCCTGGCTTTCAAGCGTACGGTATCCGAGCCGGGAGGGTTCGCCGCACTTCGGACACACCAGCATAATTTTTGCCAATGCAATGGGTTTTGGAAAATACATCTTCTGGCCCTTCTCGCCACTGCGGCGGGCGCGCACATGACGAACGACAAGATTAATCCCCTCGACAACAACCTTCTCGTTTTCGGGATACGCACGGATAACCTTGCCGGTTTTACCCCGGTCTTTTCCCGCGATGACTTTTATTGTATCGTTCTTTTTTATTTTCATAACACTTCCGGTGCGAGAGATATGATTTTGGTAAATCCCTTTGCGCGCAGCTCTCTCGCGACAGGACCAAAAATACGCGTTCCCCGCGGTTCTTTTGTTTTTTTGTCTACCAGAACGATCGCATTTTCGTCAAATCGGATATAGGTTCCGTCTTTGCGGCGCGACTCCTTACGCGCGCGTACGAGAACACCATGCGCAACCTCGCCTTTCTTCACTGTGCTATGGGGCAGTGCGGATTTGATTGTAACGGTCACAATGTCTCCCAGCCGTGCGTACCGTTTTTTGTATCCGCCCAATACTCGAATACACTGGATGCGTCGTGCGCCCGTGTTATCAGCGGAAACCAACATTGATCGGTGTTGAATCATACGGGTGTTACGCGGATACTGATGATTTGGTAGCGAGGTCGATCACGCGCCAGCGCTTATGCCGCGACAGAGGACGCGTTTCGACAAACGTCACTTTCTCTCCAACGTGATGAGCGTTCTTTTCATCATGAACGAGATACTTTTTTGAAACCGAATACCGTTTCTTGTATTTGGGATGAACGACCGTCCGTGAAACCTGAACCACAATGGTCTTATCCATCGCATCAGAGACGACCGTTCCGGTAAATGTTCTTTTTTGTGTCACTGGTGATGTCATACCTTTTTTCGTTCGGCCATGAGTGTATGAATGCGTGCAACCTGTTTTTTTTCTTTTCTTAAATCACGTACATTTTTCGCCTCTTTTGATGCGACCTTAAATCGCAAAATTCTGATACCGTCACTCGTGGTTGAGAGAAGATCGGTGAGCTCTTTGTCGGTTTTTTCGCGAAGTTCTTTTGTTTTCATACGATTATATTCCTTTTTTGACAAAGCGTGTTTTTACCGAAAGTTTGTGTCCGGCAAGACGAAACGCCTCTGCGGCAGCGGTTTCCGTCACGCCGCCCATCTCGAACAATACCGTTCCCGGCTTGACGGGACAAACATAGTGATCAACCGCTCCTTTTCCACCGCCCATCGTGTTCTCGTTTCCATGGAAGGTGACGGGGCGATCAGGAAAAATCCGGATCCACACCTTTCCGCCACGCTTGATCGATCGAGTGATCGACCTGCGTGCCGCTTCGATCTGCCGGGCGGTCACCCACGAGCTTTCTGTCGACTTCAATCCAAAATCTCCAAACGAAACATCGTTCTTGCTAGTCGCATTTCGGGGACTGGTGCGGCTTCTGCCGCGCTGCCACTTACGATGTTTTACTTTTTTAGGAAACAACATATGTGCACGTATTACGACCGCTCCTTTCCGGGTTTTTCCTCAAAGACGTCTCCTTTGTAAATCCATACTTTCACGCCAAGCGCGCCCGCCATGGTGTGCGCCGTCACGCGATAGTAATCGATATTCGCGCGGAGCGTATGCAAAGGAATTTTACCCCAGGAAAGGGTCTCGCGTTTCGCGATTTCAGCGCCATTGAGCCGCCCGCCGACAAACACCTTCACTCCGAGCGCGCCCGCTTTCTGAACGCGATCAAGGGCACCTTTGAGCACGCGCCGATACGGCATACGCTTTTCCAGCTCCTCAACCATCTGTTGCGCAACTAAGCTTGCATTGAGCTGGGGTTTGTCAACCTCGAAAATTGTGAGGTGAATAGCGGTTTTTGTAGTGCCAAAAAAGTTCTGCTTGATTTTTTTCTTGAGGTCTTCGGCGCCAGCGCCCTGTCGGCCAATGATGACTCCGGGCTTGAGCGCATGAATGATGATGGTGATAGAGTTCATCGTTCGCTCGATCTCCACCCGCGCAACACCGGCGTTTTTCAGGGTCTTTTGCACGAATTTTCTGATCCGCGTATCGACTTCGAGCGTTCGCGCAAAGAACTGCCGTGGAGCATACCATTTTGAGCTCCAAGGAAACAGGATACCGGTTCGGAATATGCGTGGATTTACTTTTTGACCCATACTTTTAGAGAATATTCAAATTCCAAAGCCCAAATTACAAACCCTTTTTTGATGATTGAGATTTATTTGAAGATTGGGTTTTGGGATCTGGTGCTTTCTTTTTTTTTGATTTTTCTTTTTTTTCGTCCGACAACACGATCGTGATATGACACGAGTGCTTGTGAATCGGTGCGGCGCGACCGAATGCTCGCGGACGCCAGCGTTTTAACACCATACCTTTGTCAACGGTAATGGTTGCGACTGCGAGCGCGTCCGGATCCAGATGAAAGTTATTCTGCGCATTCGCAATGGCGCTCTTCAGGGTCTTTTCAACCGGGGTACTGGCTGCCTTGGGAACAAACTTGAGCGTATCCAGAGCCTTTCGAACAGAAAGACCCCGCACCAAATCCGCTACCAGGCGCACCTTGCGAGCCGACATTCTTACGTACCGAGTTTTTGCGCTGACGTTCATACGGTGTCTACTTCTTTGCCGGAGCGGCCGGAACGGCTTTCACGGCTGCAGATGCTTTTTGCGCAGCCGCCTGCTCCTGTTCTTTCTGTATCTTTCCGCCATGCCGAACGAACTTGCGCGTGAGTGAAAACTCTCCCAGCTTGTGGCCGACCATATTCTCGACAACCGTCACGGGAAGGTGGAGCTTACCATTGTGAACGCCAAACGTAAAGCCGACCATTTCCGGAATGATGGTTGAGTCGCGCGACCAAGTCTTGATCACCACCTTCTCTCCGATCTTCACCTTTGAAATTTTCTTGAGAAGACGCTGGTCAACGTAGGGTCCTTTTTTGAGACTGCGAGACATACGATTATTTGCGGCGTTTGATGATAAAAATGCTCGAGGCTTTCTTCTTCTTGCGGGTGCGTACGCCAAGCGCAGGCCGTCCCGAGGGAGTTTTTGGATTTTTTAATCCAATCGGCTGGTTGCCTTCTCCTCCGCCATGCGGATGATCGACCGGATTCATAGCCTTGCCGCGCACCGACGGACGCCATCCCTTATGGCGCATGCGTCCGGCTTTGCCGTAACGAACGTGGCGATGGTCCTGATTTCCGAGCTCGCCGATGGTTGCCATGCACGCGCTATTAAAAGACCGGATTTCTCCTGACGGAAGTTTAACCTGAGCGCGCTCTCCTTCAAGCGCCATGAGTCTCGCTCCCAGACCCGCGGACCGAATCAGCTTTGCGCCCTGTCCCGGAACGAGTTCAAGTGCATGGATCATGATGCCAACCGGGATTCCCTTGAGCGGGAAACGATTACCGACGCGAATCTCGCCGATTCCCTTCGATGACACGAGCTCGTCACCGATTTTTACTTCGCGCGGAGACAGAATATAGGATCGCTTCCCGGTCGGCTCCTCAAGAAGCGCCAATCGCGCAGATCGGTTTGGATCGTATTCGATCGCGATTACCTTTGCCGGCGTATCAAAATTTAACCGGCGGAAATCGACTTCGCGAATCATGCGTCGCGCCCCGCCGCCGCGATGACGGACGGTGATTTTTCCCTGGTTATTCCGTCCGCTTGAGCGCTTCTTCACAAAAATCAACTTTTTCTCGGGTTCTTTTTTTGTGAGATCGGAAAAATCCGCAACGCTTGACTTGCGCCGTCCCGGACTCGTTGGTTTGTAAATACGTACCGGCATAGATGTTAAAATGATTCAAGCTGCTTTCCTTTTGGCACCGTGATTACTGCGCGCTTCCACACGCGCAAATGTCCCTTGATCTTACCGCGCCGCGTCCGCTCTCCCCCGCCGCGCAAAACATTTACCGACCGGGGCATAATGCCATAGATATTGAAAAACGCTTTTTTGATATCGAGCTTGTTTGCGGACCGATCGACTTCAAACACGTACGCCGATGCCTCGCGTGAGAGCCGAAAGGTCTTTTCAGAAAGAATAGGCTTTTTGAGAATCACGTGATCGGCGACCGGATACGTTCGCGACGAGTGCCGCATGACTGCCGGAGCCTCTGCCTTCTTTTCAGATGACGCCTCCTCCTTTGACACCAAGGCGGTTTGGGTTCCCCCTGACGTTTTCGCCTCGTCTTTTTCTGATTTTTTTGCAAAGAGTGCCATAGGATTATTTCGCCTTCAGGGCTTCGGTTACTTCGACAAGCGATTTGATCGGCATGACGAGCATGGTTGCCTTCAGGAGATCTTTTACATTCAGGCTGTGTGCTGGGATGGGCTGGAGAGACGCAATATTGCGAAAACTTTTCACCAGCATCTTCTCACCCTTGGGGAATACCAAGCCGATACGTGTTCGTTTCCCGGGTCTTGAGAGGGGAAGTTTTTTGAGAAATCCTGCCGCGCGCTTGGTGGTCGGCTTTTCGAATTCAAGTGAGTCGACCAGAAACAACGCGCCATCAGAAACTTTTTTTGAAAGCACCATGCACACCGCTTTTCTGCGGGCTTTTTTATTGATCTTAAGGCTGTACGACCGGTCGGTCCGCGGACCAAACACGACGCCGCCGCCTTTCCAAATCGGTGAGCGTATTGATCCGTGTCGCGCGCGACCCGTTCCCTTCTGTTTCCACGGCTTTCTGCCGCCGCCACGCACTTCTCCGCGAGACTTGGTATGGGCAACCATCGGCCGCGCATTCGCCTCATGGGCAACGAGTGCAAGATGTACCACCCCCTCGTTGAGGGAGACACCAAATATAGCCGGCGACAGTTCCTGTTGGGATACGACCGCACCTTCGGCGTTATATACGTCGAGGAGAATCTGTTTTTTCTTGAGTGGAGTTTTCGTCATACGGTCGAACAAAATTACGCGACTGATTGTGCGGGTGACTCATCCGCCTTCTGCGTTCCTGCATCGAGAGAGGTATCCGTCTCCTTCGCTTGAGGACCGATGTTTTCCTCTGATTTCGATTCTGATTTTTCTGCCTTTTTAAACTTCATCTCCCCCGCTCCCGTGACAATAACAAGGCTATTCGGGCTTCCGGGAAGCGCGCCGTTAAGCCACAGTTCTCCGAGAGAGGCGTCAACTTTGATAACGACCAAATCTTTGACCGTCACGCGCTCTCCGCCCATACGCCCGGCCATACGCACTCCTTTAAACACGTGCTGGTTGCCGCCGGCTCCGATAGAGCCAGGCATACGCTCCTGGTCCTTATGGCCGTGACTTGGCGGATGGCCATGAAAGTGATGTCGTTTTACCACACCCGCAAATCCCTTGCCCTTTGAGGTGCCCACCACGTCAACGTGGTCGCCCGCGGCAAAGGAAGAAAGATCGAGAAGATCCCCGCGCTCGATGCCGTCAACCGACTCGAGGCGAGCTTCTTTGAGATGAGCAAACACCTGAGCACCCGACTCCTTCACGAGGTTCTTGAGGTGTCCGCGAAGCGCACGGCTCCCCCGCTTCTTTTCCCCACAACCGATTTGCACGGCATTATACCCGTCATGCCCGACAGTTTTGACCTGGGTCACCACACAGGGACCAACGCGAAGAACGGTGACCGGAGTGTGAAACCCTTTGTCATCGTACACTTGCGTCATGGACCGTTTTATGCCCAACAGGTATTTCATAGTCTTTTTATTCTCTTTTCTTTTCTTTAAGAAAAAACCGAGAAGCGTATCAGTGCCCTCCCGGCTTTTTGGGGAAAGAACCAACAGATTCGTGTAGGTATAGGGCGCTCCAGGGATTTTGCAACGTCTCCTCGCAGTTCTTGAGTAGGTGGCGTTGAGCACTTCCCTGCCCGCGTTTCGCGTCTCGTGATGGCACGGGGCGCAAAATGCGGGCGGGGTTATTCAATCACCCTCTCCGGAACTTTTTAGACCTCTTGCACAATAACTCTTCCTACTGCAATTATGCTCTTTCGGCTGCAAACAATTCACCGCTCGTCAATGAATACGCCGTATTCATTTCCTCACGCTTCATTGTTTTCGCTCGAAAGATCATAATTTCGCTACGGAAGTTATTGTGCAAGAGGTCTATAACATTTTTATCTCAAGATCGACGCCAGCCGGAAGTGTGAGGTTGGTCAGCACGTCCGTGGTCTTGGTGGTCGGCTCGATGATGTCAATGAGTCTTTTATGGATTCGCATCTCAAACTGATCCCGGCTGTTCTTGTGGACAAAGGTCGATTTCAGTACCGTGTACTTTCTCTTTTCGGTCGGAAGCGGAATCGGCCCTTGTGCAACCGCGCCGCTTCTCACAACCGCTTCGATGATGCTTGCGGCGGACTGATCGATGATCTTGTGATCGTACGCGCGAAGCTTAATGCGAATACGCGGCTTCTCTGTTTCCGCCACAGCGGTTTTTCCTGATTTTGTCTTTGCGGGAGCAGTCATGGCTGGTAAAGAACGGTATCGTTTGAGGAGGGCTTACTTGATAATTTTGACGACTACGCCTGCGCCGACCGTCAGTCCTCCTTCGCGAATTGCGAAGCGCTGCTTTTCCTCAAGGGCGACCGGGGAGATGAGCTTCACGATCAAATTGACCGTATCACCCGGCATGACCATCTCGGTGCCTGCAGGAAGGGTGATATCGCCCGTCACGTCGGTGGTGCGGATGTAGAACTGCGGTT
Source organism: Patescibacteria group bacterium (assembly GCA_038065125.1). Classification (GTDB taxonomy): domain Bacteria; phylum Patescibacteriota; class Patescibacteriia; order JACQRZ01; family JACQRZ01; genus JBBTRP01. Next base: position 18,779 of record JBBTRP010000073.1, read on the forward strand.
TGTATCCCTTGAAAAACGGCTTGTGGCGGCCCCCTTCTTCTTTGGACAGAATATACACCTCTGCTTCGAATTCGGTGTGCGGAGTGACCGTTCCCGGCTTTGCAAGGACCTGGCCACGCTCAACATCGTCTTTCTTTGTTCCGCGCAAAAGGAGTCCGGCATTGTCACCGGCGCGCCCCTCGTCAAGCTGTTTGTTGAACATCTCAATGCCGGTCACGACCGTTTTTGTCGTGTCACGAAGCCCGATGATCTCCACTTCTTCGTTGACGTGGACCGTTCCACGCTCGACTCTACCCGTGACGACCGTTCCACGGCCTTCGATGGAGAAAATATCTTCAATCGGCATGAGGAATGGCTTGTCGGTCTCGCGAACCGGCTCGGGAATGTGCTCGTCCAGCGCTTTGATGAGATCAAGGATCGGCTTTGCAAACTCATCGTTGGAGGGATTCTCGAGCGCCTTAAGCGCAGAACCGCGGATGATCGGGGTTGTGTCGCCGGGAAACTCGTATTTTTTCAACAGATCGCGAACCTCTTCCTCGACGAGGTCGATGAGCTCGGTGTCAGACACCATGTCAACTTTGTTCAAAAATACCACGATATACGGAACACCCACCTGACGAGCCAAGAGGATGTGCTCGCGCGTCTGAGGCATGGGGCCGTCGGTTGCGGAAACAACCAAAATCGCACCGTCCATTTGCGCGGCGCCGGTAATCATGTTCTTGATGTAGTCAGCGTGACCCGGACAGTCGACGTGCGCGTAGTGGCGCGTCTCGCTCTGGTATTCGACGTGCGCGGTGTTGATGGTAATGCCGCGTGCCTTTTCTTCCGGAGCGGCGTCGATCTGGTCGACCGACTTGTCCTGCGCGATAAATCCGTGCGCTCCCAACACCTTCAAAATGGAGGCGGTGAGGGTTGTTTTTCCGTGGTCAACGTGTCCGATCGTGCCGACGTTGACGTGTGGTTTTGTTCTCTCAAATTTTTCTGCCATACGTTTGTCCCCGTAATCCTTTTAAATGTAAGAAAAAATGCAAAGTGTAGGCTGGGTACTGTCAATAAAGACCTGTGCTTTTTAACGCAGTGCCCTCCAGTGTAGCACGGCCGAAATCCGTGTCAATAGAAGCAGACTGAGATGCCGCGCGCTCCAGTGCGTCATCGATTTTCCGATTGATCGCCTCGCCCGGCTCAACGTTTGTCAAGCGATTCTGTGACATACCCCGCTCAACGAGAGGTAAAACGGCATCCAGATCCGCAATGATAAGGGTTCGGCCCTCATGGAGAAGCGTGGAACTCATACCCGTCGACGCGGTGAAGTCAAGTATCTTTTTCAGAAAAGGGATGTCCATGGTTTCTGCTACTTTTTTGCGTCGGCCGTGAGTGACTCGACAATGTTTCGCGGCACCTGAGAGTACTGCAAAAACTCCATGCTGTAGCTCGCGCGGCCTTGAGTCATTGATCGCAGCTGGGTTGCGTATCCGAACATTTCCGCAAGCGGGACGATTGAGTGGATCACTTTTACGCCGGTCCGATCGGTCATATCCTGCACCTGTCCACGCTTTGAGTTGAGGTCTCCGATGACCTCACCCATAAACTGCTCAGGTGTGACCACCTCGACCTTCATCACCGGTTCAAGTAGTGCAAGGCCGGCTTTTTTCGCAGCCTCCTGAAAGGCGAAAGATCCGGCGAGCTTAAATGCAGCTTCGGACGAGTCAACCTCATGGAATGAGCCATCAAAAACCGTCGCCTTCACGTCAATGAGTGGATAGCCGGCAAGAACGCCGCGGGCGATGGCTTCTTTGACTCCTTTTTGAATGGCGGGAATATACTCGCGGGGAATGGCACCGCCCTTGACCTCGTCTTCAAATTCGAATCCGACACCACGCTCCGCGGGCTCGATGCGCAACCAACAGTGGCCATACTGTCCGCGCCCGCCCGACTGACGAATGTACTTGCCTTCGCCCTCGGCCGACTTGGTAATCGTTTCTTTGTAGGCAACCTGCGGGCGACCGACGTTTGCCTCGACTTTGAACTCGCGCTTCATGCGATCAACGATGATCTCAAGATGCAACTCGCCCATTCCGGAAATGATAGTTTGCAGCGTCTCTTCGTCTGTGCGCACACGAAAAGTCGGATCTTCTTCGGAAAGTTTTGACATCGCGATACCCATGCGCTCCTGATCTCCTTTTGTTTTTGGTTCGATCGCGACGGAGATGACCGGCTCCGGGAAGGTGATAGACTCCAACACGATCGGATGGTCCTCGTCGCAGAGCGTGTCTCCGGTAAATGTTTTTTTCAAACCTACTGCCGCGCCGATCTCGCCGGCAAAAATTTCAGGTACATCTTCGCGGTCGTTTGCGTGCATGCGCACGATTCTGCCGACGCGTTCACGCTCTCCCGTGGTCGTATTGAGCACATACGAACCGGCTTTGAGCGTTCCGGAGTAGACTCGAAAAAAACAGAGCTTACCGATAAATGGATCAGCGGCGATTTTAAACGCAAGCGCCGCAAGGGGAACGTCGTCTTTTGTCTCGCGTGTGATTGCCGTTTCCGCGTCGCGCGGATGAAATCCGGTCACCGGCGGTATATCCAGCGGTGACGGAAGGTAGTCGTTGACCGCATCCAACAGGTACTGCACACCCTTGTTTTTAAGCGCGCTGCCACACAGCACCGGAATCACCGATTGGCTGATGCAGGCTTTTCGCAAAACCCGCTTGAGATCGGCAAGCGGGATCTCTCCGCCCGCAAGATAGGTGTTCATGAGCTCTTCGTCGTTTTCGATAATCGCCTCGATGAGCGCATGGCGATAGTGGTTAACCTTCTCCTGGAGATCGGGGGGAACGTCTGTTTCTTCGATTTTTGTACCCAGCTCATCCTGGTAAAGGTACGCCCTCTGAGTGAGGAGATCGACCATTCCCTTGAAATTCTCTTCTGTCCCAATCGGCAGCTGCAGCGGGAATGCGCGTTTGGTGAGTCGCTCATGGATAGAGTCGAGATCTTTATAAAAATCCGCTCCCATGCGATCGAGCTTGTTGATAAAACAAATTCGCGGGACGTTATATTTGTCCGCCTGGTGCCAGACGGTCTCTGACTGCGGCTCTACACCCGCAACACCGTCAAAAACAACAACACCACCATCAAGCACCCGAAGTGAACGCTGGACCTCCACAGTAAAGTCGATGTGGCCGGGCGTGTCGATGATGTTAAATCGATAGCCTTTCCAAAAACAAGTGGTTGCGGCTGCCGTGATCGTGATGCCGCGCTCCTGTTCCTGCTCCATCCAGTCCATAGTCGCCGCGCCCTCATGGACCTCCCCGATCTTATGTTTTTTTCCGGTATAAAAGAGAATGCGCTCGGTAACGGTCGTCTTTCCGGCGTCAATATGCGCAATGACTCCAAAGTTACGTGTTTTTTCAAGAGTATAGTCGCGGGGCATAACGAGGGTAAGCACCAAATTTCAAATACCAAATTCCAAATCGTTTCAGTAATTGAGGTTTGGATATTTGGAATTTATTTGAGATTTGTGATTTGTTATTTGGAATTTAAAGTATTACCGGGAGAATCGGGCGAAGTGCGCAAAGGCGCGGTTGGCTTCCGCCATCTTGTGAACGTCGTTTTTCTTCTTGACTGCGTCCCCTTCGCGGTTTGCGGCAGCCATTAGTTCTGCGGCGAGTTTCTCGTGCATCGGCCGACCCTTTTTGGTACGCGCGGCATTCAGAATCCAGCGGAATGCGAGCGAGTACTTGCGATCGCCGCGAACCGGAATCGGAATTTGGTAGTTCGCACCGCCGATGCGGCGTCCGCGAACCTCAATCAGGGGCATGACGTTCTTGATCGCCTCCTCAAATACAGGGAGAGGCGGCTGTTTGGTTTTGTCTTCAATGAGATTAAATGCGCCGTACACGATTTTTTCGGCAACGTTTTTCTTCCCGCTCTTCATGCAGTAGTTCGTGAACTTGGACACGAGTGTGTTTCCGTATTTTGGATCGGGAGTGACCGGTCTGCGGGGTGCTTGTTTTCCTCTCATAAGATGTAATGTGATGCTTCGTGAAAATCCTACCAGCTACGTCCTATTTCTTGGGTCTCTTTGCGCCGTACAGCGACCGGCCTTGCTTACGATTGGCAACGCCAACCGTGTCATACACGCCTCTGACGATATGATACCGCACACCCGGCAAGTCCTTCACTCTGCCGCCGCGGATAAGCACGATGGAGTGCTCCTGGAGATTGTGCCCGATGCCCGGAATATACGCAGTCACCTCCATACCATTGGAGAGGCGCACACGAGCGATTTTGCGGAGCGCGGAGTTCGGTTTCTTCGGTGTTGTGGTCGTAACCTTCAGGCAGACGCCCCGCTTAAACGGGCTTTGAACCATTGTTCGCGTCCGGTGGAGCGTATTGAGAACCGACTCCATTGCCGGAGACTTGGATTTTTTGGAAATCCGTTTTCTTCCCTTCCGAATGAGTTGATTGACAGTTGACATAATGTATCTAAAGAAAAAACACCTGGTAAGGCGTTTTCGCGAGCTATTCGAAATACCTGTACGAGACGATCGAATCAGTATACAAAATCTTAGAATTCTGTCAAAACCTCTGAAAAATTGACGAATTGAACGAGATAATTATACCACATTTTGGGCGTTTTGTCAATAGCCCAACGGAAGCCCAAGAAGTCGGGTAAAAAATGAGAGGGACAGGTGAATTGCGTATCCAATAAAAGGAAAACCGGTGTACTCAATAAAAAGGATTCCAAGAAGAATAAAGGGGCCGTACACCTCCAGAGTGCGCTCCCAGGGCTCAAAACGCGGAGGAAGGAGCCCGAACAGGACCTTTGAGCCGTCCAGCGGGGGTATGGGAATAAGATTGAAAAGCATGAGCACGAGGTTGATGATCACGAGCTGGGAGAGAAACACCATGAGATAGTTGTCCGCCCCCAGTCCCCCGTTGATACTTTTCAGAACCAGTCCCGCGACGAGAAAGATGCAAAAATTTGAAAGCGGCCCTGCAAGACCAACAAGGAGTGGCCCAAACCGACGGTTGGACAGGTTGGCGGGGTTAAAGGGCACTGGCCGCGCCCAGCCGATGATTGGGGCGTGCACCAGGAACAGGATCAGTGGCAAGAGGAGCGTGCCGAACGGGTCGATGTGCGCAATCGGGTTAAGCGTGAGCCTGCCTTGGTCGCGTGCAGTCGTGTCTCCCTGGAGAAATGCCGCCAGCCCGTGGCTGAACTCGTGGGTCGTGATTGAGATGAGGATTGCCGCACCAACCACGATGATCGGGAAGGCGGCAGCGAGGAGCTCTTGCATAGAAGGAAAAAATAGAGTATCGTGTTGTGACGTGTGTTGTATTAACGCTTTTTACAGATATGTCTCGACAATGTACCTTTTGCGCCCGGAACTCCGCTAAGGCTGTGAGTAGAAGTCATTCTAACAGAGCAACGCTGCGCAGACAATACGTCAACCTGCAACGCAAACGGATCGAGGGAGAGAGCTTCCTGGTCTGTACGCGCTGCATTAAAACCCTCAAGACGAAAGAGATCATCAGCTCGAGCGGAGCAAAAAAAGCGGCCTAATCGGCCGTTTTTTTTAATTCCTAAGCTCTCAATTTTTTTTCTGCGGAATGCTATAGAGGATTGATCTTTCTTTTATATTATTATAGCATGAAATGACTTTCGGGCTGTAGTATAAAAGCAGTACGCGTGGCTGGGGGTCATGAGGCCGGGGAGCGTTACCCCGCAGCCCGAGGGAAATGCGATTTTTCAATAATGCCATCTGATCAGTATTCAAATCTTACCCACCAGGAGCGGCGGCTGCGAGAGCAGATTCAAAAAAATTTTTCTCTGGGTGATCAGCGGATTGTCCTGGAGGCGTTGGTCTTTGCAAAAGCTGCCCACGAGAAACAGTTTCGCGATGAGGGCGCGCCCTATGTGATTCATCCCGTCCGCATTAGCCTGACGCTTTTCGAATTAGAAAAAGCAACACCGACCCGCGTGATGGCCGCACTTCTTCACGACGTCGTTGAGGACACGGGCATCCCGCTTGAGGAGATCACCCGCCGATTCGGGAAGCGCGTAGCAACCCTCGTTGACAATCTCACGCGCCCGCGTCCGATCGACGAGACCGACGAGCAAAAAAAACGATCAAAGATACAAAAATTCACCGAGTACCTTTCCGCGGACTATGACACACGCCTGATCAAGTGCGGAGACGTTCTGGATAACGTCCGCTCCTGGAAGTA
>JBBTRP010000074.1:0-33082 GCA_038065125.1 Patescibacteria group bacterium
CGTCGATGAATACGCCGTATTCACCTCCTCCCGCTTCATCGTTTTCGCTCGAAAACTCATAATTTCGCGACGAAGCTTATTGCGCGACAGGTCTATTGCATGAAAGAAGGGGCGGCGGTACAGTACAGAGTGCTATGTCTATCGTAACTATTCTCGGAGCGGGAGAGTTGGGGGGCTGTATCGGTCGATTGCTTCAAAAAAAAACAGATACGGTCGTCCAACATTGGGACGCCGACCCTTCACGTAATCCCGAACAAAAACCACTTACAGAAACCGTACCGCAGTCGGATGCGATTTTTTTGTGTATCCCATCCGGAGCATATCGGGCCGCGCTTTCCGCGTGCAGTGATGCTGGCTTGAGGAAAGAGACCCCGATTGTTTCATTTGCAAAAGGTATTGATCTACAGAGTAAGGCAACACTTGATCAAACGCTTGCTGAGACCCTTGGAAACGACCGTCTGTTTGCGTTAATCAGCGGGCCCATGCTTGCTGAGGAGATCGACGAGGGACTCCCGGCTGCCGCGGTGTGCGCCACGAAGGATAAGAAACTTTTTGATTTCATCGAGTCGCTTTTTTTGAACAGCGGTTTGAGATTCGAATATTCAAACGACGTGCGCGGAGTCGCTCTTGCCGGGGTCCTCAAAAATGTCTACGCAATCCTCCTGGGAGCGCTTGATGGAGCGAGTCTTGGGAGTAACACGCGGGGTGCGCTGATCACTGCCGCGCTTGGAGAGATGGCTTCGTGCATTGATCGGCTTGGCGGAAAGAGAGAGACGGCGTATACGCTTGCCGGCATCGGAGACCTCATCGCGACCGGGTCGAGCACGTATTCACGCAATTATTCTGTTGGCCGTGAACTTGCCACAACAGGAGTATGCACGGGTACGAGCGAGGGCACGTCGTCAGTTCGGGCGGTTCGTGCGCTCGTTGGAATTGATGTTGATGCCCCTCTGCTTGAAGTGTGCGAACAGATCCTTGAGTGTAAGATCGCGCCGAAATCTGCACTCCTCTCACTTATATGAAACATAAGTCATCATCAGCCGTTTTGGTGCTGGATATCGGTACGTCGAGCATCAAGGCGTTTGTATTTGACGAGCAATTCAGGATCCTTGGCGGCGCCGAACGGAAATTAAAGATCCTCATTCGCGGCACACATCATGAGCAGAATCCGAGCGATTTCGTGTCACTCTCGAGAGTCGTTATGGCAGAAGCGATTCGCCGATCGCGCCTTCCACTCTCCCGTATCGGAAGCATCGGTCTAACCAATCAGCGTGAGACAACCATCGTGTGGGACAGAAAAACAGGGAAACCCGTGTATCCGGCGATCGTCTGGTCTGATACGCGTACCCGCGCGCGGTGCCGGAAACTCAAATCGCACGAGAAAAGCGTACGTTCAAAAACCGGCTTACGGCTGGATCCGTATTTTTCCGCATCCAAGCTCGCCTGGATTCTCGAGCACGGAGACACGGCAGGCCGAGACCTCCTCTTTGGCACGGTAGATACTTGGGTGATGTGGAACCTCCTTGAAGGGAGTCCTCATATCACCGACTTTACCAACGTCTCTCGAACGCTTCTGTATAATATCAAAACCCTTCGATGGGACGACTCGCTCTTACAGCTCTTTTCCGTGCCTCCTCAACTCCTGCCTCGGGTGGTCGCCTCCCGCCATGAGTATGGTGTTCTAAAAAAGTCGGTTTTGGGGCGCAGTATACCCCTTCTGGCGGTCTGCGGAGATCAGCAGTCCAGCATGGCCGCTGCAGGCCTTGTCGTCGGGACGACAAAAGTAACCTACGGGACAGGAACTTTCCTTATGCAGGTTCTCGGATCGGAACTATCAATGTATCCTGATTTCTTTACAACCCTTATTCCCAAAAATATGCGACAGCCTCAATATGCGCTTGAGGCAAAAATTCCCTATGGCGGGAGGTTGATTGACACCGTGCTCCGCGATCGCCCCAGCTTGGTAAGAACGCTTACCCGTATCGCGCGAAATGTCGATACCTATCTTCGGCGGCTGCCGACGCGACCAAAAAAACTTTTTATCGACGGCGGCGTCACTCGGGACGGCCTCATGGCCGAGATCCAAGCGCGCATTTCGGGTATTCCGGTGATTGGCAACCCCGAGTTTCACGGAACGGCGCGTGGAATCGCGCGGCTGCTTCTCGGTGCTGCATGTATTCTACTCGTGTCCGTGACACCCGTACGCGCAGACACTGGCAGTACGATTCTTCCCGATCGTCGCGGAGAGTGCCAAGCCGGTGAGAAACCGATCGAATGTACCTCGTGGTATGAAAAGCCCGATGCGTGCAACCAGTGGCTGAACAATCCGGAGTACATTATTGCGGAAGGCTCGACTGGCGCGAGCGTGCAGCACTACACGTTTTGTAAAAAAGACCCCACAAAATCGACTCCGGAAGAAAAAACAGCGGGAATTGTCGTTATTGGCGGCATCGTCGCTCTCCTTGTCGCAGGATTTTCACTTTTTCGACTTATAACCCTTCGCAAGAAAGGTCAATGAGCCCACTTTTGAATCTTCTCCTTGCCACTGGGGCGACTTTTGGGGGTGAGGCGGCGATTTTTTGGCTCTGCGGATTCCGCTCGCGCAACGCCCAGTACGTGCTCTTGTTCGCAAACGGGATCACGTTTCCGCTCTTTCGATTCGCCTTACTCATGGGAGCCTCTATGGGGCATCAATTCGGGCCGCTCGAGATCCTTGCTGCCGAATTGGCGATTGTCCTTGTCGAGTTCGCGCTCCTCATGTATGGGATGCGCCGCGCGCCTTGGTTGCGACTGGGAGTCGCGGTGTTGTGCGTAAATATTTTTTCCTTTTTTGTCGGTGAATTACTGCTCTGGGGATAACCCGATTCCACCCCCTCTAATCAGTGCTTTTTTCGTTTTTACTGGTGTGATATAGTACGTACACTATGGTTTTAAGTTACAACGAGTACCGCTGCCCACATTGCGGAAAACTCATGTTTAAAGGTCTTCTGGTGGACTCAGAAATCGAGATTAAGTGCCGGTCGTGCCGACAGCTAAATGTTGTTCAGAGTTCCAGTCATGATGCGTATCTGTGCATGAAGAAAGAGTGTCCAAATCGGATCCGGATAGAACCTCAGAATAAGGAGTAAACGAGAGATCCTCCAACAATTCAACCGAGAAGCTCTTCGAAGCTCGAGTAACGGATGTCGGTTCTCGGGTTTTTTTATTTTCGCTTATCACATTTTAATCCCCATGCGTATGCCCATACCCACCGTGATCAAGCGTGACGGGACCACTGTCGCGTTTGAGAAAGAGCGGATCCACAGCGCCATCGGCAAGGCTGCAGAGGCAACCGGCGAGTTAGCTCCACCTGAAGTGCGAAAGATTGCCGCGGCGGTCAGCGCGATCGTCCTCAAATCGCAGCGTCACCGCGACCAGATCTCAGTCGAAGAGATTCAAGACCTTGTCGAGCTCTCGCTCATGAGCGGAGGGTATTACACGACCGCACGGGCGTATATCGTCTATCGGGAGAAGCGTTCTGCCGTGCGCGCGACCGGAGCCGTGGTTGTTGATGTGGCAAACACGATCAACGAGTATTTGAAGCAGTCGGATTGGCGGGTGAACGAGAATGCGAATCAAGGATACTCGCTGGGAGGGATGATTCTCAATTCCGCGGGCAAGCTGATTGCGAACTACTGGCTCAATTCGGTGTACCCCAAGGAGATCAGGGACGCGCACGTGGAAGGGGATTTTCATATTCACGATCTCAGCATGTTTGCCGGATACTGCGCGGGCTGGAGTATTCGTCAGCTCCTGGAGGAGGGCCTCAACGGCGTTCCGGGAAAAGTCGCGTCTGCGCCGCCCAAGCACTTGGAGACGGCCGTTGCGCAAATGGTGAATTTTCTCGGCACTCTTCAGAACGAGTGGGCGGGCGCGCAGGCGTTCTCGTCGTTTGATACGTATCTTGCCCCATTCATTCGCAAGGACTCCATGGGGTACAAGGCGGTGAAGCAGTGCGTTCAGCAGTTCGTGTTCAATCTCAATGTTCCGTCGCGCTGGGGGACGCAAACGCCGTTCACCAACATCACGTTGGACTGGGTCTGTCCCGAGGATATGCGCGACAAACATCCGATCATCGGCGGCGCCGTCCAGGAGTTCACATATGGCGAGTGCCAGAAGGAGATGGACATAATGAATAAGGTATTCCTTGAGGTGATGAATGAGGGGGATTACAATGGTCGCACCTTTACCTTCCCCATTCCGACCTACAACATCACCAAAGATTTCGACTGGGACAACGAGAACGCGCAACTGCTTTTCGAGATGACGGCAAAATACGGCATCCCGTATTTCCAGAACTTCATCAACTCCACCCTAAATCCCAGTGACGTGCGCAGTATGTGCTGCCGGCTTCAGCTCGATCTGCGGGAGCTGCGCGCGCGTGGCGGCGGTCTGTTCGGATCCGCGGAGATGACCGGGTCGGTCGGCGTGGTCACCATCAACATGCCGCGCATCGGATATCTCGCCAAAACCAAGGAGGATTTTTTCAAGCGTTTGGGCGGGCTTATGGATATTGCGAAAATGTCTCTCGAGATCAAACGCAAAGTCGTTGAAAAGAACATCGAGCAGGGCCTCTTACCCTTCACGAAGCGCTATTTGCCATCTTTGAATAATCACTTTCTCACGATTGGACTTAATGGTATGAATGAGGCGTGCCTCAATTTTTTGAGTGAAGACATCTCGACGGAGCAGGGAAGGGCGTTCGCGCTTGAGACGCTTGATTTTATGCGTTCGCGGCTTGCGGATTATCAGGAGCAGACCGGTAACTTGTTTAACTTGGAGGCGACGCCTGGCGAAGGAGTGTCGTTCCGCTTTCCCAAAGAAGATCAACTCCGCTTCCCCGGCATTATCCAGGCAGGTCCGCCGGAAGCGCCCTACTATACGAACTCAACCCACCTGCCAGTCGACTATACGGATGATCCGCTCGCGGCGCTTGAGCATCAGGACACGCTTCAGACGCGGTACACGGGTGGCACGGTTCTGCACCTCTTCCTGGGAGAGCGTGTTCCTGACTGGAGGGCGTGCCGTGCGTTTGTTCGCAAGGTTGCCGAGAGCTACGCCTTGCCATACTTTACGATCACCCCGACGTTTAGCATCTGCCAATCCCACGGTTATTTGGAGGGTGAGGTGCAGTCGTGCCCGACCTGTTCGGCAAAAACGGAAATCTGGTCGCGAATCGTTGGTTACTACCGCCCGGTTGATCAGTGGCACTCTGCAAAGAAGAGCGAGTATGCGGATCGGTTCGAGTATCTCGTGCCACGTGAGAGTGTGACGGCGCAGCTGCCAATCGCACCTCCTGAAGAAATTCGAATAGAGGTCGCCGCATGACCATCGCGGGCATTCAGCGGTTAAGTCTTTTGGACTATCCGGGCAGACCCTGCGGGATCGTGTTTACTCAAGGGTGCCTCCTGCGGTGCGGGTACTGCCATAATCCCGACCTAATACCACTTCCGTCCGAAGGAGACGAGGTAAAAGGGCACCCTTCGAAGGATGAGGCGATCGCGTTTTTAGAGCGCGGGAAAAAAGTGGTTGATGCGGTATGTATCACTGGCGGCGAACCAACAATCCAACCCGGTCTCACTGCCTTCATTCGAGAGTTGAAAGCACGCGGTTTTGTCGTGAAGTTGGACACCAACGGTGTTCGACCCGATGTTGTGCGTACATTTTTGGAAGAAAAGCTTCTTGACTACATCGCGATGGATCTCAAGGCCCCATGGGAAAAGGTTGTAAACGTGATTCGCGTTGCAAACCCTCTTCTAGTCGAGAACATGAAAAAAACATTTTCTCTGATTCAAGAGTCGGGAGTACCGCACGAGTTTCGCACTACGATCGCTCCCGGCGTACACACGGCCGATGATTTCACGGTTATGGCGCGGTATCTCAAAGACGGCGAACGGTATGCAATCCAGCAGACACGGTTTGAGAAAAATCTCAACCCGGATATTACGCGCGACATTCCATTTTCCGCCTGGTCGGTCGTTGATGAGCTCAAAATCCGTTATCCCCAAATCTCTTTTTCGTCCCGGTAAACAACTTGTAGAGCCGATCTTGGTATGGTAGTGTCAGGTGACTAACATATTATTTTATCTATGGCTCAACCTCAATCACCAACCGGAAAACGTGTCGCGTTGTGGGGCGGCGCGCTTATTGTACTTGGCGGACTTGTCTTGGCGCTGGCGTGGTCGCAATCTCAAAGCACTAAGCCGCAGCCATCATCCGAGAGCGCCGCAAACGTGCCAGCTGTCACAGAGCGGGATCATGTCAAAGGCAATGCAATGGCAACATCTGTCCTCATCGAGTATAGCGATTTCCAGTGCCCGGCGTGCAAAGCGTACTATCCGGTGGTGAGTAAGATTGCCGACGAACTCGGGACAAAAGTTCAGGTCGCGTATCGCAACTATCCGCTCAGCCAACTTCACAAAAACGCTCGAACTGCGGCTTCAGCCGCTGAGGCTGCGGGAAAGCAGGGGAAGTTCTGGGAGATGCATGACGTACTCTTTATCAACCAAGAGAAGTGGTCCGAGAGTAAGGACGTAAAGAGAGATTTTTCAGCATACGCCAAGGCGATCGGGCTTTCGGTCGAACAATTCACGCAAGACCTTTCTGACAAGACGCTTCAAGAAAAGATCGACGCAGACCTCTCCGGCGGGACGGCAGCAGGAGTGCAAGGAACCCCGACATTTTTTCTGAACAGAAAAAAACTGGAAAGCACTCCTCCCAACTATGAACAATTCAAAGAGCGGATTGAGGAGAGCGTTGGCAAACCCTAGCGTTCTTGCCGCGCTCGCGGTCGGAGTCGGGGTGATCGGCTTTGCCGATTCAACGTATTTGACATTTGCCCATTACACCGGCGCGACACTGCCCTGCACTATCGTGCACGGATGCGATACCGTCACGAAAAGCGCGTACGCCCTTTTCTTCGGCATTCCGGTCGCATTGTTTGGGGTGGCATACTACCTTACGATTATTATTTCAGCGATCGCCTACCTTGATTCGAAAAAGGAGGCTTTTTTAATTTTCCTTGCAAGCTTCACGATTGTGGGGCTTCTCGCGTCGGCATGGTTTGTGTTTCTCCAGGTCGCCGTGATCGGCGCGCTGTGTATCTACTGTCTTGCTTCCGCTGTCACCTCCACTATCCTGTTTGCACTCGGCGCGCGATTAAAAATGATCTTTCAGAAATAGGCGATACGCGGTATACTTTACGTGCATGAGATTTTTACGAGTAGCATTAGTATCACTTTCCCTTCTCGCAGTGCCATCGGCTGTCTTTGCGCATGCGTCGTATGTTCTGACACATGATGAGTATGCGAGCGCTTTTACCGATCTGCAGGTGAGCTTTGTCGACGCGCTGTACTACCCGGAAAATGTCGCGCTATTTTTTGCACTCGCGCTTGTGGTTTCAATCCTGTTGATCGCAAACTTCCTTTTTCGCCATTCAGCGATCGGCAGGCGTATCGATGACGGCGTTGAGAAGGTCGCGTGGATCGCGCCGATTATTATCAGAGTGAGCCTTGGCCTCCTCTTTTTGTTTGCCGGAATGGCGGGGCGGTTTTTCGGCCCCGAGCTGCCATTAGGAGCGTTTGCGGGCGGGGAGGGGATCCGATTTCTCCTTATCTTCCTGTCCGGACTTTTGCTGGTCGGCCTGTGGACGGAGATTGCCGCGTTGTTAGGGGGAATTTTGTACCTCATCGGCCTCATGCAGGTCGGCCTATATATGCTGGTATACGCACCTGTCCTGGGTGCTTGCACAATCCTCTTTCTCTGGGGGTCGCGACATTTTTCGCTTGACCGCTATCTGGAAGGGCACGACAAAAAGAGTGACTGCTCGCTCATGCTCTCGCCAGTGGTTCTTCGGATTTTCTTTGGAGCGACGCTGATCTATTCAGGAATCCTTATCAAAGTCGCGCACCCGGCAGTCGCGCTTGCGGTTGTGGAAAAATACCGCCTCACTGAGCTCATTCCCTTCGTGTCAGACCCGTTGTTGTTCGTGTTCTTGTGCGCTCTTATTGAGATCGGTGTCGGCATATTCATCTTGATTGGTTTTGAAATGCGCTTGATGCTCTTGGTGAGCCTGGTGACGACCGCCCTCTCTCTTCTCTATTTTAGAGAGCTGCTTTGGCCTCACATCCTCCTCGTCGGGACCGCCCTTGCGCTCCTCGTGAGTCACGACGATCGATTCACTATCGATACATTTTTCGATCATCACGGACTCCTCCGTATTTCCAGGAAGAAAGAGAAGGAAGCCCTGTCGGCACGTCTGCCTATTCTTCCACATTCAAAACAGCACCTCCTCCGCCATCGCGTGTAATCAGTATCGTTCAGGGGGACGGTTCTGTCCTATAAGGTGGTATACTTAAAGACAGCAGTTTTTTATTCATAAAAAAATAACATATGAAAGGTCTTCATATGGTTGCCTTTACCCTCCTTCTCATCGGCGGCCTGAATTGGCTTGCTGTTGGCTTGTTTGGATGGGATATCGGGCAGTTGTTTGGCGGCCAAGGATCGGTCGTCTCGCGGGCGGTCTACGTCCTCGTTGGGCTTGCCGCGGTGGTTGAGATTGCAAGCCACAAACAGTGCTGCAAACTCTGCACTGGCCCTGACGCGTCAGGCGCGCCAAAGGCGTAATCGATTCTTAAAGCCGAGAAGTTCAATGTACATCAGTACGTGCACAGAGTGTTTTTAGTAGTTTCCATAACCACATAGAACGAGAACCGCGAGGGGTTCTCGTTATTGAGTTACTGATTCGTCTGTGTGGCGGTTGAAGAGAATGATTTGAGACACAGGTTGAATCGGTTGACTTCCTCGTTGTAGTTTGCGATCCACAGCTTTATGTTTGCAACCAGCGCATTCACCTGTTCAACGATGGTGTTGTGTTCATTGACGAGGGCGTTGTATGCGTCCACGGCCGTTTGCGTGAGTAATACTCCTCGAGACTCGAGGTCCTTTTTCTTCCACGTGAGGACCTCCTTCATCGAGGAGACGGCGCGCTCGGAGTCCGCAATTTGGCTTTTCAGGTCTTCTGAGGGTCCTTGGCATGAGGAGAGGGGGGTGCCGAAAATTTGAACAGCCATCCACGTCTCACGCCCTTGGTACGTGCCGCTTTTTGCTGCGACCCCCAGCTCGGTGTATTTGGTGTTCAGGATATTTGCGCGGTGGCCCGGGCTCTCCATCCAGGCGCCCACAACCCGCTCGTCTGTGCCGAAATCCCCAAGTGCAAGATTCTCGCCGATCAAAATAAATGAGTATCCGGCAGTCTTGGCATCATCTTTTGCGCTCGTGCCGTCCGGTGAGACGTGCTCGAAGTATTGTTTTTCAAAGAGATCGTCAAGCCGCTCCTTGGCAACAGTGTCGAGTTTCGTATTCCCCGCAAGGGCGGGAAGAGAGGCGACAGACGCGCGCTGCGTATTGGTCCACTGCAAAATTCCATCCCGCGTGAGCAGCGTGAACTCTGGCCGCGTCATGCGGATGATAAAAGGCGCCTCGTGAACGGCGGTGGATGATGCGGCCGGAGTCGTCGAAGTTGCGTTGGTCGAGATTTCAGAAGTCAACGGAGCCGTTGAGGTCGATTGCGTTTCGGAGGAGGCCGCTGTCGACGTTGACGGCTCAATGAAGATTACCAGCGGCGATGGCGCCTCAAAAATCGGAATCGGAGGAAGTACGATGTCAGGAATCTCCTCTGAGAACGGCACCACCGGATCATGAGGGACGTTTATTAAGGCGATTTTCTTGGATGTACGCGGCGGGGACTTCTTTTTTGCAACCTTCTTTTTTACGAGTTTCTTTTTCTGTGCTAGACTCTTTGTAGGCGGTTTTTTTATGATCTGACCAGTTTTTGTTGCGGCTTTTTTTGCCACTGCAAAGACCGCATCGCTGTGTGCCGTCGCAAAAAAACTTACGACAAGAATCGCGACAAGCGCGTAATAAAGGACTTTTTTCCGTGTTGTAAAAGGCGATTGGAAGGTACCGTGCATAATTCAAAAAGTATATCATGAAATACTTTCCATTGGGTATGGAGATATGTCCGTATATGACAGTACCGCCTTTACACTCTTACGTATGGACATAACGAAGCTCTACACAACGCAAGTCTCTCTGACCGAGTGGCTCGAGAAGATTTCTCACGAGAAAACGGTACACCTACGCCTTGAGGACAACGAGAAGCGGGAGCGACTGAAAGTTCTTCATGAGCTGATCGGTCTGCCGTTTGATCGACCCTTCCAGTTCGACGCGGCAGATATCGTGTCGCGCCCACCTTCTTTCCAGGAATTTCTTCAGAGTCACGGCCAGGAGCTCTGCGCACTCAGGCTCATCCCCAAAGATCCGACGCTTCCAAAGTTGCGCATGCGCGGGCAGACGATTCAAGACTCCCTTCTTTGGTTTCAGGAGCAGGCGATCGATCCGACGCGGTACCGCGCGGACTTTGTACCGCATTCGGATGTAAACGAGTGGGCAACGATTTTTGTGGTGAACAGCGCCGGGATTTTTGGCGAGATTATCCGCGGCGGACATCATCAGCTCACCCAAGGATTTTATGAAGATCAAAAACCAATCACTTTCTCATTCGATTGGAGCGAGTGGCGCGTCGACTCCTCGGATGGCGCTGTGCTAGATCAACTTCGTACGCTGGAGCGATTGATTGTTGTCTCGGATCCTACGATTCAGAAAACCCTCTCAGACCGAATCGGCGCGACCTTTGCGCACGATCATTTGGTGGGATATTTCGAGACGGTCATCACGAAAGAATTCGGCGTCTGGTTTATCGACTACAACCGTATTCTAGGCGAGTTGTATGCCGACTTTCAAATCACCGCCTCTTCGCCGGCGCCTTCCAGCGAGCGCATGCTCGTCGGGCGATCGGGGAGCAGGGGGGTCACTCGCGGTCGAGCGCACATCGTACTGCCCGTCGACCTCTCGATGCTCCCTCTTTCAGATGACGAGATTCTCGTGTGTGACATGACGACCCCCGAATTTCTCCCACTCATGTCATCTGCACGCGCCGTGGTGACCGATCGCGGCGGTGTACTCACGCACGCAGCGATCGTCTGTCGGGAACTCAAAAAACCTTGCGTTGTTGGAACCGGGAACGCGACAACATTTTTCAAAACCGGCGAGCGCATCGAAGTTGACGGAGACCGAGGCGTGGTCATCTCCCTCGAGGGGCTTCGTAATTCACAATAACTATGTCCTGGGTTCTCCTCTCAATAGTGGCCGGATTCGCGTGGGCGATCGTGAATGTGATCGACAAGGTGGTCTTTGTCCGATGGAAACTTTCGCCGGAGGTTTTTTTTCTTCTCATTTCCATCGCATTTTTTCTCTCCGGCGTGGTGATGTGGCCCTTCCTCGGATTCCCGATCCCTCCGCAACAAGAGCTGCTTCTTGCCGGGATATCCGGTTGTCTCTATTTTCTCTGCTTCGTTTTTTACTACCGTGCACTGAAGAATGAAGAGGTGTCCCGGGTCGTGCCGCTCTGGTACCTCTCGCCTTTATTTATTATTGTTTTTGCCGCGTTGTTTTTGGGCGAGCGACTCACGTACTTCCATATTGGTGGCGTTGTGCTCCTCGTGTTTGGAGCCATGACAGTCACCGCACGGGGGTTGTTCTCCCGTCCACGATGGGGCGTATTAGGTCTCATGATTGCCGCCGACATTCTCTTTGCGGCAAGTGCGGTGATCGGCAAACAGCTGATGGACGGCGGCATGGATTTGTGGACGTATTACGCACTCTCCCGTGTTGCGGGGATTGTCGTGGTTGTTCCCGCGCTGATTCTTCTCTGGCAACCCTTGTGTACCGCAATTCGCACGAACGGCATGACCTTTCTGTGGGTAATCGGCCTTGAAGAGCTTCTCAATGTCGGCGGCGACATCGCGTGGCTCCTCGCCATTGGCATCGGATCGGCGACGCTTGCAACGGCACTTTCTTCTTCGCAGCCGTTTTTTGTTCTCCTGATCGTGCTCGCACTCGGCCACGTCGCGCCACGACTCCTTGATGACGAAGTTGGCACACGGGCACTCGCACAGAAGGCGTTCTCGATCGCGAGTATTATCGTGGGCGCGATCTTGGTCACCTCTTGAAATTACGTCAGATTAGTGCTACGCTCAGGGTTCTATGCAAGCAGTAATTTTAGCAGCCGGACAGGGGGTGCGCCTTCGTCCGATTACTGACGATCGGCCAAAGCCCATGGTCCCCATCGGTGAGATGCCGATTTTGGAGTACACATTTAGCATCTTACCCAAGGTCATCGACGAGGTGATCTTGGTTGTTGGCTATAAGCAGGAAAAAATCCGCGAGCATTTCGGGGAAGAGTGGAAGGGCAGAAAGATCATCTATGTCGACCAGCCCGAACCGAAAGGAAGCGCCGACGCACTCGAGCGGGTTCGGACCTACATCAAGGGACCACATTTTTTGCTTATGTATGGAGACGATCTCTATCACGCGGGCGACCTGGAAGCGTGCGTGAAAGGCACCGAGCAGGTCATGCTTGTGAAGGAGGCCGAGCACCCGGAGCGCATGGGCGTGTGTCAGCTTGACGACGAAGGGTATGTGACGGATTTTGTCGAGAAGCCAAAAATTCCGCCGTCCAATCTTGCAAGTATCGGGGTGTTCGTTTTGCACGAAGATATATTTTCAGTTGCGCCGGCGTATCTCCCGAATGGAGAGAACTGTCTGGCAGCCCAAATCCCAGACCTGATTAAACTCCGGCCGCTCAAAACCGTCCGCGCACAATTCTGGCACCCGATCGGCTACCCTGAGGATGTCGAGAAGGCAAAGGAGCTTTTGCCCGGACTACTTGCGGAGCGGCAGAAGAAGTTAGAAGCCCCAATTACTGCCCCCCATTGACAAAAATCGCATTTTGGTGTATACTGGAAAAGTACGGTAGGTTCTCAACAATCGTGACTGTCATCCTTTGTTAAGTGGCTTTTTTGCTGTGGGATGGAAAGACGGGTAGGTGAGAAGGTCGCCCGCCGGAATTATAAGTAGTAAGTAGATAGTTGAAACATTCTATGGCAAAGAAGCTATATGTCGGTGGTCTTTCCTACAACACCACCGATGACGGCCTTCGCGAGGCATTCTCGCAGGCCGGCACAGTTGCTTCGGCAACCATTATCATGGATCGCATGAGTGGTCGCTCAAAGGGTTTTGGATTCGTCGAGTACGAAAGCGACGAAGACGCCCAGAAGGCAATTGACATGTGGAACGGTAAGGAGTTGGACGGTCGCACCCTCACGGTGAACGAAGCCCGACCCCTCGAAGCGCGTCCTCCGCGACGCACTGGTGGCTACAACGCCCGCTACGGCGGTGGCGGTGGTGGCAACCAAGGTGGTGGCGGATACGGCGGCGGTCACCAGGGCGGCGGTTCAAACTGGTAATTCCACCAATCAAAAAAACGCTCCCGATGAATATCGGGGGCGTTTTTGCATTGTTTTTCTGCTGACTTATTTGCTAGTATGAATCAATAAACCCGACCCTGCGGCAAGACCGCAGTATATCTGGGCGGGTTTGATGCACAAGGTGTCGGCTCCGCCGACAGATTTTCGGTTCACTCGTACCCCGTGGCAAGACCACGGGGTATTCGCCAGCAATAAAGTAACAACGTTTTATGAGTACACGCGAAGTCGACGATTTGGGGGCACACTGGAGTTATGCTGAGCTGTGGGATGCGTTTCCGATTCCCTCACGGCCGGATTCGGAAGAGCTTGCGCATGAAGAGAAGTATTTAACCCGTCTTCGGCCGGAGAATGTTTCGCTGATGATACTTGGGTCTACGATCGAGTATCGGTCTCTCTGTAAGCGGCTTGGCATTCGTCCCCACGTGATTGATTTTTCACGCGACAATTTCGATTCACTTTCCTCCTACTCAAAAGAAAAATTTACCAATGAAACGTTTGTCGAGTCGGACTGGCTTGCAATCAGTTACCAAGATACATTTGATTTTATTTTGGGACACCGCCCATTCAATGTCGTTCGTCACGATCAAGTGTTGACGTTGTTCCAAAAAATGAACGCAGCGCTCAAAAAAGGGGGAATCTTTTTTTGTCGAGGGAACGTGATGCCTCCCGACTACGAAGATCAGCTTGACCGCATCATCGACACATGGGCATTCGCCCCGAATAGACCTTTTCGGCTGTTTAGTTACTTAGAAGTCGCTCTGTATTTTCATTGTGCCGACGAACTGGGGTATCTTGATTATCCAACAGCCCGGGAGACCATACGACAGTATCATGAAGAGGGAAAAATCAGCGATGCGGATTACAATGACATTCGTCCGCTTATCTCAATGCCCGAGGGGACGAAGTTTCGAAGCTATGTTCCACTCGACGAACTTGAAGTATCAATACGACTGGCTGGGTTCACCTCAATGGAGGTCTATCGAACTTCACATGAGTTTACGCAGAATATGCCGATTTACAAACTCGTAAAGTAATATGTCCGAACGCGGAGCAAAGATTGCAAAGGAATTCGAAAGCGTCTCTGAATATGAAGCGAATATGCGAGAGACGGGCTATGCGCGGTACAGCTATCAGGAGCTTATGGATCGCGAAGCCAAGATGACTCCAATGATCGAGGGCGCAAGCGATGTTGCGCTTTTTAATTCCGGTGCAGCCGCGATGCATACAGCGCTTGCCGCCGAAGGTCTCCGTCCTGGAGATCGCGTCGTGTGCGCGAGGTCGATTTTTGCAACTACGAAAAAAGAGATAGAGCGACTTGTCGAGAGTGGAATTCAGGTGACATTCATCGACACGGGAGATCGCGAAGAAGTGGAGCGCATCGTACGAGAAAATAACCCGCGACTGTTTGTCGCCGAAAGCATCGCAAATTCCACTAAGATGGAAATGCTTGACATGGCCCATCTTGGTGCCGTCGTTCGGGATGTCAACAGTAGTCAGCAGGATGTCTCGCCCGACGAAGCATTCTCAAAATATGCCTCCGCCCGAGAGAGGCTTTCCGGCGTGTCACAAAAAACGAAGGAGCGACTTCTTGCGAGTATCGAAGAGTTCCGGACCGGGAACAACCCATTTATTTTCCGCGATGCAATTTCCGAGTTAATGATCGAGACATCACAGAATCGATCAGGCGCAGTCCGGGAAGTGGCGAAGCTGGTAAAATATGTATTGCGCGAATCATCGAGAAAAAAACTCTCTCTTCTGATCGACAACACACTGCCTTCTCCTCACCTGATTAACCCCTTGAAAATTATTGGAGGGGACGTTGAAAAAGTGATCATTGAGAGCGGAACAAAACACTATCAGGAGGGAGCGAATGAAATTACACTCGGCATCGCCTATTCGGATGATCCGGCGAAGGTACGAGCTTTGAAAGAACAAAGAATTGCACTTGGAACATATCTTCAGCCGTCGAGTGAAAATTTGATGCCCAACACTATCGGCGAACGAATGCCGAAGATAATGGAATCTCACGCTCGAAACGCTCTCCATCTTGCTGAAACATTCAACCGCATCCCGGGATGCGACGTCTCGCATCCGAATCTACCTCAGCATGCGAACGGTGAGCTGGCAACACAACTTGCCCCTCAAGGATCGGTCACATTGTTTTATGTGACGTTGCCTGAAGGTGTACCTGCAAACGAATTCATGCAACAGGTGAAAGATGTGGCGGGAGACCGTATCGGTCTTGGTACGAGTTTTGGACACTCAAAAACTTGGCTGTCCAATTACGGGCTCGATAGTCGAACGGTACGGGTTGCCGCCGGAAGCGAGCCGGAAGAAGAGTCTCACGAGGTGGCGAGCGTTTTTTTACGCGTCCTTTCCGGAGCGTAGTTGGCCTGGAAAAAATTCCCGGGTTTTCCGGGAATTTTTCGTTACACTACCGGTCCTTTTTCCAGTCGCGTGATACGATCTTGGAGTGGCGGATGGGTCGAGAATATTTTTGACAAGAATCCTGCGCTGAACGGATTCACGATAAAGAGATGCGCGGTTGCCTGCTGCATGGCCGTGCCCTCAAGCGGGTGAGCCTTGACCGCGCTTTGGAGTTTGCGCAAGCCCTTGGCAAGCGGCAGTCCGCTGCCCAAAAGTCGTGCACCGCTCTCGTCGGCCTTGTATTCGCGCTCGCGAGAGATCGCCATCTGAATGAGCATGGCAACAATCGGCAAGGCGATGAAAAAGATGAGGAAACTGATGAGTTGCCCGCGCCGCTCGTCGCCGCCGAAGTAAAACGCAAGCCGCCCGAGCATTGAGATTGCCGCCGCAAGTGTTGCCGCGATCGTGGAGGTGAGCATGTCTTTGTTTTTGATGTGGGAGAGCTCGTGGGCGATCACACCGCGCAGCTCGTCGCGGTCCATGAGATCAAGAATCCCGGCAGTCAGCCCGAGAACCGCGTGCTGCTCGTTGCGTCCGGTCGCAAATGCGTTGGGGGAGGTCTCGGGAATCAGATAGATGCGTGGCATGGGGAGGCCATCTCGCACACAGAGCTCCTGCACCATACTGTAGATGTTGGGAGCCTCTTGCTGTGTGAGCGGCTTTGCCTGGTACATGGCCAGGACGAGCTTGTCGGAGAACCAGTAACTCCCTACATTGAAGAGTGCGGCAAAAACAAATGCACCGACCATACCGGACTCCCCGCCGATGAGATAGCCGATGAAGAGGAAGAGTCCGGACAAGACGCTGAGGTAGAGAAGAGTGCGAGACATAGAAGTTCAGGTGAGAGGTTATAGGTTATAGGTTGGGGGTTCTTGGGAAGGGGATTTGCGAGAAAATTTTGAGTCGAGACTTGAGACCGCGCCGGGTTCTTCGAGTTTTGCGGCCTCATGTTTGTGTACGAAGTGGAGAAGAAACTTTTCACCCGCCCATCGACCGCCAAGCGCGCCGAGGAAGGCAAAGAGGAGATCGAGCGGTTCGAGTACGCTCCAGGGAGTTATGTCTCCGCCAAACCATGCAAATCCCATGAGGACACCGTAGCCGGCCGCAACGCCCAAAAATCCAAAGATGGTCACAAGGGACAGAAAGAGAGTTACTTCGCGACTAGTTGCAAGCGACCCCTTCCCGAGCTTAAAGCCAACCGCGGTCGCAAGACCGGCAAGAACGCCAAACGCGGCAACCAGAATCCCAAAGACCGAACCGGTCATAAGGAGAAGCACGAGGAAGAGTCCCGCGGAGAGAAGCGCTCCCAAGACGCCAAAAACGATCGCAAGGATCCAGGGGAGGGGAGAGACTGTTTTTGACATAGAAACAATCAAATCTTTACCGTTTCAGGATACTTTTCTTTGATCGTTTTGTCAATGGCGGGTATAATCAATTTTTATGAACAATCCTGATATTCACAACCTCTCAAAGCTCTTACGGCAGTGGATCTTGACCATGTCGACTGAGGCGGGGTCCGGGCATCCGTCCTCGTCACTTTCCGCGGTTGAACTGTGCGCAACGCTTTTCTTTGGCGGGTTTTTCCGGTTTCGGGTCTCGGAGCCGGAGTATTACAATAACGATCGGCTGATTTTTTCAAAGGGGCACGCGTCGCCACTCTTCTATAGTCTTTGGGCGGCTGCCGGCGGTATTGAGGCGTCAGAGCTGTTGACGTTCAGAAAGTTCGGGAGTCGACTGGAAGGCCATCCTACGCGAGCATTTCCTTTTACCGAAGCGCCGACCGGATCGCTTGGTCAGGGCCTTTCCATCGGCGTGGGCATGGCATTACATGCCGAGCGATCCGAGAATCTTTCTTATCGCACGTATGTACTCCTGGGCGACAGCGAGATGGCGGAGGGGTCTGTCTGGGAGGCGATCGCGTGCGCTGCGCATTACCAACTTTCTTCATTGATCGGAGTCTTGGACGTGAACCGGCTGGGCCAGCGCGGCCCTACCATGCTCGAGCACGATATGGCCACGTACGAGGCACGTATAAAATCGTTTGGGTGGGCGACGCGAGTGATTGACGGGCATGACATCGAGGCGCTCGCCGATGCGTATACTTGGGCGAATGAACCGCGTGAACAGCCCGCCATGATTATTGCAAAGACGCTGAAAGGTAAGGGCGTGTCGTTCATTGAGGACAAAGACGGATGGCACGGTAAGACACTTTCCAAAGAGGAGTGCGCACGTGCGATCACGGAACTCGGCGAGGTCGATCTCTCAGTGCGCGGCACGCTTGCCGCCCCCGAAATCGTAACCCCGCTCACTGCGGCAGAGAGCCCTATTCCCGATCTTGTTTACGATCCGGCAAAGCCGGTTGCGACTCGGCGGGCATACGGCAACGCGCTCGTGAGACTCGTTCCGTCAGTTCCTTCGCTTGTGGTGCTCGATGCCGAGGTGAGCAACTCGACGTATGCGGAGCTGGTAAAAAAATCAACCCCCGAGCGATTTTTTGAGATGTTTGTTGCCGAGCAGAATATGGTGGGTGCGGCGGTGGGACTTGCGCGGCGAGGCAGAAAACCGTGCGTATCGACCTTTGCCGCATTTTTTTCCCGCGCGTATGATCAGATTCGCATGAGTCAGTATTCTGCTGTAGATATTCTGTTTTGCGGCTCTCATGCGGGAGTCTCGATTGGCGAGGACGGCGCATCGCAAATGGGACTTGAAGACCTTGCGCTGTTTCGCGTCCTTTTGGGAAGCACCGTGCTGTACCCCTCTGATGCGATCTCCACAGAGCGACTGGTGGAGGCGGCGTTAAAAACACGAGGGATTACCTACCTGCGAACGACACGCAAAGAAACGCCGATACTCTACTCGGCTGCAGATGAGTTTCCTATCGGAGGAAGCAAGGTCCTTCGGTCAAGCGACTCCGATGCGGTTACCATCGTTGCCGCGGGCATCACGCTTTTTGAGGCGCTCCATGCGCACGACCTCCTCAAAGAAGAGGGGATTCTCACGCGCGTCATCGACTTGTATAGCGTGAAACCCATTGATCACCAAGCGCTTGAGCGGGCAGCGCGCGAAACGCGTGGAATCGTCTCGGTTGAAGACCACTTCGCGGACGGAGGATTGGGGGAGGCGGTGTGCACTGCTGTCGCGCCTCTTGGCACTCGGGTCACACAACTCGCCGTTCGGAAAATGCCTCGAAGCGGCACACCCGACCAACTACTCGATTACGAAGAAATTACTGCAGCATCGATCATCACTGCAGTTAAAACATATCTATAGAGGCCACCGAAATTATTGAATCGGCGACGTGCTGCTTGGTGGTGGCTGGATTATTGTCGGCGTACTACTCGTTGACTCGGGCGTTGTCGTCGCCATGACTGGCACGGGCGGCTGTTCTCCTTTTTTTGACATTTCAAATAGTGTCTTCGCCATCGTGATGGACTCCTTTCGCACTGCCCGCGCTGCTTTCATCACCTCTTTGAACGCCTCACGCGCGGCTTTTGACTCTTGCTTTGATTTATTCTTTTTTGAGTTTTCCATCGCAGTCTTCACTGTGTCTGCTGCGAGTATTGAGCTCTCAACAAAGGTATCATTTGCGCTCTTCAGCGCGGCGGCGTACTCAGTTTTTGCTTTTTTGATCAGTTCGATTTTGGGATTTTTTTTGCCCGCGCGCACTACTTTTTTTTGTGCATCTTGGGCAAACGCAGGATCCAGCCCTCCCAGAAGGGAGATGAGCACCCCCATTGCAATGAGTGTTTTCATATACTATAGTTGTCGTACTTTTTAACAGTATAAAGTATTTTTCTTTGTGGACGCAATTATTATTGCTGGTGGGAAGGGGAGTCGAATGGAGATCGACGTCCCAAAGCCCCTGGTCATTGTTCGGGGAAAGACGCTTCTCGAACACCAAATCGACCGCCTGCGCGCATCCGGCGTGATCTCTCAGATTATTCTCTCGCTCGGGCATCGTGCGGACGAAATTATTGACTATATCAAAAATCGGTATCCGACCGACACGCCGATTTTCTCAGTCGAGACGGAGTTTTTGGGAACGGCCGGCGGCATCAAGCTTGCACTAGCCCACGCAACAACGCCGATGGTACTCGCGTTAAACTCGGATGATATTTTAGATATCGATCTCGATCGACTTGCGCAGTGCGCCCAGCACACCGTCTGTGTAGCGCATCCGCGGTTGCCCTTTGGTCGCGTCAGCGAAATCGACGGCTTTGCGACCTTTGAGGAAAAGCCGCTTTTGCCGGACTGGGTGAGTGTCGGGTGGTACGTTTTTGATCGGGAGCAGATCGCCCCGCATCTGCCGGAGAAGGGGAGCCTTGAGTATGACGTGTTTCCAAAAATCAAACTGCGGATGTTTCCCCACGAAGGATTCTGGTGTCCGCTGAATACCAAAAAGGATATTGATACGTTTGAAAAAGGAGAGGAGCCGGGGAAATAACCCCGCAGGCGGGTAAAATAGATGACCCTTCTCGATTGAGAAGGGCCGTGAGGGTTTGGGCGCTAGCTGAAGCGGAGGTCTCGGATGACGACCTGGTTGTCGTCGTGGAGATTCCCAGTGCCCAAGGGGCCGTCCAGGTCGAGCGTCCAGCATTTGAGCGAGTGGCCGAGCGCGAGTGCGCGAAGCGCCAGATTGGAAGGGTCTTCCCCGAATCCCAGGGCAGCCTTGACCGAGGCCAGGGTCCTCCCGCGCATCTGGCGAAGGTCATCACGCAGATCACCTGCGAGCTCCTTGAACTCCTCCTGAAGGGGAACCATCTTCCGATCCTTGGTCACGACATCGATTGAGATGCCGTTGACCCAGACAACCCTCCTCTGGCCGAAAGGATCTTTTCCTTGGCGGTCGACAGTCCGCACTCTGGTCAGCCAGGTGACCAAGGTCTTGAGGCGTGCGGTGTGGCGGTGCGGTGATTGAGCTTCGTCTCCAGGTTCGGGCCTAGACCTTGGCATGCGTCCTCCTTCAAGGTGAACAGTGTGGGAACCAATACTCTAAAAGAATACCGAAAAAAAGGATTTTGTCAACGTTTGACTTCCCGTCCGCCCTTTGCAAAGATTGTGTGTAATACCTATGTTCACCCAGGAGCAAGACACGCTACTCAAGCGTTATTTCACCAACACGGACCAGCCGATTTTTGCGTTGAAAAATATCCCCGAGGTTATCAAGGGCACGCTCTTCTCGCGCTACTCCCGCACGGCAAAAAACTTGCGACAGCTCTTCTTGGACGAGTTTGTCAACGCTGATGTGCTGGGCCAGTATTTTGCCGCCGCCGAGAAAGGGACCACCGAGGACCTTCTCAATACGGCAAAGGCCGATGATTTCTACGAGCGGATTCTGGTCGGGTATGGTGACGACTCGGTTGCAGAGCTGGGCGGCGCGCATGTCGCGATCGAGGAGATCTCCATGCTCGCAACCAAGAGTATCGAAGAGCACCGCTTGGGCCTCTCGCCCCTGGAGAAATCAACTCGCTACGTCTACTACGATCAGAAGGTGAACGGGGAGTATCTCTATGTGAAGGATCGCCGGATCATGGAGTCGCGTTTTGGGGAGCTTTATTGCTCGACCGTCACGCTCCTGATGGACACCTACTCGCAGATCGTTCGCGAAATTCAGCCGATGCTGAAAAAGATTTTTCCCGGGGACGAGAACGAGCAGGCGTACAAGTTTTCCATCCGCGCAAAAGCGTGTGACATCGCCCGCGGCCTTATCCCGCTTGCGACAAAAACCAACATGGGCGTGTACGGGAACGGTCGCGCATTTGAATATCTCATCACGAATTTACTCAACGACCCGCTCGATGAGGTGCGCGTCGCGGGCGCATCGCTCGACGAAAACTTGAAAAAAGTCATTTCCGCATTCATCAAACGAGCGACCAACGAGCGGGGACGCGCATATCGCGCGTATCTGGACGCGACGGCCGAGCGAGTACAACCGCTCTGTGCGGAAGTTCCTGCACCCGTAAAGCCAATCAACGAGCTCACCGTGAGTCTTGTTGACGCCGATCCCGAGGCAGTTGAAAAAATCATCGCGGCGATCCTGTACCGCCGATCGAATAAGCCCTATGATTGCGCATTGGATGCGGCACGCGTCATGAGCGATCAGAAAAAGTCGGAGATAACACAAGCGTATTTTTCCCAGCGGAAGAATCGGCACCACAAACCGGGTCGCGAGACCGAGGAGGCGAATTTTTGTTTTGAGGTCGTGGCGGATTGGGGCGTGTACAAGGATCTCATGCGGCATAGAATCTTGACGCGTCATCATCAACTCTTCACCAACGAGCTGGGGTATTGGGTTCCATCCGAGATCGGTATGGCCGGTTTTGAAGATCAGTATCGCAAGGCAATGGACGCCGCAGTAAAGGCGTACGCGGAGATACAGAACGAGTTTCCGCAGGAGGCGCAGTATCTGGTCACGCACGGCGCGTATAATCGGTTCACCATGCGTATGAATTTGCGGGCGGTCATCCACATGGCCGAGCTGCGCGCCTCGCCGCAAGGCCACCCGACCTATCGAAAGGTTGCGCAAGAAATGGCTCGCGTGGTGGGGGAGCGATTCCCCCTTCTAGGATCGGCGGCATTTTCATTCGTTGACCACAGCGACGTAGACCTCGAACGCCTGGAGGCGTTCCGCCGTCTCGAAAAAAAAGCCACCGCCCTCGGCGTAAAGGGATTTGAAGAATAGTCAAAATCTAGAAAATATGTCCCCCCTGCATAAGCTTGATCGGAACATCGTCGTAGTTTCTCGCGAACGATTGCTTTTTGATGACGAGTTCGAGGGTTTTCGGACGGCGAATGAGCTCGATTATCAGTCGCGTATTTTAACGTCATACGAGTGGATGCGCCGGAGGGATGCGGAGAGTGATCCTCGGTACAAGCAACCGATTTGCTGTGCAATAGTCGTAAATCGATCTGATGAAACGGTGTTTGTTGCGCAGAAACTCAAAGGATCATCGGAGTCGCGATTACATGGGACCTGGTCATGCTGCATTGGCGGGCACATCGAAGAGGAGGATGTGGCAGGCGAGGGCACGATTCTTGAACAAGGTTTTCTGCGTGAGCGGGATGAAGAACTTATCCTGTCAGACCCGCCACCAGTCCAGCTGTTTGGGTATCTGAATGATGACTCGAGCGAGGTGAGTAAAGTTCATTTTGGCGTGATGTATCTCGTTGCCCTTGATTCATCGGATTGCCGTTTGCGCGACGAGACGCTTGCGCATGGATCGTTCCAGACGCTTCACGCGCTTGAGACGATGTGCGTGCCACCCCATAACGTTGTCGACGACTGGGCGCGTTTTATGATCGCTCCTCTCAAGGCATATTTTGCCTCAGTCGGCGCGCATTCGGTATGAAAAAAATCTGCATTGTCCTGGGGACGCGGCCCGAGATTATTAAGATGATGCCGATTATTCGGGAGTGCAAGAGGGTTGCGTTGCCGTTTTTTATCGTCCACACGAATCAGCATTACGCTGACTCGCTCGATGCGATTTTTTTTCGAGAGCTGAAATTGCCCAAACCAAAATATCATCTCGGCGTGGGGTCGGGGACACATGCGGAGACAACGGCAGCAGCGCTTTTACGGCTTGAGCCGGTACTCCTCAAAGAGAAACCATCATGCGTTTTAGTGGAGGGCGATACGAACACCGTCCTTGCGGGCGCACTGGCGGCGGTGAAATGCGGCATTCCAGTCGGACACGTAGAGGCGGGCCTCCGCTCGTATGACCGAACCATGCCCGAGGAGGCCAACCGTGTGCTCGTCGATCACTGCGCAGACCTTTTGTTTGCCCCGACTCCGCGAGACGCGAACATTCTTATGAAAGAGGGGATTGAGCGAAAAAAAGTTTTCCTCACCGGCAATACGATCGTCGATGCGCTCCGCGAGTCTGTGCACATCGCAAAAAGAAACAGTGCAATCCTCTCACATCTCAAAATTTCTAAGAGACGATTTGTGCTCGCAACCGCGCACCGTCAGGAAAATGTCGACAGCAAAATACGCATATCAGGGATTTTTAAAGGCCTTGAGCTGATCGCACGCGAGTTCGAGATCCCCGTCATCTATCCGTTGCATCACCGCACGCGCGCGAGACTTAAAAAATTCAAACTTTTCATTCCTGCCGGAGTATCCGTTATTGAACCGGTCGGTTTTTTTGATTTTCTTATGCTTGAGGCATCTGCCGCGCTCTGTGTGACCGACTCCGGGGGGGTGCAGGAGGAGTCCTGCATCTTGGGCACACCATGCATTACTGTCCGCGAGAACACCGAGCGTCCCGATACGGTCAAGATCGGAAGCAATATGCTTGCGGGAACCGCGCCGGAAAAAATTCTGTCCTGCGCACGCACGATGATGTCAAAGAAGAAGTCCTGGAAGCACCCGTTCGGCGACGGCCACGCCGCGCGTCGCATCGTTCGCATCCTTACTAACCGCATGGTACACTGAACGGGAATACTATCCCCCCATGCAAAATCAATGGTCTTCCTGTACTGTCGCCTCACCGGCTGACCTGGTGAAGAGATTTGAATTTAATTCTGAAAAGGGCCTCTCGTCTGAGGAGGCGGCGCACCGACTTTTAGTACACGGCGAAAATTCACTCGAAACAAAGGGTACGCCTGGATACCGGATTTTTTTTCGTCAATTCCAATCGGCCTTTATTTACTTATTGGTCGGCGCGGGAATTCTCGCGTTTTTGTTAGGCGAGGCGATTGATGGCACCCTGATATTTTTGTTCGTGCTGATTAATGCGCTTCTTGGGTTTTTCCAGGAGTATCATTCGGAAAAAACCGCACGACTCCTGAAGAAGTTCGTTGTGCAGCATGCGCGCGTTATCCGAGATGGAAAAGAGTTTCTCGTGAAGAGCGCCGAGCTCGTGCCCGGCGATCTTGTCGTTGTTCGGGCCGGCTCAAAGATACCCGCCGATCTCCGATTTCTCCAAGACCATAGTCTCATGGTCGATGAGTCGCTCTTGACCGGGGAGTCGGTTTCGGTGTCTAAGTCCTCGCGTTCTTTGTATGCGCAGGTGTCCGAAACCCATCAGGCGGCAAATATCGGATTTGCCGGCACCACCGTGGTGAGCGGGAAAGGTATCGGCGTTGTGATTTCCACGGGGCGCCAAACCGCTATGGGTGAGGTTGCCCATTTGACCGTGAGTACCGAGCGGCGCAGCGGTTTTGAAAAAGGAGTCGGACTCTTCAGTCGGTTCGTCTTACGGGTGGTCGTGGTGACTCTCGCGTTGGTTATCATTGCGAACGTCCTCATCAAGGGAGAGGGCGCGCAATGGGGAGAGCTGGTCATTTTTGCGATCGCTTTGGCGGTGAGCGTGATTCCTGAAGCCCTGCCGCTCGTGACGACATTCTCGTTGTCACGCGGCGCGCTGCGCCTTGCGAAGAACAAGGTGGTCCTCAAGCGACTCACGGCGATTGAAGATTTGGGAAGCATTGAAATTCTCTGCACCGACAAAACAGGAACACTGACGGAGAATGCGCTGACCGTTCACTCGCTTTTCGGCCCCCGGCAAGAGACGCTTTTTGCAGCCTGCTGCGCTGCGCCGTCTGCCGATGCGCATGAACAGCACTCCATCAACGCATTCGACATCGCGCTCATGAACTATCTTCCGTCGCCTGAGCGCGCGCGTTTAAAAAAAATCAAACGGATCAATGAGTATCCATTCGATCCTGATCGGCGGCGGAATAGTGTCCTCATTCAAGAGGGGCGAACGCGTACGCTCATCGTGCGCGGCGCGCCGGAGGCGATCCTGGATCTCTGCAAGGACTTTTCGGGAGTGAGTCGTCCTGACATTCACAAAGCTATTCGTGAGGAGGGGCGTGCCGGTCGCAGGGTCCTTGCCATTGCGAAGCGGACGTTTCCCGGTACCAAGTCGGTAACCTTAAAAGAAGAAGAAAAAAATCTTTCATATCTGGGCATGGTTTCTTTTGTCGACCCACTGAAGAAAACTTCTCTCAAAGCGATCCAGGACGCGCGAAATTTGGGCGTTGCGATCAAAATCATCACCGGCGACAGCAAGGAGGTTGCCGGCGCGATTGCATTTCAAGCCGGGTTAATTTCCTCCCCCACTGACGTGGTCAGTGGCGAGGAGTTTAGTCATCTCTCGCCGGAGGAGCAGCACGCCACAGTCGAAGCACACGCCGTATTTGCGCGCGTTTCGCCTCAGCAGAAGTTTTCCATTATTCATTTGTTGCGCGAAAAACACGCGGTCGGCTACCTGGGCGACGGCGTGAACGACGCGCCAGCGCTCAAAGTTGCGAACGTGGGAATTGCGGTGAATGATGCAGTTGATATCGCCCGTGAGGCTGCAGATATCATCCTGCTTCAAAAGAGCCTGAGCGTAATCATTTATGGCATACGAGAGGGACGGGAGGTGTTTGCCAATACCGTCAAGTACATTCGTGCGACCCTTTCGTCGAACTTTGGAAATTTTTATGCCGTCTCGTTCGCATCACTCTTGCTTCCCGGTCTGCCGATGCTGCCCATTCAAATTCTTCTTTTGAATCTTCTCTCCGACTTTCCGATGATGGCAGTCGCCACAGACACCGTCGACGAGACAGAAGTCATCAAGCCTCGTTTTTATGATATGAAAGAGATCGCCCTTGTTGCAACGGTCCTCGGGGTGGTAAGCACACTCTTTGATTTCCTCTATTTCGGATTATTCCGTTCGTTTCCGCTTGCCGAGCTCCAGACGAACTGGTTTATGGGAAGCGTCCTGACAGAGCTAGTATTCCTCTTTTCCATCCGCACGAAACTTCCATTTTACAAAAGTCGACTACCTTCAAAGACACTGCTTGTCCTCACGGGCGCTGCCGCGCTTGCGACCATCATTCTCCCATACACCGCGTTCGGACAGAACGCGCTGAAATTCGTTCCTCCCTCCGGCTCAATTTTAATGCTGATTTTACTGATTGCGGCGATCTATTTTGTGGTAACCGAGATCGTGAAGAATATGTACTACTCTAGCCACGAGCCGCACGCAAAGATCGCCTTGACGTCTCTTTCTCCCGCAAGGTAGGATCGGTGTGATATATGCCTCGAAAAAAAAGCATTCTCGAAAAAGTCGCTGAGGCGCCCGCCGTGGCGCTTGAAAAAACCGTCGAAGCGTCCGGATCTGCCGCACGCGCGATTGCAAATAAAAAACCGATGCGAGAAGCACGGGGCTATTGGCGTATCCTGGGCCCCGGGCTGACTGCGGGCGCGTCCGATGACGATCCGGCAGGCATTGCGACTTACTCCCAGACGGGTGCGCAGTACGGTCCACAGCTCCTGTGGCTTTCCGGCTTCACATTTCCGCTTATGGCGTGCGTCCAGGAGATGTGCGCGCGCATTGCATTGGTGACGGGCCGAGGACTTGCGGCAAATATCCGTAGCCACTATCCACGAGGGATTCTCTATACCTGTACCGTGCTTTTATTTGCCGCAAATACCTTCAATATCGGGGCGGATCTTGGCGCCATGGCAGAATCGGTTCGCTTGATCTTTCCCGGAGCGAACTTTGTCATGCTCCTTGCATTCTTAGAGACGGTGAGTCTCTTACTCCAGGTGTTTTCGACCTACGCGCGATATGCGGCGTATCTCAAATACCTCGCGTTTACGCTCTTTGCCTATTTCTTTTCGACCATCATGATCAAGGACTTGGACTGGCAGGCGATCATCTTCTCCGGGTTGAGTCCATCGATCACGTTTACCAAAGATCAAATTATTCTTATCTGCGCAATTTTGGGTACCACAATTTCACCGTATCTTTTTTTCTGGCAGTCATCCCAGGAAGTTGAGGAGGAAATTCTTTCCGGAAAGCAAACGGTCAGAGCGCGGCGTGGCGCAAGCGATGATGAAATCAAAAGAATGCGTATCGATGTGTGGTCCGGGATGTTTTTCTCCAACTTTATCATGTTCTTTATTATCACCGCGTGCGCGGCAACGCTCTACGTCAACGGCGTGCGCGATATCACGACCGCCGCAGACGCCGCGGGAGCCTTGCGACCGTTTGCCGGTGATGCGTCGTATCTCCTTTTTGCACTCGGTATAGTGAGTACCGGCCTTCTGGCCGTGCCGGTGCTTGCCGGATCGGCGTCCTACGCCGTCGCCGAGACGTTCGGATGGAAAAACGGATTGTACCACAAGCTTCGCAACGCGCAGGCTTTTTATGGAGTCCTCATTATTTCCATGGCAGTCGGTTTTTTTCTTAATTTTGTCGGAATCAGTCCGATGAAGGCACTGATCTATTCAGCGGTTGCCAACGGACTGGTCGCGCCGATCGTGCTGGTCTTGATCGTCTCACTGAGTTCGAATAAAAAAATCATGGGGAAGTGGACGAGCGGCCGGGCAACGAAATTCTGCGGTCGTCTGATCGCGGTTCTCATGTCGCTAGCGGGGATTGCGACACTTGTGTCATTCTTTATCGTCTAATGAAAAATAAACAGCAACCTCCGAGGAGTACGTCATGGGGGAGAGTGGCGGGGTGGTACGAGCAGAATGTCGAGAAAGACGAGTCATATCACGCAACACTCCTTCTCCCGAATCTGTTGCGGCTCATTTCCGTGAAGAAAGGAGAGCGAATGGTGGAGCTGGGCTGCGGGAGTGGGTTTTTCTGTGAGCGCTTTGCGGCTTTTGGCGCGGAGATGGTCGGTGTTGACCTCTCAAAAGAATTAATTGCGATTGCGCAGCAGCGTGCGCAGAAGCAGAACCTGACCATTCGGTATCATGCGGGGTCGGCTGAGAAACTTGGAATGATCGCCGAGAAAAGCATTGACACGACGGTGATCGTCCTTGCGATTCAGAATATGCGTGACATCCGAGCGATATTTGCAGAGTGCTCTCGTGTACTCAAAAAAAATGGTCGTCTTGTGCTCGTAATGAATCATCCGGCATTCCGCATCCCAAAGTATTCGTCATGGGGGTGGGACGCGGCACTGCAGTATCGTCGTATCGACCGTTATCTTTCAGAGATCTCTATTCCGATTCAGATGCATCCTGGGAAAAAGTCGCACGAGATCACGACTTCGTTCCATCGGTCGCTGCAGGCGTATGCGCAATCGCTTCGCGAAGCCGGCTTTGGCATTGTGAATCTCGAGGAGTGGATTTCCAACAAAAAAAGCACCTCGGGACCGCGCGCAAAGATTGAGAACGTCGCGCGGGGTGAATTTCCCCTGTTCCTCTACCTCGAAGCAAAACCCCTAACCCTGGCCTCTAAACCCTAACCCATACTTTGTGCGACTCCATCGATTCATTGGCGACTTTGACCTCTCAACGGAGCAGCTGATTGTCCAGGATGCGGATCTTGCATCCCAACTCTCTCACGTGTTGAGACTGAAAGAAAAGGATCCAGTTATTCTCTGTGACGGTAAAGGACAAGAAGCGGTGGCAAAAATTTCCTCGCTCAGAAAGACCAGCGCCGCCTTTCGGCTTGAAGAGCTGCGGCGAGTGGTTGCCGAGCCCGAGCGCGTCGTGACGCTCTATTGCAGTATCCTGAAGCGGGAGAATTTTGAACTTGTCGCGCAAAAAGCGACGGAGGCGGGTGTGCGCTCGATCGTGCCGATTCATTCAAAGCGAACTGTCAAGCAGGATATCAACCCGATTCGGATTTCAAAAATCATGAGGGAGGCGGCCGAACAGTCGGGACGAGGGCGCGTTCCAGAACTGTTCGAACCGAAAGATTTCTCGGATGCGATCGATACGGCGGCATCCACTCATGGTACTGTCGTATTTTGCGATCAATCCGGAATACCGCTGATAGGGGTAAAAAAATCAAATAAAGTCGCTCTCTTCATCGGCCCGGAGGGAGGATGGGATCCGCAAGAGGTCGATCGGGCGCGCGGGCGCGGCTCCATGATTGTCTCGCTCGGATCACTCATTCTCCGCGCCGAAACCGCCGCGATCATCGCCGTGTATATCAGTGTTCAAATTTGACGGTACTATGACCATCAAGAACCGAATCGCGGGAATTGCGTTTGTGCTTCTGTGCGCGCTCACTGCGACCTCAGTAGGTGCGGCGCCCGCGCCGGCGAAAAAGCAGAAAACGATTCGTCCATCGGTCACAAAAAAATTACTCGTCACCAAAAAACGTATGGCATTTTCGATCTCCTCGCCGGCATTCAAACATCAGGGATTCCTTCCATCGCGCTATACCTGTGATGGTGATGGGATCAGTCCGCCGCTACGATTTCAGGGCGTGCCGGAGAAAGCACAGTCTCTCGTTCTTATTATGGAAGATCCCGATGTTCCCAAAGTCATTCGGCTGGACGGCATGTGGGATCATTGGGTGGTGTGGAATATCCCCCCGGCGACACAATCGATCGCCGAGAATAGAATTCCGCCGGGAGTGATCGGGAAAAATACCGACGGAGGGAGCGCATATTATCCGGCCTGTCCGCCGGATCGTGAGCACCGGTATTTTTTCAAAGCATACAGCCTTGACGTACTCCTCGAGCTCCCGACAGATTCAGACAAGAAGCGGGTCATCAAGGCAATGAAAGGACACATTCTGGCACGTGCCGAGCTCGTGGGATGTTATAAACGAAAATAATGCTCCTGTTCCGTTCATTCCGCTCACCGAGACTGATCGAGCGACTGGTAAAAGGAGGGATCGGCGTGATCCCGACCGATACCGTCTACGGAATCGTTGCGAGCGCGAAAAATCCCGGAGCCGTCTCTCGTTTAACCGGCATTCGAGGGCGTGACCCAAAAAGTCCGTATCTTATTCTGATCGGTTCGCGTGACGATTTGGAGAATTTTTCGATCCGGCTCACCCCACGCCAAGAGGTGCTGCTTGACGAGGTGTGGCCCGGACCGGTAAGTGTTGTGCTCCCGTGTCGGTCACAGAAGTATGCGTATCTCAATCATGGCGCCCCAACGCTCGCGTTCAGGCTCCCACGCCCTGCCGCACTACGCGCATTTCTCAATAAAACCGGCCCCCTGATCGCGCCGAGCGCAAATCCTGTCGGATTGCCATGTGCAAAGTCTGTCCTTGAAGCGAAAAAATATTTTGGTCATGGGATCGATTGCGCTGTCGATGGCGGCGAGCGAGTCGGCAAGCCGTCAAGACTCATCGATCTAACCGGGGACACTATTCGCGTTTTGCGTCCGTAATTTTATGGAACCAATCAAAGCCCCATATCTAGTTTCCGGTATAGTCCTTCTCATTGCTCTCAGCGCGGTTGCTTCGTATTTTCTTGTGGCAAAGACCGCTGAAGCGCCGACGATTCCATCTGCGCAATCTCGCCAACAACCCCAAGAACTCCCTCCACCTGAAGAGCCGTCGATTGAGGAGCTCCTTGTTGTATCGCACCCTCAAATATGGGAGAGTATTTCATCGCCCGCCAGTATTTCCGGTCAAGCGAGAGGCCAGTGGTTTTTTGAGGCGAGTTTTCCGGTTCGCCTTTTTGATTCCAATGGCACACTCGTCGCAACAACGATTGCGACCGCGAGGCCATCGCCCGGAAAGGACTGGATGACTCCCGATTTTGTTCCTTTCACTGCAACACTTGAATTTCCTCGTGTTTCAAGTGAGACTGGGATGCTGGTTTTTGAAAACGACAATCCTTCCGGGCTGCCTGAATTCAAACGTGAGTATCGCCTCCCGATTTCTTTTCGGCCGGTAACCCCACCCCAGAAAAAAGAAACGGTACAAACATGTCGCGCGACTGGGTGTAGCGGCCAGATTTGTGCAGAGGAGAACGTCATTACGACCTGCGAGTTCTCCTCGGAGTACGTCTGTTACCGATCGGCACGATGCGAGCGTCAAGCAAACGGCGCATGCGGATGGACACAGACGTCAGCGTTGAGAATGTGTCTTGCCAAGACCCGAACGGAAAGCCCAAGTTTCACATACTGACACCTTCCGGAAGCCGATGTGTTAATAGTAGATGAGGGAATAGGTCAGGTAGGCTCCCCTAAATGGCAGTGGTCAGCGATTTAGCTGAGTCTCTCGTACGATTCTATTCCCTCGACAAACTCCCCCCACCAAGCGCGTCAGAATGCCCCGATATAACGGTGCTTCAAGTGGCAGGTACGGACGCTGTTTGAGTGCAGGGTATCGGATGGAAATTCCGGCGAGCCCTGGTGGGGGCGGGGGAGATGGGGGGGAGGGAGGCCTCCCCCGATCTTCGTTCAGCGTCAATAGAGTGCAAGGGCCGACACGCCTGGCAGTTTTTTGTCTCTGTGGTACACTACAAGAGAGTCAAAAATCGTTCCTTTTTGAAAGCAAAAGTACCTACCTACTGATCCATAGAGGGAAACCCGTATGCAGTTCGATGACCGTGAATTACTCGAACGCGCAAAAGCTCATCCCGAAAATTTCGAACCCCTGTACACCAAGTACACGGGGCGGATCTATAATTATTTTTGGTTCCGCGTCGGTTTCCAAAAGGAACTCGCGGAAGATTGTATGCAGGAGACGTTCCTGCGCGCATACAAACACCTGTCCGGATTTACCGACAAGGGCATCTCCTATTTTTCATACTTATTGACCATTGCCCACAACCTGCTGGTCAATTACTACCGTCAAAACGAAAATACTAAAACCGTCTCACTCGATGATGTCGATGTGGCGGTTTTTGATTCGCTCGAGATAGGCAGTGAACAGCAGGAGCGGAGCAATGCGCTTTGGACTGCGGTTGCGTCGCTCTCACAGGGAGAGCGGGAAATACTTATGCTCCGCTATCAAAAAGATTTGCCCATTAAAGATATCGCCGCTCAGCTTGGCAAGAGCGAGAATGCAGTCAAGCTGGTAATCTCCCGCGCAAAAAAGAAACTCCAGCACGATCCGTCACTTATCTCGTTGGTTGCCGCGGATCAAATCTTGTAAGTCCTATCGTGCGCCGAAATTTCCCGACACCTATTCATACCTTCCGGTGTTTATATAAGTATAACCAATAAGGGCAGAGTCGACTGCCAGAAGAGGTTTGAAACATAACTCATCACTGAGACCAAATTATGAATACAGTGCATACCATGCGGAGTACTTATTCTCGGAGGGATTTGGATTATCTCATGAAGGCGGCTTACGATGACACTTAGGAATTCCATCCGTCAGGTACAATCGAGACCCAACAATTTAAAGGAGTTTATTAACTTCTCATCACGAGAAGATTCCAGAGACGTTGAAACGCGTCTGTGATCCCGGGGCAGCGCCAATATAATACACATATGGCGAAAACCTCCCCGGGCTTCGTTTTTTTTGATGATATGATAGTGTCTGATGACTATGATTATTCGAGCAGTATTGTTT
>JBBTRP010000074.1:33182-37839 GCA_038065125.1 Patescibacteria group bacterium
GGAAGCGTATTGGCGCTGGGGTTTATTTCGATTCAGCCGGCGCTAGCGGAAACGGAGCGGGGCTTCAATTTTTTTACAGCCGGGCCTACTCTTGAGAGGCAAACGCCACTCAAGTTCTTTTGGAGTTCTCCCGGAGCTGGATCGTGTACCGCATCCGGCGACTGGTCCGGGTTAAAGCCCGCCGCGGGTAGCGAATCGATTCCGTTGCCGTCGCGAACGTCTATGGTTACCATCCGCTGTGGAAATGTTTCAAAGTCACTCACGATTTTTGTCAGCCCCGGCACGGTGCCATTCCGGTTCCAGGACGCTCCCTCACACGTTATACTTCAAAGAGGCGAGCAGCTCGAGCTTCGATGGAGCGCACCTTCAAGAGCATCTTCCTGCTCACTGGACCTTAATGGATTACGAGTTAGTACGCGCGGAAATGAGGGGAGCGAGAGGATTTCGCCACAGCAAATCGGCCGGTATCAGTATAGTATTGAGTGCGCCGTCCCCGGTCAGAGTGAGTCAATCAGCGGCCGCGTTATCGCGACCGTGTATGATGATGCAGCGCCCCACACCGTTAATGTGGTCCAGGCAAGGTTGGGCGATGCAGCGGGTGCGTTTACGGTTGTTAGTATTCAGCCTCTCAACCCCTTTGTCCCAACAAGCTCGCTGAATGCGCAGGTCCACCTGAAGGGTCGAACGACGCT
The DNA here is from genome assembly GCA_038065125.1 of Patescibacteria group bacterium. Taxonomy (GTDB): domain Bacteria; phylum Patescibacteriota; class Patescibacteriia; order JACQRZ01; family JACQRZ01; genus JBBTRP01. The sequence continues at coordinate 33,875 of JBBTRP010000074.1, forward strand.
CACAGGGCTCGTGCGATATCACGCTCAAAATGACGCCAATTTGTTCGTCAGAAGTCGCGTCTGCATGGAGGCGCTTGACTATGAGTCAGCCCGGCGATTTCCTGAACTTGCGGGAGTCGGGCAGCTGGAGCCGACTCGATTCTGCTTTCGTAACGATTCACTCGCGCAAGAGATTTTTTCACCTGGTGGATCGGCAAGGATCGCGTCAGTCGTGGTGGATGGTGTAACATTGATCGGGGATTGGGAAGTCCGTCCTCATGAGGCGTATCTCATCAACGAGATTGTACAGAGCAGCGCCGGAGTTGTGCAGGGTGAGTCGATATCACTAAAAGAAGGCGTCCAACAAATCAAATCAAGACAAGCGCTCAAATCTCAAAAAAAGAATGCGGCATATTCTTCGAAACATTTCGTTAAGCGTGAGAGACCAGTAACCAAACCGCGACAAAATCGTTCGCCACAACACCCTCGCCGCGTATGGTATAGTGACTCGATATGAAACACGCGTTAGTGTTGTACGGCGCGACTGATCTTGGCGCCTCGGAATTTTCTGCAGATATTCTGTGGGCGACTAAGTTCAAAGTGCCCGATCCCGTTTTGTTCATTCAGATTGAACAAAAAAAAGTTCTTCTGGTGTCAGCGCTCGAGGTTGAGCGCGCACATAAGGAGGCACGGGTTGATGAGGTGATTCTTCTCACTGCGTATCGCGGTGAAAATCACGAGTCGCCATTGATTTCATTTTTGAAGAATGAGGGAGTAACTCATGTCACCACGCCTGAGTCGATGCGATGGAGTATTGCCCAGCACCTTCACAAACATTTCGAGGTGTCGGCAGTTCGGAACCCTTTCGGAAAGGAGCGCAGCATCAAGCGCGAAGACGAGCTTTCAGAAATCGAAGCGGCGCAACGCGCGGTCGAGCGTGCAGTGGAGAAGGGGAGGCAGTTTTTAAAAGAAGCAGAGGTTCGAGGTGCGGAAATTTTTCACCCCACACTCCCTGACCCCGTAACCTCGCACGACGTTCGAAAAGTTATCGATCACGACTTGTACGACCAAGGATATTTGGGTATTGACAGTATTGTCGCGTGCGGCGCGTCTGCCGCCGATCCCCATTGTCGCGGCGAAGGGTTATTGCGGCCACATCAGCCGATCGTTCTTGATATTTTTCCTCGCTCGCTTGAGTCGCTCTATTTCGCGGATCAAACACGAACGGTATTTAAGGGCGAGCCGGATATGATGTTTCAAAAAATGTATGCGGCGGTTCTTGATGCCCAGGAGCAGTCGCTCTCGCTCATCGTGCCGGGAGCGAAATCGGATACCGTGATGCAGCGCGCACAAGAGGTACTGAAAAAGCATGGTTTTCCGACCTCCGTGACTGAGCGGCCGGTCTATGGATTCATCCACGGACTCGGGCATGGCGTCGGTATCGAAATCCACGAATTACCCAGTATCGGTCGATCCGGAGATATTCTGGAGGAGGGGATGGTTGTAACCGTCGAGCCGGGATTGTATTATTCAAAAGAACGATCCGGTATTCCTGTTGGCGGTATCCGCATCGAGGACATGGTCGTCGTCACGCATACTGGTCACCGCAATCTTACGAGATTTGCAAAACAGTTGAGTGACATGATTGTATGAGGCCGCTGGTTGGCGGGCATGTTTCGGTTGCGGGGGGATTGTATCGCGCGTTTGAGAACGCCGAAGTGATTGGCGCGAGGACCGTTCAGTTTTTCGGTGCATCCCCGCGGCAGTGGTTCTCACCGCTCCCGACCGCAGAGTCAATCAAGCAGTTTGAGTTGGCGCGGAAAGACTCGAACGTTCAGACATTTTTTCTACACGCGCCGTATCTTCCCAATATTGCAAATCCGGACAAAGATGCGCGAATAAAATCGATCAACGCACTTACCGGCCACCTCACGATCGTTCGACTTCTAAAAAGTAACGGCCTTATTTTCCACATTGGATCATCTAAACCGCTTCCCCGCGAAGACGCGGTGGATGTGATCGTTGAAAGTATGCACGAGATTCTCAAAAATGTTCCCGGCGACACGCATCTCATTATCGAAAACTCCGCCGGCGGGGGATTCCGGATCGGGTCGACACCTGAGGAGATCGGGGAGATCGTCACGCGCGTGAAGAGCGATCGCGTCAAGGTCTGCATCGACACCGCACACGCGTTTGAGGCCGGAATGATCGAATCGTACACTCCCGAAAATATCAAAATGTTTTTTAACCGGTGTGATGCAGCGTTTGGTATCGATCGCATCACGGCCCTCCACGTGAACGACTCAAAGACCGCATTCAACTCGCATCACGACCGGCACGAGAATATCGGCGAGGGACAGATCGGACTTGATGGTTTTAAAAATCTCGCACAAGAAAAACGCCTTTCGCACACCTCGTGGATTCTCGAAGTCCCTGGTTTTGACGACACCGGACCGGACAAGAAAAATGTCGACATCTTGAACGCATGTTTTTGAGAATATACTCTAAAGACATGTTTACTCCACAATCATGACCTTTCGCGAACGGGTGCTCTGCCTGGTCAAGGACAGTCAGTGCGGAAAGGTCGTCACGTACCAGGAGGTCGCGCGGCTCTTCGGCAATCCTACTGACCATCCATACATGGGTTAATGCAAAAAAGGTCATTATTTCGAGTGAGATCCGATGTCGTGGAGCCTTAAAAAACCGCAGTCGTATTAAAAATACGATGAGGATTTTTTATGGCGAACGATGAGGAGCTTGCCGTAATCATGAGCTTTTTCGTTAACGTATGTATGGATGGTCAGTAAGGCCGCCCGCGCTGTTGGGGCGGTTCTCAAAACCACTTCGATCCTGAGATTCCCTGTCATCGCGTGATCCGATCGGACGGAAAGGTAGGCGGGTATAATCGAGGCGCAAACAAAAAAAGAGATCTTCTTATCGAAGAAGGTTCACTGCGAGAAAATGAATCATTAATCAAGGGAGTTTGTTAATTGATTTTGACTTCTACTTCTTGATTCGTGACTCTTGGTTCTTCGAGGTCTTTTGCCACAATCTTTCAAACGGAGTAAGCTATAAAAATGTTTTCAACTCCCTTGAACTAGTGATATGGTCACCATCTATTACAAAAACATCAAAGAGAACGCGCTTCACACGCTTGAGGAGTTCAAGGTCGGGTCGTGGATTACTGTCCAGAATCCGACTGAGGATGACATTACGTATCTCGTGAAGACCTTCTCGCTCGACGAGGGTCTCGTGCGCGACGCGACCGACTTTTACGAGGTGCCTCGTGTGGAGGTGGACGCGAGCGTGACGTATATCTTCGCGCGATATCCGTACAGCGAAGATAACCGCATCTTGACCGCGCCGGTACTCATCGCGATCGGCGAGGATTTTTTTATCACCGTTTCAGCGCACGCGTTCCCCATCCAGGACCGGTTCATCTCCGGGGAGATCGATTTTTTTACCACGCAGAAAACGAAACTCTTCCTCCAGTTTTTTTTCGAGATCAACGCCGCATACTCGTCGCTCCTCAATAACATCAGTCGCAGGATCCGTGCCATGAGTATCACGCTTGAGCGAATCGAGAATAAGGACATCATTCAGTTCGTGACTTTTGAAAATATTCTCAACGATTTCATTTCCGCACTGCTCCCGACCAGCACCATGCTCCAAAACCTCCTTTCGGGAAAATTTTTACGCCTGTATAAAAACGACCAGGACCTCATTGAAGATCTGTTCCTCAACAACGGTCAGCTCGTGGATATGTCAAACTCAAACCTCAAGACGATCGTGAACATCCGCGAGTCGTACTCAACGATCATGACGAACAACTTGAACCGCGTCATTCGTCGTCTCACCGCGCTTACGGTGCTGTTCATGGTCCCCAATATCATCTCCGGATACTTCGGCATGAACGTGCCCCTGCCGCACGCCGACTCACCCCTGGCATTTTCCGCACTCCTATCGATTACGTTTGCCGTTTCCGG
>JBBTRP010000075.1:0-18063 GCA_038065125.1 Patescibacteria group bacterium
GGGATGACAATCCTAAGGCTTCGTAATGCAAAGTTGCAATGAGTCGCAAAACGTGCAGAAAACCTGTACCATGAATCCTGAAACGTGAAACTTGAATCTTGAAACGTACCTATGAATCTCAAAACCCTCTCTCGCGAATTTTTGGAGCACGTCGAAATCGAAAAAAACCGATCGCTGGCAACCGTGCGGAATTATGCGTTCTACATGAATCGCTTTTTGGAGTGGTGCAGCACTCAGGGCGTGCACTCCCCCGACAAACTGAACCTTGATCACGTGCGTGCGTACCGGCTCTGGCTCAACCGTCTAGGCGGGAATACCCCGCTCAAAAAAAACACCCAGAACTACCACCTCATCGCGCTTCGCGCGTTCCTCAAATATCTCTCCAAGCGCGACATCGCAACACTCGCGCCGGAAAAAATTGAACTCGGCAAAAACCCGGAGCGCACGGTGGCATTCCTTGAGGGCGACGACCTCGAACTACTGCTCTCAGCACCCCAAAAAAGCGCGGAACCCGACATCATCAAAAAACGCGATCGCGCTATCCTTGAACTCCTCTTCTCAACCGGTCTTCGCGTGTCAGAACTGGCGTCCCTCGCGCGCGACTCGATCAACCTCTCCAAAACCGAGTTCACCATCCGCGGCAAAGGCGACAAGTACCGCATCGTATTTCTCTCATCGCGCGCGCGCCACTCCGTGGCAGCATACCTTGCCAAGCGCACAGACTCTCTCGAACCGCTCTTCCTCCGCCACGACCGCGCGTTCTCTCCGGGCCGGCATGCTGTAACGAGTGATGATGGTCACACGCTCCACCTAACTCCCCGCAGCATCCAGCGTCTCGTGCACAAATACTCCACCGCTGTCGGCATCACCAAACACATCACGCCGCACGTCATGCGCCACACCTACGCGACCGACCTCCTCATGAACGGCGCAGACATCCGCTCGGTGCAATCGCTCCTCGGCCACGCGTCCATCACCACCACGCAGATATACACGCACATCACCAACCAACAACTCCGCGACGTACATAAGGCATTTCACGGAAAAAGAAGAAAGGAGTAAATAGGCCATGACAAAACCTGACACCATCTCACAGAGGACAGAATAACCTTATGCCGCGCCCGGAATTCTCATCGCCAGAAACCGCGAAACGGAGCATCATTTGAGAATGCTCCTGCCAGCCTTGGACAGTACTGCGTTCTCAGGAAAGTGCATGGCGGAATACGCGGAAAAAATTGACAGTCGGTAGACGACACACGATACTTATTTCATCTCCCTGTAGTTCAATGGATAGAACACCAGCCTTCTAAGCTGGTTATGAAGGTTCGATTCCTTCCGGGGAGATATGATCATCTATGATTTCCAAACAGCTTGCGGGCGGCGTGGTGATAAACGCCAACAATGAAATTGCGGTCGTGCAGCAGGGCAGCGGCATCTCGCTTTCTTACTCGTTGCCGAAAGGGCATATCGAAGACGGCGAGACTCCGCTGGAAACTGCCAAACGGGAGATCGCGGAGGAAACCGGCATCACCGACCTCTCCCTTATCAAAGAACTCGGTACTTACCGGCGCCACCCGATTGCACAAGATGCGCGATTTGAACAAAAAGATATTCTCAACACCTATACTTTTTTTCTCTTCGCGTCGACCGATAAGGCCCTCGCACCGACAGATTCCGAAAACCCCCGAGCGGAATGGATAAAAAAAGAGGACGTGGCAAACCGACTCACCCATTCCAAAGACAAAGAATTTTTTCGCTCAATTATTGATCAACTCTAACCATGTTCTACCTGGCTTTCGCGATCACGATTCTCGCCGGCACGTTCGGCAATCTTCTCATCAAACTCGGCTCCAGCGGTCTACCCTCAAATCCGCTCGCCATTATCGCACAGCCCAAGGTGCTGGGCGGTGTACTACTCCTCACGCTCAGCTTCCCGTTCTACTCCATGGTCATTCAGAAGCTGCCCCTCTCCGTCGCGTTCCCGCTCATCACGAGCTCCACATTCGTCCTGGTCGTTCTCATCTCATATTTTTTCCTCAAAGAACCATTGACCGTTCCCAGCTTCCTTGGTATCCTCCTCCTCGTTGCCGGCCTCTTCCTGGTCGCGCAACGGTAGTGAGTAGGATCAATCCACAATCCGACACATTTACAACCTCTTTATTTCGCGGTATACTGACCAGTATGCCGATTGTCCCCTGTCAGCGGTGTGCGCAGACGTTTTATGTAAAGCCTAACCATCTGCGGTTGGGGTACGGAAAATATTGCTCTCGCACCTGTTCTTCAGAATCAAAGAAGCGGGGAAAATTTTTTGCTTGCGCTATTTGCAAAAAGAAAACCTGGAAGACACCGAAAGATCAGCGAGTATCAAAAAGCGGTTTGTTCTTCTGTAATAAGTCGTGTCAGACAAAATGGAGAAATGCATTTTTCTCCGGCGAACGCCATCCGCTTTGGATTGATGGCGGGAGCATGTACCGAGAAGCGCTTTTACGGAGTAAGAGGAAAAAAGTGTGTGAACACTGCGGCATTGCGGATCTCCGTGTCCTTATTGCCCACCACATAGATGAAAATAGAAAAAATAATTCATTGGAAAATCTTGCCTGGGTATGTCACAATTGCCATTTTCTTATCCACCACAGTGAGGGTGAATATCTGAAATTTATGGTGAGCGTAGTGTAGTGGTTTCGCACAAGAGTTTGTGGAACTCTTAGGGGGAGTTCAATTCTCCTCGCTCACCCCAACAGAAATCGAAGTGTAAGAGCTTCGATTTTTGTTTTGGTCGAAATTCGAAATCAGTTCAAATGATTTTCTTATTCAAGTATCGGCTTTTGCGATAAAGCGCTCAACCAACCTATTTACCTCCCAGCGATTCATAACGGCAATACACTGCTTTGGCGGCTCCATTTCACTGGCAAGCTCTTTGATGATTGTTCTGGATATTTTCGTTCTTCCTATCCGCCCTACTTTCTGCCGTGATTGTCGGTTACGCAAAATAGGTGTCAAGTCCGAATTTTGTACATTATTGAAGCTGTAGGTATCAGCTTACAGATAGAGCTATTCGTTTTTTGTTCTTGACTCACAGAGTCGTTCCTGTTAAAAGTACACGTGCTTGAAAGGTTGAAAGTTTTGGAGGTGGGCTATGGAGCCAGATCTTGGCTGGGTCTGCGGGGTTTCTGGTCGCGGACGCATTTCCATCAGGTCTTCGCGGTTTTCCGCAACGGCCTACTGCAGAGAGGGCGTCATCAGTTGCGCGGTCGAGCAAGTTCCGCCCGCGGCCCGAAGGATGTTTCGCATCCCCTTCCCGCTGATCGTTCAGTTCTCGGGCGACTCGTTCCTTGACTTGCCACCGAAAGGCCGGATCATTGCGGCGATCGGGGTCGCGATTCTGATCTGCACGCAGTTTGTCCGAATCGGCTCTGGAGACATGGTATGGACGGCGACGGCGTCTGCCATCCAAATACTTGTCTCCATGCTCGCGATACTGGGAGGGATCGTGAGCCTTGCCGGCATGCGGATCGTCGCGCCCTGGCACGGTGCAGAACACATGGCCATTCGCGCCTACCTTCGCTGTAAGTCGGCTGACCTTTCTGAGATTCTGCTCAGCAGTCGGGTCGATGAGCTGTGCGGAACGCGCCTCGTCTTCCCGCTCATTCTGGTGGCGGTGATAACGGGCTCCGTCTCTTACCACTGGTCCGTGAATGTCTTGGCCGTACTCCTTGTCTGCCTTGAGTGTATGTTCCAGGCAGATTATCGAATCGGCTTTGAGCGTATCGCCGGATTCAGGTATATGTCGGCGTTCCTGCAGCAGTACCTCACTACTGCATCCCCCGACGAGATCCACCTCCTCACCGCGCAGACTGCGATGAAGGCGCTTCTTGACGCCCACCGCACTGCCGAGGCACACGACCTCCAAGTCTCATCCGTCTCACGTTAACGAGACGGATTTTCATTATCTGCTATATTCTGAAGATATGGCCAATTCTCCCTCGCGCCTACAGATTGAATTAGTCTCCGTATCGTTTTTGATCACGGCTGTGTTCTTTGGATGGATCGCATTTTTCGGATATTTTTTTTCTGACGATTTCACCTGGCTCTGGCACGGGAAAAAACTTTTGGAAAACCCGGGGGCGATTTTTTCCGCGCATATGTCCAGCTTTTACTCACCCGTCGTGAACGCGTACTTCACGTTTCTTCTTCCCCTGTTCGGCCCGTGGGCACCAGGGTACTATCTCGTCAATCTTGCTGTCCATATTCTCGCCTCCGCGCTTGTCGGGGTTTTTGCATGGCAGCTCACGCGCTCGCGCATACTCGCGCTTGCCGCGTGCATCCTTGCCACGCTAGCAGGAAGCGCGTACGAACCGATCGTGTGGATCGCCTCAAATCTTCACAGCATCGCGACGCTGTTCATCCTCTCCGCTTGCTGTTCGTATCTCGCCTATCGGAAAACCGGAAAAATCTTTTTTGCAGGCATCAGCTCTTTCTCTGTGGCGCTTGCATTCCTCACTAAAGAAGTCGCTATCGTCACGCCGGTGCTTCTGGTGCTCTCTGGCGTGGTCCATGGGCGGGTCGCATATCGGGTCGCATCAAAGCGGAGCCATGCGATCTTTGCGACATGCATTGCAGCAATCACTCTTCTGTATGGATACCAAGAGTACCTCTGGCAAAAAGAAGGTTTTAGTGTCGCGTCCGGGATCTGGTCGCCACACCTCTCCGCACTCCTTCGCTATCCGTTCGCACTTGTCCAGATGATCGTTCCCGTCGAACGCTTTGTGTCTGCCTCAAGCGCAGCGTGGATCGGAAGTGCCGGCAGCGCACTCTGGATCACGACACTTATTGCAGGGCGGAAGCGTCCACTGATTCTCTTTGGGCTTTCATGGATAGTGGTCTCACTTCTGCCGGTCATCTTTTTTGCAGATTCGGAGAGTCCCTATCTAATCGCTTCTCGATACACGTATCTTGCGCGCATAGGATTGATTCTAGCTTTTCTTGGATTCATCGCGCCGCTGTTGCGCGGACCGATCAAAAATCCAAAGTTTGTCTTCTCGCTTGTACTGGTGAGCGCATTATCTGCTTCTCATCTTGTCTTCGTGTACAATCGTCTCACAACCGAGTACGCGTACGTCTACCAAACCGGCAGAACCCTTGTCTCCGCTCTTGAAGAAATGAAAAACTATCCCGATCATATTCTGTACGTGTCGCGAGAACGCCCATTTGATAAAAACGACGCGGCAATCGTCGGCGCCGCATCCGTGGTTGCCGATATTTCTGAATCGCGAATTGTATTCTTGAAGAAAGATGAGAAAAAAATTCCCGGAAAAAATGAAACGCTTCTAACGTGGGATTATCAAAAAAAACTGTTTACTCTTGGCCCGAAATGAGGAGACCGCCATTTGCTTAATGAAAGCGGAGGCGGTCTTTTTTAATTGATCTGCGCGGCCCACTAGGACCGCTGAAGCGTCATGTGGACCGACCAGAGCGCGTCCGCTGTCGAACGCGAAATTTTTCCGTCCTTGTCCTTGACGAACGAAAAGGCCCCGAGGAATGCGGGCGAGGTGCGGATATCCTCGATACGCTCGCCGATGAGCACCTCGAGAAACGCCTCGGGCTCACTGATCTCCCCAAGTACTCGAACAACCTCTTGCTCGTGATTCGCGAGGAGCGCGGGCAAGAAAAGGTACTTCTTGGGGTCGGCTTGCATCTTGCCCGCCAGGGGGCCGGTAGCCTTCCAGAGGTGCGAAGACTTCGAGGACGCGCTGACTTGGTGGCTCTGGTAGCCGTGCTCGCTGGCCATCAAAACCATGGTGTCCCACCACTGGCAGAGGTGGGTGCGCGTCGCGCGGACCGAGTCCACGCCCATTTCCTCTAGCCACCGCGTCAAAGGGTAGGTTGCCGCGACCTTCTCGAGGATTGCTATGTTGTCACGATTCTCGACTCTGAAAGCCGACAGTGTCGCCTGGATCTCAAGCCCGTCAAGGAGTAGCTTTAGCTGCTCGTTCTTCCTGGCCGCGACCATCGACCGAAGAATTTCCAGGAACTCCTCTGGACTTACTCCCGAGACGGCATGAGCCAGTTCGGTGGTGGAGACGGTGAGTTCACCAATCTGCAAGCTTTCCACTCTTCTGTCCTCTTTCTACACTTCTAGCTGACCAACTCATTACTACCACACACAATAAAAATGTCAATACTCTATTCATATATTGACTATTCTATAAATTATAGATTATATTCATTTATATTTTTGTAATTTATTTTGTCATAAAACTTGACATAAATTGTCATTACACTACTCTTATTACTATGAATCTGGTAAAAATTCTTCACGAATTAGGCTTAACCGAGAATCAATCTCGCGTCTACGTCTCGGCCTTACAGCTTGGCGATTCTTCGGTTTTACAGCTCGCAAAGGCTTCGGGCCTCAAGCGGCCGTCCGTGTACTTGATTCTTGATGAGCTTGAACGGCTACGCTTAGTTACGCGTAAAACGAGAGGGAAAAAAATCGCCTACACTGCCGCCTCCCCTGAAAACATCGTCGACAGTCTCCAGAACAAACTAAACCTGGCACAAACGATTCTTCCATCTCTTAAAGCGATCCATAATGTTAATCCCGAAAAACCCATAATTCGCATCGCAGAAAACGTTCCGGATGTTCAGGCAATCTACGTCGGGATTTTCGCCCATCTTAAAAACCATCCACAGGAAGAGCTCATCATTTATGGCGCTCTTCAAGATGCGGTCCAGTATTTCCGCTCGTCCGTTGTCGACTATTTTTACGACATCATGCGGCAGTCAAAAAATCAGATCCGCGAACTCGGCAATGACGATACGGAAACGCGGCACTATTTTAAAAAATCGCATCGTCTCAATCCGCACCATGAGCTCCGTCTCGTCAGATCTGATTTTGATGGAGGTTTTACGATGACAGACAACATGCTGTACGGAAATACGCTCGTCATTTTTTCGGTTACCCGGCAGATCTTTGCCGTTACGATCGAGTCGGCAAGCGTTACTCAAACCTATCGAACACTCTTTGATATGGCGTGGTGCAGCGGAAAAGTGCTTTAAGATTCGGGGGGCTGCGGTGTCATATTGTTTTTATGAGGAACCGTGCGTTCAAAATTATTGCTACTTCAATTGCTCTTCTCGGTCTGGTTGGACAACCGGCGAGTGCGCTCACTGTGCAGAAGGTGCCGTTTGTGTCGCAGGCGCCGATGGGGCGATGGAGTGATGCGCGTCAGCAAAATGGGTGTGAAGAGGCGTCTGTCATGATGGCAATGGCGTGGGTGCGCGGGAAAACTCTGACCAAACAGAAAGCCGAGCAGGATATCATCGCCGTTTCAAAATTTGAAGAAAAGAAGTACGGCTCGTCCACCGACACCTCTGCACAAGACACGGCACGAAGGATTCTGAAAGGGTATTTCAAGTACGACCGCTGGGTTGTCGCGCCCATCGTGTCGCCCAACGATATTATTCGGGAGTTGAATAAAGGAAAGATCGCGATCGTTCCCGTCAACGGACGCGCGCTGAAAAATCCCTACTACAAACCGCCGGGGCCCCGCTATCACATGCTCGTCATTATCGGCTACGATTCAACAACCAAGCAGTTCATCACGAACGACCCAGGAACACGACGCGGAGCGGGGTATCGGTATGGAAGGAATCGGCTTTTTCAAGCGCTGCGCGACTATCCTAGCGGGGAACACCAGCCGATTGCTGTGAAGAAGAAATTTGCAATTTTTATTGAAAAATAAGCCCTGTACAAGGCCGATGTGCCTGTGCAGCCCTAATTTTTTAGAGTTTTGTTGGATTGAAATTGCTTATTGTGATGGCGAAATTCCCGGATGAGAAGGGTTGACTTTTTGTTAGTGCTGTACTAGGGTCACCCCAGATCAAGCGGCTTTCCCGGAGGAAAAGTCGTATTTGATAGTACATTTCATCGATCAGAGCTTCAGAAGAGAGGAGGTGATAAACCTTGAAGAAGCTAAACGAACTCGGCCCGATATTCCCGCTGCTGATCCCGTGCTTCGTATTCACGGAGCCGGTCAAGGCGAATGAATACATTCGCGATTTGCGATCGGCTCTCACGCCGAAGCAACTAAAGAATGTAACCGTCGTCAAGTCCGGAACAGAGACCTACATCTCAGTACCGGACTGGCAACAATACGTTAGGTTCCTTCAGGATCACCTCGTCTTCCTCTCTCTGCAGCAAGAAGAGGGGATTTGGGAGGTGACCATCGGCAAAAAGAGGCGGCAAGGATTCAGGGTGCCGAAAGGCGCCGAGGTGTCCTTCATAGCGCTTCAGGGCGTACACCTCTACACGCGGGTCGTCCGCAGAATGCCTGACAGTCTCACCTGGCTCCAAAAAGCCATTCACGGACCAAAGGAGTGCGCGACCGCATGTGGAGGCGCGGATACGCTTCTCAAGAATGTTGAGACCGTACCCCGGAACGACGGACGTCAACCGCTTACAGCGTTTGCCGGCAAAGAAGGACGAATGGTCGTCGTTACAACTGAACTCCTCTATGAGGAAGTGCTCGCAGAGTGCATCGGTTGTGCGATCGGAGCAATCTCGCATGTCTTCTTCCTTTCCTTTGCGCCGATAAAGAGCCGGGATGGTGGTGTAAGCGTCCGCATCTTCTGCAAGTGGCTCACAGGCCGCTCAGATGATCCGGACACGCCGGAGATTCCCGAGGTTTTCGGTATGGACCCGACGTGGCAAAGGCTCTACCACAAAGCCTGCAAGCAATTCAAGCAGAGTTGCGTGGCCTTTGCCCGGTCGGCAGAGGATGGACGATTGCTTGCGCGCGCACGCATCGAACACGAGCTGTTCTTCGCGCGACATCGTGAGCTCAAGCAAAAAGTTGCGCGGGACCACGACACGTTTGGAGCGTGGTGGCAGACGCTCAGGTCTCTGGGTGGCGCGAACCTGTCGCGCAGACGAACGCAACTCATCCGCGGTTTTCTGCCGTCTAGGGTTGAAATCGCAGATCTGTTCACCGGCAACCTTCCGCGCTTCATGTCGTACCGCCGGCGAGTGTGCTCGCTGGGATGGGACGACGCACTCGCAACCGTCCGGGAGTCCTGGCAGCTCTATGTGGTGTTCCAGGAACACCTGTGGGAGCGGGGGCGGATGGTGTCGCTTGAGGACACACGAAGCCTGTTCTGGCAGCTCCTCGAGTGCCACCCGTGCACGGAAGAACGACGAACTCAGTTGTGGTCAATGGCCGAGAACGACATCGCGCCGAATGACCGATTCTGGGATCCGTCAGAACTCCCCTAAACCGCGTTTTCGATTCATGAGGACGCGGTTTTTATCTTTGAAAATAAAGTGTCAAGAAAGTGCTTGACAAGCACTATTTTTTCAAATATAATGAATTTTAAGTCGCTTCCGGGTTGCACGGCGTACGTTGAGCGGAACTCCTCAAGAGGAGTCCAATCACATTCTTTGCCGGTTTGGTAACATCGGGACTTGCGACTGAGAAAGGAGTGGCGCATGCTTATCCTCTCAACGAGGAATAGCGGCGACCTCCGAGGCCAACCGGACTGGATGTCCGGAGGGCGTCGGAAGCCTCGACCGACCAAAAGTCGGTAGCGCCCTCTAGGCACCCCAACAAGGGCTCTTCATTGAAGAGCCCGTTCTATTTTCTACACGATTTTTACTCCCCCACTCCATCACTCGTATCTTCCGGCTGGTCGACGTACGGTGCGCGGGCGTTCTCTCGGTCAAGTTCGCGGCGCGCAAGCTCAAAGAGAACTCTAAACGCGTCTGCAATCGCATGGTTCTCAATCACGACCGAGTGCAGCTTTCCCTCAAAAGAAAAACAGGCGATTTTATCATCGTACACATTGATCGCGGACTTGAATCCGCGGAACTCTTCGGGAAGGATATACGTTTCCGGCGACAGGCTTTTTCGCATCGGCTCGTGCGTGTAGAGCGCGGTGATCCTCGTGCCGATATTTTTCAAACTCTTGAGCGTGTTATGGAGTGTTCCGGGCGGGATAAACATGCGCTTTGCTTCGAGGTCGTACATCTCGTGCATCTGCTTGCATTTTGACTGGCGCATCTCCTCATACATCGCGAGAAACCCCTCCTTACCCTCGAACAATCGGACGACCGGACGCGTCCCGCTCACTTTGAGCTTGAGTTCAGGGAGTAAGCCCTCAAGGTCGGCGACCTGATCTTTAAGTTCCACCTCTTTTCTCTGCGCATAGGAAAGAAGTCGCTCTGGCTGCTCGGCCAGATAATACTTCTTCTTCCCGCGAAGCATCGAGGACATGAGTCCGCGACTGGTCAGCTCGTCAATAACTCCGTACGTCGCCTGACGCGATAAGTTGGTAACTTTTGTCAGCTCCAATACCGTGCTCGGACCGTTCTGGAGGGCCGCAAGGTAGGTCGTGATTTCACTTTCTAAAAAACCGAGTGCGTGAAGAATTGGAGAAATTTCCTTCATAGAGAATAGTTATTTCTTGAAACCCTAGCATTTTTCTGCAAAAATGCAATTCATACATCGTATGATCAAATTTCAAAAATCTCCATCAAGTTTGTTTCTCGCGCTTTTGGTCGCGTTTTCCGTGATCGCGTTTCCGGGCCTCTCAGCTCCTGCCGTGGAGGAACCGCTCCCCGACGAGCGCCCCTCGATTGCGACTCGAGTAAAAGAAAAAGCGGTTGCGCTGATCGACCGAGATGCGATCCGTGTGCCGATCATCCTCTACCATCACGTCCGCCCGATTAGTAACGATATGGATCAGTTGGGCAAGGACCTCTCCGTCACGCCCGAACGCTTCAGCGGACATCTCGCCGAGTTCAAAAAGCAAGGATTTCACACCATCGGTCTCCAGGATTTTGCCGATGCACTGGAAAAGAAAAAACCTCTTCCCTCAAAGCCCGTAATTTTTACGTTTGATGACGGCTACGAGAACGCGTACACAGTCGCGCTCCCGATCCTTGAGCGTCATGGCATGACGGGAACGGTGTTTGTGATCGGCAATGCGGTTGGGACTCCGGGGTATCTCTCGTGGGGGCAGCTCGAGGACATGGTTGATAGTGGTGTGTTTGAAATTCAATCGCACTCGCTCAATCATCCGGACCTCGCATCACTCTCTCCCGAACTTCTTCGATATGAACTTCTGGGAAGTAAAGACTTGCTTGAGTCGCGACTTGGGCTTCCCATGACATTTTTATGTTACCCGTATGGAAAATATAGCGCCCAGGTTGCCGACGCGGCGAAACACGCCGGATACCGCGGCGCGGTCACGACAAAATACGGAACACTCCACACGAAAGGTGCCCTCTTTGAAACGTCGCGCGTGCGTCTGACACAACACGACACCGGCGCGCGCCTGGAAAAAAAGATCCGTTTCCTCGCGCACTAAAGAATGGTGCCCTGGCGACTCTTTGGCAAATCGATTCCGAGGTGTGCCCATGCCGCATCGGTTGTTACACGACCGCGGGGCGTGCGATTCAAGAGTCCCTGCTGCATCAGATAAGGTTCGTACACGTCTTCGATCGTCTCCATTTCCTCGCCCAAGGATGCAGCGAGCGTATTGAGTCCCACCGGGCCGCCGGAAAATTTCTCAATAATCGCGGAGAGGATTTTGCGATCCATATGGTCAAGACCCTTCTCATCGATACCCAGACGCGAGAGCGCTTGCTCGGCAAGTTCGCGCGTGATACTGCCGTCGCTTCGCACTTGTGCGTAGTCACGGATGCGTTTGAGGATGCGGTTTGCGATGCGCGGTGTGGAGCGACTGCGTGCCGCCATGAGATCTGCAGCGTCTTCATCCGCCGGGACACTCATGATGCGTGCCGAGCGATTGACGATCTTGAGCATGTCGGAGTGATCGTAGAATTCCAGATGAAACAGATTACCGAAACGATCCCGCAACGGCGCGGTCAGCATACTCGTCTTGGTGGTCGCGCCAATGAGCGTAAACCGTGGAACGTCCAGCCGGATCGTGCGTGCGCCCGGCCCCTTGCCAAGAATAATATCCAAGCAAAAATCCTCCATGGCCGGATAGAGACTCTCGGTGATAGTCTTTGAAATACGGTGAATCTCGTCGATGAAAAGAATATCGCCGGGCGAAAGGTTTGTAAGGATCGCAGCGAGGTCACCCGCGCGCTCCAAGGCGGGACCGGATGTGACTCGAATCCCCACTCCCATCTCACGCGCGATAATGTGGGCCAGGGTTGTTTTTCCCAGACCCGGCGGCCCCGAGAGGAGGACGTGCTCGAGTGTATCGCCTCGCCCCTTTGCCGCCTCCATCGCAATAGAAAGAATATCCCTGATCTTCTCCTGTCCGATATAATCGACAAGCGTCTGCGGCCGGAGAGAAAGGTCAAAACCAACCTCATCATCGGTTTTTAATTTCGGCACAGAAAGTGCTTCTTCAGACATACGGTTCGTGAATCTTGAATCATGAATCCTGAATCATTCCAAATTGAATTCTATCCTGATCGCGTCCTTTGGCAAGACTGTGTTCACGCGCTCAGGCCACTCAATCGCGACGACGGTGTCACTGTTTCCGAAATACTCATCCCCGCCAATCTCGGCAAGTTGTCCTGCCCGCTCGAGCCGATAACAATCAATATGGACAAGGCGGGAGATCTGTTTTGAATGAGCGCGGTACACGTTCATGAGTACAAAGGTAGGACTCGTGACAACCTCGGTCACGCCCAGTGCTTTTGCAAGGCCTTTCACGAAAGTTGTCTTGCCCGCGCCAAGATCACCGTAGAGCGCAATCACCTCTCCACCCTTCAGTGTCAGCGCAAATTCAGCCGCGATGTTCTGAGTAGCCGCATCACTATCGGCGACAAAGTTTTTTTGATGCGCGCCGCCGATGATTTTTATTCTTCGTCTCCGAGAAAATGTTTCAAGTTTCATGTTCCACGTTTCACTATGCAATCTCCCACTGACTCATCGCATCTACTGCATTCCAGGACGTGAACTCTTTTCGACGCGCCTTCAACGCTCCGGCGGCAGCTATCATGACCGCGTTGTCGGTACACAGATTAATCGGAGGAACGGAAAAATAAACTCCTTGTTGAGAGAGTCGCGTATTGAGCGACTGCCGCAGAAGTGTATTTGCCATTACACCCCCGCACCCAAGGACCGTCCGCACTGATCTCTCGCGCGCCGTGTGAGTGGTCTTTGCAACAAGCACATCGACAATCGCCTGCTGATACGATGCGGCAAGATCCGTAGTGGTTTTTTTTGTGAATCGAACTTTGGCAGCACGCATATCCCGCACGCGATAGAGCAGCGATGTCTTCAATCCGCTGAAACTGAAATTCGCGTCACCACTCCCAAGAAGCGGCCGCGGAAAATCGTACTTCTTCGGGTCGCCGCTCTCCGCCGCTTTGGCAATCGCAGGGCCGCCCGGATATCCGAGTCCCAACACTTTTGCACCCTTGTCAAAAGCCTCTCCCGCCGCATCATCGCGTGTGCGACCAAGCAGCTCATACTGCCCGTGGCCTTTCATAAACACCAGCTCCGTATGCCCCCCGGATACAATCAACACAACCGCGGGGAATCGAACTTTGGAATTTGGAATTTGGAATTTGGAATTTTCGCCAACGAAGTTGGCATCGGCTTTGTTTTTGGCGTTGGAATTTGGAATTTGGAATTTGGAATTTTCGCCAACGAAGTTGGCGTATACGTGTCCTTCGATATGGTTTACGGCGACTAAGGGCCTCTTCCATATATAGGAGAGCGTCCGCGCGGTCTGCACGCCCACGAGTAGCGAGGTGACCAATCCCGGTCCGGCAGTCACGGCGATCACGTCGGGTATTGTTTTGCCAAGGGTCTTTGCGATGACTGGCAGGAGTGTGATGAGATGATTTCGTGCGGCAACCTCCGGCACCACCCCGCCATACTGCTCATGAATCTTAATCTGGCTTGCCACAACGGATTTGAGAACACGAAATCTCCCGCGCCGCTCTTCAATAAGCGCAGCGGCGGTTTCGTCGCACGATGTTTCAATTCCAAGGATTGTCATCAGGTGATCCTATCAGCCAGGGTGACATTTGCAAGGTAACTCGATATGATAGGTACCATATGATCACGTTGTCTCGAGCCCATTTATGGGTTCTCATGAAATACGGACTCGTCGGGGTCACCGGAACGATTATTGATATTGGTCTCCTCTACCTTCTCGTGGAGTATGGGCATGTTGCGCTTATTCCGGCCGCGATGATCTCGTTCGTGTTCGCGGTTGCCAATAACTTTTTCTGGAACAAGCGATGGACCTTTGGCGATTCCAGCCCCCGCTACCTCAAGCAGTATGCGAAATACCTGATCGTATCCGTATGCGCGCTGGTGCTCAACGTAATAGTCCTGTATGCGCTCACCACGCTTTTCGGGCTCTGGTATATCTTTGCAAAACTTGCGACTTCGGGCGTGATCTTTGTGTGGAACTTCACCATGAATAAATTCTGGACCTTCCGCAGCTACGCGATCCCGCGCCCGACGATTCATGAAAAACCTCTGTGCGATCTCACAATCGTGATTCCGGCATACAACGAGGAAAAAAATATCGAGGCGGCCGTAAATGAGTGTCGATCGTACTGCGACAAAAAAAATCTTCTCGCAGAAATCATCGTCTCCGACGACGGCAGTAGTGATACGACGCGATCAATCGTTTTGCGCATCGCCGAAAGCGACCCGCGCGTGCGCCTGATCGAGCATGAAAAAAATCACGGAAAGGGCAGAAGCGTGCATGATGGTATGAGCGCGGCAACTGGCGGTATCATTCTTTTTATGGATGCGGACAGCGCAACGCCGATCAGTGAATTCGACACGTGCCGTGCCGCTTTCAAAAATGGGGCCGACATCGTTATCGGCTCGCGGTACTTGCGAGACAGCAAGATCGTCGTCAAGCAGCCACGGATGCGGGTACTCCTCGGGCGAATCGGAAATCTGCTTATTCAACTCGTACTTCTTGAAGGAATCGTGGACACCCAGTGTGGATTCAAGGCGTTTACCTTCTCGGCGGCTCGCTCGATCATCCCGCGTCAGAGGATCTGGGGCTGGGGATTTGATATGGAGCTTCTCTCAATTGGTAGGCAGATGGGCTTTATAATTAAGGAGGTTCCGGTGAGCTGGACCGAGTGCACCAGCAGAAAAAGCCGCTTTTTACCCCTTAAAGATGCTCATAGAACCCTCAAAGAGCTTATGATTATAAAGATAAACCTTATGACCAAGCGGTATCACGAAGAAAATAAAGTTATTCACACCCCCTGAAACTTGACACCTTTTTTGCTGTCTTATACAATTATAAGTGAATAATTATATGAACTACACGTACTCGCACTTCTCGAACGTATGGCAGGCAATCAAGCAGATTGCGTGTGGTGTTATTGTTACGAACGTCCTCCTTCGTGGGAACGGGCATTTTACGGGGAAGCATACTGAATAAGACAGCAAAAGAACGAACCAACCAACACTTACCGTAAAATGCCCGGAACTAACGTCCCGGGCGTTCTGTTTTTTTAAAAAGTTCATTACATCGAAATAAGTAATTCTTCCATCAAGGGCCTTGTGCACTCTAGGCGCGAGGCTCCTGATGGAGGAAACAACTTTGTTCCTGTTACCACCCCTTGGAGGAGGGCGGACAGGATTGACAACTCGGTATGGGTATACGAATTAGGGAGATTCTTAACATGTGTAACGCCGCATTTCTCGTCAATGGGGTTCTTGTCCAAGAGGACGGAACTAAGGTGTCTCGGCCCGCCAAGCCCAAGAAGAAGCGAGCTTCAAATGCTCGCGGCTTCTCTACGGACATGGCCCCGATCTTGGCCAATCTCATGGACATCCAGGATCTACTCAACCCGGCGCAGAAGGATGCGCTAGGTGAACTCACGGTTTCCGCTCGTCATCGCTAGGAGGAGAGAAAAAAAGATGCAACAGGACATTTACGGCCTACTGCGCGGTCTCGACTTGGTCAAACAGTCGGGAAAGGCGACCACCGCGCCGCGGTGGATCGGCTGGTCACCCTGCGGGTGCCGACGTGAGACGAGCGATGGCGGATGCCGCGACTACGCCACTTCGGACTCCTGGGCATTCCAGAAGCGCATAACGCTTCCAAGTGGTGAGCGCGTCCAGCTCCGGAAGGGACTCTGGGCTCACCGCGAGTGCGGCGCGATCATTGACGTCGAGGCGCGGCGCATCCTCAATGTCTGCGACCTCACCGCGCTCGACTACACCGAAGTGAAGCCTGGCACCACAGGCCAGCTCCCGCCAATCGAGACGCTCGAGGAGCTCCTCGAAAACGCCACCGGTCTCAATCCGGCCGATGCGAATCACGCGACTCCCGCCCTCGCGACCGCTGGTGGAGCCTCCGGGCTTCACTACCCCGGTGGCTCCACTACTCCCGAGTGGATGGGCGCCGACTAGACTCTCCCTCGACCTGGGCATACCCCTACCGCCACGGCGGCCGGACGCGAGGATCCCTCTCCTTCACCTCCGACCCTGACCAGTTCGGAAGCGATCACCCCCGATCGCTTCCGAACCCCTCTCACACCACGGCCACGCCCCCACGCGCGGCCGTCTTCTTTTTTTCATAACGCTCGTTGACAGAACACAATTTTTTGATAGTATTCACACCACCACGGCCCTATCGTCTAATGGTTAGGACAAGTGGTTTTCATCCACTAAATCGGAGTTCGATTCTCCGTGGGGCTAAAAAATAATCTCAACCGTTTGGTTGGGATTATTTTGTTGTAGAAACTCATAAACCAAGAAAGGAGTCACTCATCTCTTGACCGGACACACGTAGAAAGGTCGCGTGTAGATGATCGTCCAGTATGTGCGCGAAGTTTTGAGTTGGACATCGTTCTCGAGATTGTAGCCATACTGACTCAGATCCAGGGGGGGGATAATCACGGGGTCTGTTGTGCTGCTCCAGCCCCCCCAGACGGGGCATCGCGAGAAATACTGGCAAGGCCTTACACATTACTACAAGTGCTTTGAATGCCACCTTAGCTCCTAGGAAGTTCGATGTCTTCGAACTCGTCAGCGATAATGGGATTCACATCCAAAAAGAGCTCCTGGTGGAATTTCATGACACGCTTTTTCTGTGTGATTTTTTTATTTTTATACCTATTCTTTATCAGCAAACACTATAAGTCGGTCGGAATAGGTTTTTTCGATCTTATTCCAAACTCCTGTACATGTAATGAGATTAAGGCGCACTTTTCCGTCACTTAAACCAAACACATCATAAGCATCATCATCCTTGTCATACATCTGAATTTCACGTACGACGAAAACGGTATTCGCATCTTTTTCATCTTCTATGTATATTTTATCGCCCTTGCGTAAAGTGTGTAAATTATTGAATACCGCTGGTATCTTATTTTTCCAGTCATAGTGCCCAGCAATCACAGCACTCCCATTTTCTCCTGGGCGCGGTCCAAGATTATACCACGCTACATTCTCAGGATTTTTTGGCACGTCCATTGCACCTTCAGATGTAAGACCTACATACTCAACGGGAGCATCAACATTGATACCTGGAATTTTAAGACGCAGTGGCCTGCCTACCAACACGAGAGACGACTGAGCATTTGCTTGTTCTGGGCTTGGGATAGGAGCGATATTTTCAACATGCAGTGCCGCTCTACCCTGAATCAAGTTTTTTGGGAAAAAATACAAAAAGAGTCCGGTAATGAGGGTTAATCCCGAAAGAGCACCTATTAATAATAGTGTTTGTTTTGATATAATTTTGAATTGCATACATTTTACAAGATGTTTCCAATCACAAACGCCAGACAAAATTTTGTCTGGCGTTTCCTCACTAATTTTTAACTATACCCAGACTAAACAGCTTGCTTTCTTCGAGCAAGGTAGAAAAAGATCGAAACCGCAACGAGAGCAACGGGTATGACGACATTCCATGAAATACTTTTCTCATCAGGACCAATTCCCGTATTAGGTAATCCCGGCACAGGCGTTGGTGTAGCACTAGGTGCAAGACTAGCTATCGGTGTAGATATCGTTGGTGTAGGAGTAGGCGTGGGTGTAGATATCGTTGGTGTAGGAGTAGGCGTGGGTGTAGATATCGTTGGTGTAG